>NZ_JBSFIA010000050.1:0-59541 GCF_053597355.1 Streptomyces sp. NPDC001443
CGCGCGATCGTCGCCAACGCGTCCGCGTCGTCCTGCGTCGGACACGCCACCCGCACGATCTGACACCCCGACGCCGTCAGCTCCGCGATCTGCTGCAACGTCGCACCGATGTCCGACGTCCGCGTCGTCGTCATCGACTGCACCGACACCGGCGCGCCGCCCCCGACGGCCACCGGCCCGACGTCGATCCGCCGCGACGCACGCCGCTGGGCGATCGGCCGGGCCGGCACCTCGGGAACGCCCAAGGAGATGGCCGTCATGACGTCACTCGCGGTTTCCGGAGACCGTCTCGCGCATGGCGCGCAGCGACTCCTTCAGCGATCCCATGGTGGCGAGGACGGCGGTGGGCTCGTAGCCGCAGTGCGCCATGCAGTTGGCGCAGCGCGGGTCCTTGCCGCGGCCGTACTTGTCCCAGTCGGTTTCCTCGATCAGCTCGCGGTACGTCGGCACGTACCCGTCGCTCATCAGGTAGCAGGGACGCTGCCAGCCGAACAGCGAGTAGTTCGGGATCGCCCACGCGGTGCACGGGAAGTCGACCTTGCCCTCCAGGAAGTCCAGGAAGAGCGGGGAGTGGTTGAGCCGCCACTTGCGCCGGTTGCCGCCCGCGAAGGCCTTCTTGAACAGTTCGCGGGTCTGTTCCACGCCCAGGAAGTGCTCCTGGTCGGGCGCCTTCTCGTAGGCGTAGGCGGGCGAGATCATCATCTCGTCGACCTTGAGGTCGTCGTTGAGGAAGTTGAGCACCTCGATGATGGTCTGCGGGGTGTCGGTGTTGAAGAAGGTGGAGTTGGTGGTCACCCGGAAGCCGCGCCGCTTGGCCTCCTTGATGGCCGCCACCGCCTCGTCGAACACGCCTTCCTTCGCGACCGACTCGTCGTGCCGCTCACGCAGCCCGTCGATGTGCACCGCGAAGGCGAAGTAGGGGGAGGGGGTGAACTTCTCCATCTTCTTGCGCAGCAGCATCGCGTTGGTGCAGAGGAAGACGTACTTCCTCCTGGCCACCAACTGGCGCACGATCTCGTCGATCTGAGGGTGCATCAGCGGCTCGCCGCCGGCGATGGACACCATGGGGGCACCGGACTCGAGCACCGCCCCGACGGCCTGCGCGACCGGCATCCGCTGCTTGAGGACACCCGCCGGATGCTGGATCTTGCCGCAGCCCTCGCACTTCAGGTTGCACGCGAAGAGCGGTTCCAGCTCCACGATCAGCGGGAACTTGTCCCGCTTGCGGAGCTTCTGTTCGGCCAGGTATGTAGCGACCTTGATGGACTGACGCAGCGGCATGGCCATCTGGGCTCACCTCCGGGGGAGCAGCAAAGAACGGTGCCATTCGAAAAAAGCGGGAAGTACGGAGCGAAGGACGCGGAAGGCCGATATTCCACCGCGTACGGTGCCGATCCGGACGAGTTCATGTTCGGGAGCGTCCACGACCACCCGTACGGCCGCAACCGGGCGCTCGCCCGCCCGTACGGCGCCCAGGAGCGTGGCGGCCGACTCCATGTCGACCGCGATCGCGCCGGTGGCGAGCAGGGCGGACCGCTCCGGCCCGCGGACGACGTGGTCGGAGCCGATGAGCGGCCCGGTGTGGACGGTACGTCCGGGCAGGGTGCGCACCAGCTCCTTGACGAGCAGCTCGGTCCCCACGCACGGAACGTTTCCGCGCGGGTCCCGGGTCTCCTCCGCGACCACCAGGTCACCGGGGTGCATCCCCGGGGCGAGCCCCGCGCAGAAGCCGGTGGCCAGCACGGCGGCCTCGGTCAGCGGCGCCTCGGCCAGCACCCGGGTCACCGAGCGCTCGGCCGCCCTGGGCCCCATGCCCGTGCGCAGCACGGTGACCGGGCCGTCCGCGCCGCTGCGGTCGCTGGTCCGCAGCGCGAGGTGCTCGATGCCGAGCGCGCAGGCGATCAGCATCGGGGCCGGGGCGGACTTGGCGCTCATCAGCCCCCCTCGGCCTCGGAGAAGGGCTCGCCGTGCAGGTACCGGCCGAGCGCGGTGAGCGGGAACACCTGCCGGTAGAGGTGGTAGTTGATGGAGAAGTCCCAGGGGAAGCCGGTGCCGGTGAAGTACGGCTCGTCCCAGGAGCCGTCCGCCCGCTGGGTGGTCACGAGCCACTCGACGGCGCGTTCCACGGCCTTGGAGTCGCGCTCCCCCGCCGCGAGCAGCGCCATCAGCGCCCACGCGGTCTGCGAGGCGGTGGAGGCGCCCTTGCCGCTCCACTCCCTGCTGTCCTGGTAGGAGCGCAGGTCCTCGCCCCAGCCGCCGTCGTCGTTCTGGACCGACTCCAGCCACAGGACGGCCCGGCGGATCGCGGGGTGCGAGGTGGGCAGGCCGGCCGTGGTCAGCGCGGGCACCACCGAGCCGGTGCCGTAGACGTAGTTGACGCCCCAGCGCCCGAACCAGGAGCCGTTCGGCTCCTGTGCGGCCAGCAGCCACTGGATGCCGCGCCGGGTGCGCGGGTCGTGGGCGAGACCCTCGACGGCGAGCATCTCGACGACGTGCGCGGTGACGTCCGCCGACGGCGGGTCGACGACCTCGCCGAAGTCGCAGAACGGCAGCCGGTTGGGGAACGGGCTGGTGTTGTCGACGTCGAAGGCGCCCCAGGCGCCGTTCTTCGACTGCATCCCGAGGTTCCAGCGCACCCCGCGTCCGATCGCCTTCTCGACCCGCTCGGGGTCGTGGTGGCGGATGCGGCGCAGCGCGAGGACGACCTCGGCGGTGTCGTCCATGTCGGGGTAGTTGTCGTTGTGGAACTCGAACGCCCAGCCGCCCGGCGGGAGTCCGGGCCGCTTGACCGACCAGTCGCCGGGCCTCACGACCTGCTCGCCGAGCATCCAGTCGGCGGCCTTGACGAGTTGCGGATGGTCGGCGGGCAGTCCGGCGTCGGCGAGGGCGATGGCGGCCAGGCAGGTGTCCCACACCGGGGACTGGCAGGCCTCGATCATCCGGGCGCCGTCCTCGCGCCAGACGGCGAACCGGTCCAGTGACTCGAGGCCCGCGCGCATCACGGGGTGCTGGAGGTCGTAGCCGAGCAGGTACAGCGCGATGACCGAGTACACGGCCGGCGGCTGGATGCCGCCCCAGCAGCCGTCGTTCTCCTGCCGTTCGACGATCCAGCGGGCCGCCGAGTTCAGGGCCGCGCGGCGCAGTCTGCGCGGCGCGACCCTGCGCAGCGCGTGCAGGGCCTTGTCGAGCCGCTGGAAGGCGCCGTCCCAGCTCGCCGCCGGGGCCAGCGCTCCGCCCGGGTTGGGACGGGCGGGGTCGGTGTGCAGTTCGTCGAGGGAGAAGGGGGCCGGGCGCACCGGGCGCTTCGCGGAGACGATCGTCAGCGGCACGATGGTCTGCCGGGCCCAGCAGCCGAAGTCGTAGATGTTGAGCGGGACCCACTTGGGGAAGTAGATGATCTCCGGGGGGAGTTCGGGCAGGTCCTCCCACTTCCACCAGCCGAACAGGGCGAGCCAGATCCGGGTGAAGACACGGGCGGCGGCGATGCCGCCCCGGTCGCGGATCCAGGCCGACGCCTTCGCCATGTGCGGTTCGTCGGGGGCGTCCCCGGCCAGCCGGAGCGCGACGTACGCCTCGATGGTGGTGGAGAGTTCGCCCGGACCGCCGTAGAAGCCGGCCCAGGTGCCGTCCTCGCGCTGCTCGCCCCGGATGAAGAGTCCGGCCGCCCTGGTCGTCAACTCGTCTTCGATGCCCAGGAACTGACGTAGCAGCAGGTCCTCGGCGTCCATCGTGACGTTGGTCTCGAGGTCGCCCTTCCACCAGCCCTCGGCGTCCTGCCTGGCGAGCAGGAAGTCGGTGGCGCGCCGCACGGCGCCTTCGGCGGCTTCTTGTACCCCGGCCGCCGCGGGGATGGTGACGTCGGTTTCGCTGGCCGCGGCAGCACGGGGCGGCAGGGCCCCGGGACTTCCGTCGGTCGTCGCTGTCATGGCTTCCCCTTCGTGCAGTCGTACGAGTCGTGCTGCTGTGGGTCCGCCGTCGGCCGGTGTGCCGCTACCCGCGACACCGGCCGGCGACTACGCGAGGGCTATTCGACCGATAGTGATCATCTCTTTCGTACGACGACGAAGTCGGCGAGCGCCGTGAACCGGGCCCGTACCTGCTCGGGCATGTCGACGGCGTTCAGCGCCTCGATGGCGATGGTGTGCTGCCGGCGCGCCTCCTCGGCGGTCCACTCGCGGCCGCCGGCCTCCTCGATGAGAGCGGCGCGGGCCGCGAACTCCTCCTCGGAGAAGTTCGCGAAGTCACTGCTCTTGGCGTCGGCGGCGAGGATCTCGCCCAGCCGCGTCGAGGCGGACCCGTCCGCCGCGAGGGCGGCCACGACCGGCAGGGACTTCTTGCGCTGGCGCAGGTCGCTCCAGGTCTGCTTGCCGGTGGCCTCCGGGTCGCCCCAGATGCCGAGGAGGTCGTCGACGGCCTGGAAGGCCAGGCCGAGGTGGTAGCCGTAGCGCTCCAGGGTGTCGGCGGTCCGGTCGTCCGCGCCGCCGAGCACCGCGCCGATGGAGCTGGCGCAGGCCAGCAGGGCGCCGGTCTTGTTGCCCTCCATCTCCAGGCACTCCTCGACGCTGACGCGGTCGCGGTGCTCGTAGGAGATGTCCTGGGCCTGGCCGTCGATCAGGGCGCGGCTGGCGGCGGTCAGCCGGCGGGTGGCCCGGCCGGCCTCGACGGTGCCGAGCTCCAGCAGGACCTCGTTGGCGAGGGCGAACAGGGCGTCGCCGACGAGGATCGCCTGGGCGGGACCGTGCACCTTCCAGACGGTGTCGCGGTGGCGGCGCTGCTCGTCGCCGTCCATGAGGTCGTCGTGCAGGAGCGAGAAGTTGTGGACGAGTTCCACGGCCACCGCGCCGGGCACGCCGACCTCGGGAGCGGCTCCGGTGACCTCGGCGGAGAGCACGGCGAGCGCGGGGCGCACGGCCTTCCCGCCGTCGCCCTCCGTGGGGTTGCCCTGGGCGTCGATCCAGCCGAAGTGGTAGGCCGAGACGGTGTCCATGGGCGGCGCCAGACGGTCGACGGCCGCGCGCAGCACCGGTGTGGCCAGGGTTCGGCCGCGCTCCAGGAGCGCGGTCACGTCCACCGCCTCGGCAGCCGTCGAGGCCGGGGGCACAGTGGGCACAGTTTCTCCTCTTGTTGCGGTGCCAGGGGTGCGGGGGCCTGCCGGGCCGTGCTGATCGAGCATCAGGCCGCCTCCTCGAGGGCGAAGAGGTGGTGGGGGCGGGGCCGGCCCAGGGCGCCGAGCGCGGCGTCCGCCGCGCTCACACCGCTTCGGACCGCACTCTCCATGGTCGCGGGCCACCCGGTGGCGGTCCACGCGCCGGCCAGGTAGAGGCCGGGGGCTTGGGTGCGGGCGCCGGGGCGCAGCCGCCCGACGCCGGGGGCGGGGGCGAACGTGGCCGTGCGCTCCCTGGTGACGAAGAAGTCCCGTACGGCTGCCGCCCGGGTGCCGGGCAGCAACCGCTCCAGCTCGGGCAGGTAGCGCTCGCGCAGGGCGGCGACGGGCGCGTCGATGTCGTCCTGCGCGGCCGACTGGGAGAGCGCGAGGTACTGGCCCTCGCGCAGCCCGGAGGCGGCCGTACGGTCGAAGACCCACTGCACCGGGGTGCCGAGGGCCGCGAGGAAGGGCGTGTCGAGCACCTTGCGGTCGTACACGACGTGGATGTTGAGGATGGGCGCGGTGCCGATCTCCAGCAGCCGGCCGGGGTCGTCGAGGGCGCCGGCCGGCAAGAGGTCGTGGGCCTCGCGCTGGGCGGTGGCGAGTACGACCGCGTCGGCCTCCAACGTCTCGCCGGGAACCTGAACGCTCCACCGCCCGTTCTCGTTCTGGGAGACGGAGGTGACGCGTGTACGGACCTCGGTACGGACGCCCGCGGAGTCGAGCGCCTTGCGGGCGAGGCGGTCGTGCAGTTCGCCCAGCGGGACATGCGCCCAGCCGATGTCGGCGGCACCCGGGTCGGACAGCAGACCGGTCTTGAACACCATCGCGGCGAGCCCGAGGGACGCGTCCTGGGCCACCGCGTTGAGGGTGGCGACCCCCACCAGGTCCCACAGTGCCTCGACGGCGCGCGGCGACTGACCGTGCGCGGCCAGCCAGGTCCCGAAGTCCTGGGTGTCCAGGGCGGGATCGGTGAGGTCGAGTCCCTTGAGCGCGAGTGCGGCACGGCCGACCCGGGCCCGCTCGGCGAGCGAGAGATGCGGGTACGTCGCCAGGCTGCGGCCGAGATGCAGGGGCACCGGCAGCGCGTCGCGCCGGAGTCTGCCCAGACGGCGGCCCGCGGGCCGGTCCAGGTCGAGAACGGGCACGTCGAGACGATCCTGCAAGGGGGCCAGCGCGGTCCCCTCGATGCGCTCCAGGAACCACCGGTAGGCGGTGCAGCAGCGCAGGAAGACATGCTGTCCGTTGTCGACGGTCAGCTCGCCGCGCCGGAACGAGAAGGCGAGGCCGCCGAGTCTGGGCCGACCCTCCAGCAGGGTGACGCGCACGCCCGCGTCGGCGAGCGCGAGGGCGGCGGTGACCCCGGCCAGTCCGCCGCCGACCACGACGGCGTCCCGCCCGGTCGCCGATCCGGCGCCCGCGGGCGGCCCGGACCGCTGTGCGTCGCTCATCGTGCACCCTCCCCTGCGGCCCGGTCGCACCGCTGGAACCGTGCACGACAGGCCGTCGCAGTCAGGGACGCCGTGCCCGGCCGGAGGGTTGCGTGCCGCATTTCCGCGGCGGAGTCGCCTTCTCCCACGCCGTCCATCAGGCGCGCCTCCTGAGGGTGCGCCGGGAGACGTGCCGGGTGTCGAGTCCGGACAGTCCGCGCACGGCGACGTAGGCCTTCTCCCGTCCGGGCAGCGAGACCCGGCCGCGCAGCACGGCCCCCGGGTCGCGCTCGATGCGGTCGAGCAGGCGCCGGTAGATGCCGGCCATGGCGGCCACGCAGGCGCCGCTGCGCCGGTCGAGCATGGGCAGCAGCCCGTAGCCCTCGGCGAACAGCGCGCGTGCCCGGCGCACCTCGAAGTGCACCAGGCCCGCGAAGTCGGAGCCCTCGGGCGGTGTCGGGCCGTCGAACCCGGCCGAGCAGCCGAACTTCGCGAGGTCGTCGGCGGGCAGGTAGGTGCGGCCGCCCTCGGCGTCCTCGCGGACGTCGCGGAGGATGTTGGTGAGCTGCAGCGCGAGCCCGAGCGTGTCGGCGTACTCCGCCGCGCGTTCGGCGCCCCGGGCACCCGGCTCGGTGCCGAACACCCCGAGGGAGAGCCGTCCGATGGCGCCGGCCACGCACCGGCAGTAGACCTTGAGGTCGTCCCAGGTCTCGTAGGTCTCGCCGCGTACGTCCATCTGCACGCCGTCGATCAGCTCGTCCAGGCCGCCCAGCGGGATCGGGAAGGCCCCGGCGGCGTGGGTGAGGGCGACGGCCACCGGGTCGGTGTCGTCCTCCTCGACCGCGCCCTCGCGGATCCGGGTCAGCAGCGCCCGGGTGTCCTCCAGCCGGGTCACCTTGACGTCGTCGGCCAGCGAGCCGTCGCCGATGTCGTCGACACGGCGCGAGAACGCGTACAGCGCCGACATGGCACGGCGCTTGGGCGTCGGCAGCAGCCTGATGCCGTAGGCGAAGTTGCGCGCCTGCTGTCCGGTCACTGCCTCGCAGTAGCTGTAGGCGGCGAGCACCGGTGCGGACACGTGCTGTTCCGACTCCACGGTCCGGATCACCTCTCTCCTCGCAGAGCCACGCCCGCCTCGCGCAGCAACTGGAGCTTGCCGGGCTTGGGCGGGCCGGGAAGTACGTCGTATTCGGCGGCGGCGATCGCTCGGATCGCCGCCCTTCCCCCCGCCACGAACCCCGCGAGCAGCAGTCTCAGCCTGCCGTGGACGCTACCCACCAGAGGGGCGCCTTCATTCAGGAGATCGCGGGCGCGTTGTGCTTCGTACGCGACCAGTGCGCGCACCGACGCGCCCGCGGTGGCCGTGGCGAGATCCGCATCCCGGACGTGAAAGCGCTTCATGTCCTGTGCGGGCAGGTAGACGCGGTCGCGGCCGAGGTCCTCGGTCACGTCCTGGAGGTGCTCGACGATCTGGAGCGCCGTGCAGATCGCGTCGGAGCGGCGGATCCGCTCGGGGGTCGAGGTGCCGGTGACGGCGAGGACGAGGCGTCCGACGGGGTTGGCGGACAGCTCGCAGTAGGCGAGCAGGTCGTCGTAGGTCTCGTAGCGGCGGACGAGCTGGTCCTGGCGGTTGGCGGCGATCAGGCCGAGGAACGGCTCGGGGGTCAGCGCGTGGCGGCGGACGGTCGGCTGGAGGCGGCGCAGCAGGGGGTGGCGCGGGGTGGCGTCGAAGACCCGGTGGAGGTCGGCCTCGAAGGCGTCCAGCAGGACGAGCCGGTCCTCGGCCGCCGCGTCCGGCACGCCGAGCAGCCGGGCGTCCGCGCCGCCGGGCGCGAGGTCGCCGTCGCCGATGTCGTCGACGAGACGGGCGAAGCCGTAGACGGCCATGAGGTCGGTGCGCCAGGCCCTGGGCAGGAAGAAGGGGGCCACGGGGAAGTTCTCGTCCGCGGCCTTGTCGAGCGTGCCGCGCTCCGGGTCCCCGGTGCGGGCCGCATCGGTTCCCGTCACCGCCGACTGCCCCGGGCGAAGACGGCACATGCTGCGCTGAGCTGGGGAGTTTCCGTAGCCATTGCCGTCACATCTCCCGTTCTACACCGACGACCCCATGCATACTATTTCGGACACGCCGCCCGGCCGTCCGCGCGGCCGCCCGCGAAGAGGCTGTCGCGCATTATCGCCCCACTTGCCGTGTTTCGGGACCAGTACAGCTTACGTTGTACAACGCAGTGAGGTTCTCGGGGGTGTCCTGCACATCACAACAACACACCGATCGGCGTCAAGATTCCTGCGCGGGGCCGGAGTTGACGTTTCCTTTGCAGACGCGGGGCCCCGCCGAAGCAGTTCCGGCGGGGCCCCGGGCGACACGGGCTACTTGCCCGTGAACTTCTCGTACTCCTTGAGGACCTCGTCGGTCGGTCCGTCCATCCGCAGCTCGCCGCGTTCCAGCCACAGCACGCGGTCGCAGGTGTCGCGGATGGAGCTGTTGCTGTGGCTGACCAGGAACACCGTGCCGGCCTCCTTGCGCAGCTCGCGGATGCGCTCCTCGGAGCGCCGCTGGAACCTGCGGTCGCCGGTGGCCAGCGCCTCGTCGATCATCAGGACGTCGTGGTCCTTGGCGGCGGCGATGGCGAAGCGCAGCCGGGCGCCCATGCCGGAGGAGTAGGTACGCATCGGCAGGCTGATGAAGTCGCCCTTCTCGTTGATGCCGGAGAAGTCGACGATTCCCTGGTAGCGCTCCTTGATCTCCTCACGGGACATGCCCATGGCGAGACCGCCCAGGATGACGTTCCGCTCGCCGGTGAGGTCGCCCATCAGGGCCGCGTTGACGCCCAGCAGGGAGGGCTGGCCGTCGGTGTACACCCGGCCGCTCTCCGGCGGCAGCAGGCCGGCGATGGCCCGCAGCAGGGTCGACTTGCCGGAACCGTTCGAGCCGATCAGCCCGATGGCCTCGCCCCGGTAGGCGACGAAGGAGACGCCCCGTACGGCGTGCACCTTGCGCACCCCGCGCGCCTCGCCGCGCTTGACGATACGGCTGAGCGCGGCGGTGGCGCTGCCCTTGCCGGACTTGGCGCCGCTGACCCGGTACACGATGTGCACGTCGTCCGCGATCACGGTGGGCCGGTCGTCCCGGCGCTCCGGCTCAGCCACGGCCGTACCTCTCCTCCGCGTGCCGGAAGCGGCCGCACCCGCCGCCGGCGGACGGCCGGGCGCCGGGCACGGACGGCCCGTACTCCGCGGCGAGCCGCGCCGCCGTGCGGCCCTCGTCGGACGGCGGGACCGCGCCCGCCGCGGCTCCGCCGTCGTGTGTCGTCTCTGTCACCAGGAAAACTCTCGTCCTCGGGGTGCTCGGCCCGTGTGTGCCCGGCACGGACCCGGACCTTCGCGCGGCCCGCCCGCTGTCGGGAACGAGCTTGTCAGATGATTGGGGGCCGGCCCAACCGGGTCAGCCGCCACACCGTACGCCACCTCATGGGGCGCCGGGGTCCGCAGGCTGTGGTCCAGCCTTCCCTGAATCCGCCGAACCAGGCCTTCAGGGCCGGTCGCGAGGGGCGGCGCAGCAGCGTCAGCAGCAGCCAGACGCCGAGATAGACCGGGACCAGGGGCGCGGGCAGGTTGCGGCGGGCCAGCCAGACCCGGTTGCGCGCGACCATCCGGTGGTAGACGGCGTGCCGCGAGGGCGCGGTCGTGGGATGGAAGAGCACCATGTCGGAGCGGTAGTCGATCATCCAGCCCGCGTCGAGGGCCCGCCACGCGAGGTCGGTCTCCTCGTGCGCGTAGAAGAACTCGTCCGGCAGCCCGCCGACCTCGGCGAAGACCTTCGTACGGACCGCGTTGGCGCCGCCGAGGAAGGTGGTGACCCGGGAGGAGCGCATCGGGTCGGCGGCGCGCAGCCGTGGCACGTGCCGGCGCTGGGTGACGCCGGTGTCCGGGTCGGCGATGCGGAAGCTGATGATGCCGAGCTCGGGGTCGGCCGCGAAGGCCTGCCGGCACAGCTCGGCGGTGTCGTGCTGGGCCAGCAGGCCGTCGTCGTCGAGGAAGAGAAGTATGTCGACGTCGCGGCCGGCCGGGCCGAAGGCCTCGATGCCCGTGTTGCGGCCGCCGGGGATGCCGAGGTTCTCGGGGAGCTCCACGGTGCGCACGGCCGACGCGTACTCGCCGACGTCCGGCACGGGCGAGCCGTTGCCGACGACGACCACCTCGACCAGGTCGCCCTCCTGCTTGGCGACCGAGTCGATCAGGGCCTTGAGCTCGTCGGGGCGGTTGCCCATGGTGATGACGACGGCGCCGACCTTCAGGCCGCTCATCGCAGCCTGCTCGACGCGAGGACGGACACCAGGTGCAGCACGGTCTGGAGCAGCGCGATGCCCGCGAGCACCGCGACGCCCAGCCGGGAGAAGTACAGGTCGCCGCGCATCTGGTCCAGCACCGCCAGGACCAGGATCAGCAGGGACGCCTCGATGCCGAGGATCAGCCGGTGGAACTTCAGCGCGGCCGCGGCCCGGCGGGCCAGTGCCATGCCCGACGAGCGCGGCTCGGACGCCGCCTCCTTGACGGGCGGCAGTCCGCCCTGGTGGCGGGCGACACCGACGAGGTCGGTCTCGGCCTTGATCAGGATCGCGCCGAGGGCGGCCAGCGTGCCGAGGAAGGCCCAGAGCCAGTCGATCCGCCCGGAGCCCCAGAGATCGGCGGCGCGCAGGCCGAAGCCGACCAGCACCGCGGCGTCGGTCAGATAGGCACCGACCCGGTCGAGGTAGACCCCGCCGAGCGAGTACTGCTTCTTCCAGCGCGCGATCTCGCCGTCGACGCAGTCCAGCAGCAGGTACATCTGCACGCAGACCACGCCGAGCACGGCGCCCCAGATCCCCGGCACCAGCAGCGCCGGGGCCGCGAGCACGCCGAAGACGGTCATCAGGTACGTGAGCTGGTTGGGCGTGACCCTGGTGTTCACCAGGTAGCGGTCGACCCGCAGGGACACCTCGCGCATGTAGAGGCGCCCCATCCAGTGCTCACCGCTGCGCCGGTCCTTCACCCCTTCGGGATGGACGACCGGACGGAGTTCAGCTACCGATGGCCTTGACATAGTCGGTGTAGATGTCCTTGATCTGGTCGGTCTTGAGTTCGAGGTGTTCGAGGATCGTGTAGCGGCCGGGCCGGGTCTCGGGGGCGAACTCGACGACCCGGACGAACTCGTCCGTGCTGAAGCCGATCTCCTCCGGCAGCACCGGCAGCCCGTGACGGCGCAGGACCTCGGCCATGTAGGCCGACTCCTCGTGCGCGCCGCGCAGGTACATCGCGAAGGCCGCGCCCAGTCCGCACTGCTCGCCGTGGGCGGCAGCGCGCTTGGGGAACAGCAGGTCGAACGCGTGGTTGATCTCGTGGCACGCGCCGGAGGACGGACGGGAGTCGCCCGACACCGACATCGCGATACCGCTGAGGACCAGCGACTCGGCCAGCACCTGGAGGAAGCCGTTGTCGCCGATGCCGCCGGGGTGGCGCAGCACCGCCTCGCCGGCCTGCCGGGCCATGGCGGCGGCCAGGCCGTCGATCTTCTCGCCCTTGACGCGGTGGGCGAGCTCCCAGTCCGCGATCGCCGAGATGTTGGAGACGGCGTCGCCGATCCCGGCCCGGACGAAGCGGACCGGGGCCTCGCGGATGACGTCGAGGTCGATGACGACCGCGATCGGGTTCGGCACCCCGTAGGAGCCGCGGCCCGCGTCGTTGTCGAGGGTGGCGACCGGCGAGCACAGTCCGTCGTGCGCGAGGTTCGTCGGGACGGCGACCAGCGGGAGGCCGACCCGCGCCGCGGCGAACTTGGCGCAGTCGATGATCTTGCCGCCGCCCAGGCCCACGACCGCGTCGTAGCGGCTGGCCTTGATCTCGCCGGCCAGCCGGATCGCGTCGTCGAGCGTGCCCCCGCCGACCTCGTACCAGGTGGCACCCGGCAGCGAGGGGGCGACGCGCTCGCGCAGCCGGGCCCCCGAGCCGCCGCTGACGGCGACGGCGAGCCGGCCGGAGTGCGAGACGCGCTCGTCCGCGAGCACACCGCCCAGGTCGTCGAGGGCACCCGGACGGATGTCCACGACGACCGGCGAGGGGATCAGTCGTGTCAGTACCGGCACGCGATCTCCCGTCCCCTGGCGAGATCGTCGTGATTGTCGATCTCGACCCAGCTGACCTCGCCGATCGGTGCCACGTCGATGCGGAAGCCGCGGTCGACGAGCTCCTGGTAGCCGTGCTCGTAGAACTGCTGCGGGTCGGTCTCCCACACCGTCTTCAGGGCGTCCGCGAGCTCGGGGGCGGCGTCGCCCTCGATGAGGGTGACGCCGATGTACTCGCCGCTCGCCTCCGCGGGGTCCATCAGCTTGGTGATCTTCGTCATGCCGCGCTCGGCGTCGACGACGACCTTCATCTCCTCGTCGGCCAGCGACTTCACGGTGTCCACGGCGAGGATGATCTTCTTGCCGTCGCCACGGGCGGCGAGCAGCGTCTTCTCCACGGAGACCGGGTGGACGGTGTCGCCGTTGGCGAGGATCACCCCGTCCTTGAGGGCGTCACGGCCGCACCACAGGGAGTAGGCGTTGTTCCACTCCTCGGCCTTGTCGTTGTCGATGAGGGTGAGCTTCAGGCCGTACTTCTGCTCCAGGGCCGCCTTGCGCTCGTACACGGCCTCCTTGCGGTAGCCGACGATGATCGCGACCTCGGTCAGACCGATCTCGGCGAAGTTGCCGAGGGTGAGGTCGAGAACCGTGATCTCGTCGGGGCCGCCCTCTATGCCCGCGGGCCCCACCGGCACCAGAGCCTTGGGAAGGCTGTCGGTGTAGGGGCGCAGACGCCGTCCGGCGCCGGCCGCCAGCACGAGGCCGATCATGCGGGTTCTCCTTCATCGTGTACGGCGGGTGCGCCGACCTGGTGGGCGGACACCCAGAAGCGGATGCTCTCGAGGAGCACCACCAGGGCGACGGCCACGGCGAGGACCGTGAGCGCGACCCCGAACTGCGAGGCGGTCAGTGCCAGGGCCAGAACGGTCACCAGCAGAGTCCGGCCCTCGTGCCCCCCGATCGCGCGCACCAGCCAGGCCGGGGGCGCGCCGGCGTCACCGCGGATGCGGTACACCGTGTCGTAGTGATGGTAGGCGACGGCGGCCACCAGCCCGAAAGCCGCCGGAAGCACCCCGTTCGCATCGGCTTTGGCCGCCAGTACCAGGACGGTGCCGTACTCGGCGGCCCGGAACAGCGGGGGGACCAGCCAGTCGAGGGCGCCCTTGAGGGGGCGCTGGACGGCGGCGGCGGACAGCAGGACGTAACCGAGAGCACACAGGACGGTCTGCCAGCCGGCGCCCCAGAGCAGCGCCGAGCCCGCCACCAGGACGCTGCCGGCCGCGGCGGCGTAGACCCCGGAGCGCCGGTAGGTACCGCGCGCGGTGCGCAGCACCAGCTCCACCAGGGGTCCGCTGTCCGCGAGGTCGGCCAGCGCCCGCGCGGCCCGGTCGGTCCGCTTCGCCTTGCGGGTCACCGAGCGCAGCACGCGGCCGGCCGTGGTGTACGTCGCCGCGAAGGCGCAGCCGATCAGCAGCGCGTAGAAGGTGATGCGGGGGGTCGTCAGTGCCGTGAGGACGGCGATCATGGCCCATCGTTCGCCGATGGGCAGCACTATCATCCGGCGCAGCCAGACGGTCCAGCCGACGCTGTCGAGCCGGTCGGAGAGGGCCGCGGTGGGGCTGGTGTTGGCGTCGGCGTCGTGGTTGGCCTCGTTGAAGGAGAAGTCCACGACGTGCCGGCAGGTCTGGAGCACCATGGCGCCCAGGGCCAGGGCCCAGACGTCGTCGCCGCCGCGGGCCGCGCCCAGGGCGAGACCGGCGTAGTACGCGTACTCCTTGGCGCGGTCGAAGGTGGCGTCCAGCCAGGCGCCGAGCGTGGAGTACTGGAGCGAGTAGCGGGCGAGCTGGCCGTCGGTGCAGTCCAGCACGAACGACGCGATCAGCAGGACGCCGGCCGCGACGAACCCGGCCCGGGTGCCGGTGGCCGCGCTCGCCGCCGCGATCAGCGCGGTGAGCAGAGAGGCGGTGGTGACCTGGTTCGGGGTGAGACCGCGGCGGGCGCACCAGCGGGCGATGTAGCGCGAGTACGGGCTGATGCAGAAGGTGGTGAAGAAGCCGTCTCGGGCCTTCACGGCCGACTTCAGGCGTACGGCCTCGTCGTCGACGGCGGCGACGGCCTGCCGTGCCTCGTTGCGGGTCTGCGGGTCGTCGGGGACCGTGGCGACCAGACTGCCGAGCTCGGGGCGCCGGACGTCGGCGCCCTGCTCGTCCAGGACGGTCACGACCCGGTCGACGAAGTGGTCGGCGGGGGCGTCGGCGAGCGGGTCGGCGGCCGGTGCCGGGCCGGCGCCCGTGGCGTACTCCCGGTCGAGGGCGGCGGTCAGCGCGGAGCGGGCCGCGGGCTGCGCGGTCACGGCACCGGGCACCGCGGCGAGCGGGAAGCGCGGGTCGGTCAGGCCGAGCCGCAGCGCGTGCGGATGGCCGACGAACCGCGCGTCGACGACGGCGACCCGCTGCTCACCCGGAACCTGGGCGAGCAGGGGTCCGACGTCGGCTGCGCCGTCGGCGATCCGGACGTCGAAGCCCAGTGACCGCAGATCGGTCTCGATCGACGATCCGGGGACCGGTTGGCCGGTGAGGATGGCGGTCGACAACCGAACTCATCTCCCTGGGAACCGACGCGACGGCGCCGGTCATGTGCACGATGGGGGCGCCGCTCGGCTGCTCCGGGCGGGCGGCATGTCGGCAGAGGCTATCCGATGTCGCCGGAGGCGTGTTCACCGCCCGTTCATGATCCGATCAGCGTAGTCTGTTCCGGCCTTTGCCTGATTCTGCCGAGATCATCATGGGTGATGGGCGGCCCGGCCGACAAACCCGCGCCCCGCGCGGCACACCCGGCGGGCACCCCCGGGGAGCGTGCCGTCCGGCATAGGGTGGGCGACCATGACATGGCTGATCACCGGCGGAGCCGGATACATCGGGGCGCATGTGGCACGGGCCATGGCCGAGGCCGGGGAACGGGTCGTGGCACTGGACGACCTGTCGGCGGGGGTGCCCACCCGGCTGCCGGCGGGCATCCCGCTGGTCCACGGCTCGACCGCGGACGGCGACCTGCTCAAGCGGGTCCTCGCCGAGCACGCGGTGACGGGTGTGGTGCATCTCGCGGCCCGCAAGCAGGTGGCGGAGTCCGTGGCGCAGCCCATGCGCTACTACCAGGAGAACCTGGGCGCTCTCGCCACGCTCCTCGATGCGGTCGCCGGGGCCGGGGTCGGACGGTTCCTGTTCTCGTCGTCCGCGGCCGTCTACGGAAACCCGGACGTGGACCTCATCACGGAGGACACCCCGTGCGCCCCGGTGAACCCCTACGGCGAGACCAAGCTCGCCGGGGAGTGGCTGGTGCGGGCGGCCGGCCGGGCGCACGGCATCGCGACGACCTGTCTGCGCTACTTCAACGTGGCGGGCGCGGCGGCCCCGGAACTGGCGGACACCGGGGTCTTCAACATCGTCCCCATGGTGTTCGACCGGCTCACCCGCGACGAGGCCCCGCGGATCTTCGGCGACGACTATCCGACGCCGGACGGCACCTGCGTCCGTGACTACATCCACGTCGCCGATCTCGCCGAGGCGCACCTCGCGGCGGCCCGCCGGCTGTCGGCGCCGGAGGCCTCGGGCGATCTGACGGTGAACATCGGCCGCGGCGAGGGCGTCTCCGTACGCGAGCTGGTCACGCTCATCGGCGAGGTCACGGGCGACGACCGTCCGGCGGTCGTCGAGCCCCGGCGCCCCGGGGACGCTCCCCGCGCGGTCGCCTCGGCGGTCCGGGCCGCGGACGAGCTCGGCTGGACGGCCCGGCGCGGGACGCGCGAGATGGTCGAGTCGGCCTGGCAGGGCTGGCGACTGCACCACCGCCGCTGAGCGCCACGGCCGCCGAACCCTCGGTCCAGGCGGCCGACCCGCCCTGACCTGCGCTTCGTTTGTGCAGGTCAGGGCACATGACAACGGTGTTCAGTGCCGCGTTGCCCGATACCCCCCACCCGTAGTTGACTGTGGTCCCGGGCGGATCACAGGAGGCGTTTCCCATGGGGGTAGGGCACGACCATGCTCACGGTCATGCGCACGGTCATGCGCACGGCCACGGCGCGCCGGCGACCGGGACGGCGGCCGCCGCGTACCGGGGCCGGCTGCGCGTGGCGCTGTCGATCACGCTCGCCGTCACGGTGGTGGAGATCGTCGGCGGGGTGCTCGCCGACTCCCTCGCGCTGGTCGCGGACGCGGCGCACATGGCGACAGACGCCCTGGGGCTGGGCATGGCCCTGGTGGCCATCCATGTCGCGAACCGGCCGGCCAGCCCCCACCGCACCTTCGGGTACGCCCGCGCCGAGATCCTCGCCGCGCTCGCCAACGGCCTACTGCTGCTCTGCGTCGGCGGATACGTCCTCTACGAGGCGGTCCAGCGCTTCTTCACGCCGGCCGACACCGAGGGCGGTCTCATGATCGTGTTCGGCCTGATCGGTCTGGTCGCCAACACCGTCTCGCTGCTGCTGCTGATGCGCGGCCAGCAGCACAGCCTGAACGTACGGGGGGCGTTCCTGGAGGTGGCGGCCGACGCGCTGGGGTCCGTGGCGGTGCTGATCTCGGCGACGGTGATCCTCACCACCGGCTGGCAGGCGGCCGACCCGATCGCCTCGCTCGTCATCGGTCTGATGATCGTGCCGCGAACGGTGAAGCTGCTGCGCGAGACCCTCGACGTGCTGCTGGAGGCGGCCCCGAAGAACGTCGACATGGCGGAGGTACGGGCCCACATACTCGCGCTGGACGGCGTCGAGAACGTGCACGACCTGCACGCCTGGACGATCACCTCGGGGATGCCGGTGCTGTCCGCGCACGTCGTGGTGCGCTCCGACGTACTGAACGCGATCGGCCACGAGAAGATGCTGCACGAACTCCAGGGCTGCCTGGGCGACCACTTCGACGTCTCGCACTGCACCTTCCAGCTGGAACCGGTCGGCCACGCGGAACACGAGGAACGGCTCTGCCACTGAGGCTGTCCCGGCGGTCCGGCGGGCGCGCGTCGTTCCTCGCGCGACCCGACGTCCGCGCGCCCCCCTTACGGGCGGTTCCCCGTTCACCCCGACGGGCACGATCACCTACCGGGCGCCCGGCTCACGGCGTCCGACCGGCGTCAGCCGTGTCCCGCGTCGCCCGGCACGGGACATGCGGTGGCGCCGTGAAGTGCCGGGAGTGCCGGATCCGTACGGCAGACTTGGGGCGCGAGGACCGATGCTAAGGATGGGTATGCCGATCACACCTGCCACCGCGAAGCACAGTGCGTCGAACGGCGCCGCGGACGCGATTCTGCTGGAACTGGTCGACGAGAACGGTGTGACGATCGGGACCGCCGAGAAGCTCGCCGCCCATCAGCCGCCGGGACAGCTCCATCGCGCGTTCTCGGTGTTCCTCTTCGACGAGCACGGCCGGCTGCTGCTCCAGCAGCGGGCGCCGGGCAAGTACCACTCCCCCGGCGTGTGGTCGAACACCTGCTGCGGCCACCCCTACCCCGGCGAGGCGCCGTTCGCGGCGGCGGCCCGGCGGACGTACGAGGAGCTCGGGGTCTCCCCGACGCTGCTCGCGGAGGCCGGCACGGTCCGTTACAACCACCCGGACCCGGACTCGGGCCTGGTCGAGCAGGAGTACAACCATCTGTTCGTCGGCCTGGTGCAGTCCACGCTGCGGCCGGACCCGGAGGAGGTCGGCGGGACCGCCTTCGTGAGCCCCGCCGAACTGGCGGAGCGGCACGCGAAGGACACGTTCTCCGCGTGGTTCATGACCGTGCTGGACGCCGCGCGGCCCGCCGTGCGGGAACTGACGGGAACCTCTGCGGGCTGGTGACCTCCCGGCCGGCTCGCCGACCGGCGCGCACGACCCGCGGTCAGTGCACCCGGACGGGCTTGAGCGGCAGGGCGGCCCAGATCACCTTGCCGCCGCTCGACGTGTGCTCGACGTCGCACACCCCGCCCGCCTCCAGGGTGATCTCACGGACCAGCAGCAGCCCGCGACCGCCCACCTGGGCGTGGTCGGCCTCCAGGGCGGTCGGACGGTAGGGGTGGTTGTCCTCCACCGACACCCGTACCCATTCGGCTCCGACGGCCACCTCCACGGCGAGCGTCGGCGACAGGAGCGCCGCGTGCTTGACGGCGTTCGTCACCAGCTCCGAGACGATCAGCAGCAGACCCTGGACGAGGTCGTCGGAAGCCGGTACGCCCTGGCGGTACAGCAGGTCCCGCACGGCGTGCCGCGCCTGCGGGACGGACGCGTCGAGAGCGGGGGCGGTGAACCGCCACACGCCCTCGTACGGCAGCGGATCGGTGGCTCTCGCCCCGAGGGGTTCGCCCGCCGCGCCCTCCGGTGCGTCTTCAGGACGTGGGCCCACCCCGCGCCCGTGGTTCTCCATCGTCCGGTCGCCACCCTTGCGCTCGATTGTCACCACACGTCGAGTGTTGGTAACGCAAAGCTCCACGCCGAAGACCTGAACAGAAGTCAGCGATTATCGATCACTTCTGACTCTTGATGACCAATTCAGTCACCTGAAAGGTCGAGTATTGCCCCGATCGTGCCAACTTCACGAACTATTCGGGTTGTACGTGTTTGTCGGGAAGGGTCGCGCGTCCGGCCCCGGACCGGCCGGCCGCACCCGTCCGGCCTGCGGCTACGATCCGCCGCATGGAGCCCCAGCTGCTGCACCGTGTCACCGAGTCGGTGGCCACCGTCGTCATCCACCACCCGGCCAAGCGCAACGCCATGACCGCCGCGATGTGGCGGGCACTGCCGCCGCTGCTGGACACCCTGGCCGCCGATCCGGACGTACGGGCCCTGGTCCTGACCGGCGAGGGCGACACGTTCTGCGCCGGAGCCGACATCTCCACCCTCAAGGGCTCGCCCGCGGAGGCCCAGGGGCTGGCCGTGCTCGCCGAGGAGGCGCTGGCCGCCTTCCCCAAGCCGACGCTCGCGGCGGTACGGGGGCACTGCGTGGGCGGTGGCTCGCAGCTCGCGGCGGCCTGCGATCTGCGGTTCGCCGAGGAGGACGCGCTGTTCGGGGTGACCCCGGCGAAGCTGGGGATCGTCTACCCCTCCTCCTCGACCAGGCGGCTGGCGTCGCTGATCGGTCCGGCCGCCACCAAGTACCTGCTGTTCTCGGGCGAGCTGATCGACACGGCGCGGGCGCTGCGGACGGGCCTGGTCGACGAGGTGCTGCCCGCGGGCGGACTCGACAAGCGGGTCGCCGAGTTCACCCGCGTCCTGGTCTCGCGCTCCCGGCTCACCCAGGCCGCGGCGAAGGAGTTCGCGGACGGACGCACCGACCGGGACGCCCACTGGGCCGAGCAGGCCCGCGCAGCCGACGACACCGCGGAGGGCGTCGCCGCGTTCCTGGAGCGCAGGCAGCCGCGCTTCACCTGGACTGCGTCAGGATGAACCGGCTGTTCCGGCGGAACTCCTCGACCAGGTGCGCGGGCGCCTTCTGCGGGGATCCCGCGTCGTAGGGCGGCTGCGGGTCGTACTCGGTCAGCAGCTGTACGGCCTGCGCGTGCTCGTCGCCGGCGATCCGGCCGAGCAGGGTGAGGCCCATGTCGATGCCGGCGGAAACACCGGCGGCGGTGACGTACTTGCCGTCGAACACGACCCGCTCGCCCGTGGGCTCGGCGCCGAACCGGTCCAGGTGCTCCAGGGCCAGCCAGTGGGAGGTCGCGCGACGGCCCCGGAGGAAACCGGCGGCGGCCAGCAGCAGGGAGCCGCTGCACACCGAGGTCGTCCAGGTGCTGGTCGTGTCCGCCGTGCGCAGCCAGCCGAGGAGGACCTCGTTGTCCATCTGCGAGGTCTGCCCGGGGCCGCCCGGGACGACCACGATGTCGGGGTGCGGCACGTCCGCGAGGGTGCGGTCGGCGACAAGGGCGAGGCTCCCGGTGTCGGAGCGGACCGGGCCGGTGTGTTCGGCCACGAAGACGGTGTCGGCGTCCGGCAGCCGGCCGAGAGTCTCGTACGGGCCCACGGCGTCGAGGGCGGTGAAACGGTCGAAGAGCAGGATGGCGATCTGCATCGAATGGCCTTTCTTTTCTTTCGGACGGGGGAGCGGGCTCGGCTCGGGTCAGGGGTGGTGAGTGGATGACGGCCGCCGTCGAGGGCGGCGAACGGTGCCCGGTGCGGGGCCCGGGGCCGGGCAACGACCGGCCCGGGGCCGGTCGCGGGTGGCGTGGCAGTGGCCGGTCCGGGCCGGTCAGCGGGTGGCGCGGGCCGGGCGGAAGCGGCGCCGGTACTCGGCCGGTGAGGTGCCGAGCGTCCTGACGAACGCGCGCCGCATGGCCTCGGCGGTGCCGTAGCCGCTGGCGCGGGATATCTCCTCGACCCCGTCCCCGGTGTCCTCCAGCAGGCGGCGGGCGTGTTCGAGGCGCACCCGGTCGACGTACCGGCCGGGGGTCGTGCCGGTCTCGGCCCGGAAGGCGCGGGCGAAGTGGCGCGGCGAGAGGGCCGCGCGGGCGGCCAGCGACTCCACGCTCAGGTCCCCGGCCGGATGCTCGGTGATGTACTGCTGGACGTCGCGCAAGGGCTCCCGTCGTGCCGTCTGGGCGGCGAGCTGTGCGCTGAACTGGGCCTGGTTCCCCGGCCGGCGCAGGAAGACCACGAGATGACGGGCGACCCGCAGCGCGACCTCCCGGCCCAGGTCCTCCTCCACCAGGGCGAGCGCCAGGTCGATGCCGGCGGTGACACCGGCCGAGGTGGCGACCCGCCGGTCCCGTACGTAGATGGGGTCGGGGTCCACCTCGACCGCCGGGTGGTCGCGGGCGAGCTTGTCGCAGTAGGCCCAGTGGGTCGTGGCGCGGTGTCCGTCCAACAGGCCCGCCGCCGCGAGCAGGATCGCCCCGGTGCAGACGGAGACCAGGCGCTCGGCCCGCGGCGCGAGCGCGCGCAGCCGGTCGACCAGGCGGGCGTCGGCCTCGCGGGTGCCCGCGCCGCCGGGCACGAGGAGGGTGTGCGGGTCGTCGGCCGGATCCGTGAGGGCCCCGTCGGGTACCAGGGTCAGCCCGCTGGAGGTGCGGACCGGCCCGCCGTCCAGGGAGGCGGTACGGATGCGGTAGCTGCCCGGGGTGTGGCTCTCCGCACCCGCGAAGACCTCGACCGGGCCGGTGACGTCAAGGCTCTGCACGCCGTCGAAGAGGACGACGAGAACGGTTCGCTGCGCCATGGGTCCGAGTCTCGGCGGGCCCGGCGACGGCCGCAACGACGGGTTTCCCACCTTTCCTGCCATCGGCCGTCGGCGGCCGATCCGACGCGACACCGCGGCGTCGTCCCGCCTTGCTCCCCCGTTGTCGGCACCACCTGCCACAATTGCCGCGCAACCTCAGTGGAGAAGGCGGTACGGGATCGTGACGACACCCGGGTCCATCGAAGTAGGGTCCATCGAAGGCAGGATCGCCGAGGAGCTCGGCGTACGGGAGCGGCAGGTCAAGGCTGCCGTCGAGCTGCTCGACGGCGGTGCGACGGTGCCCTTCGTCGCCCGCTACCGCAAGGAAGCGACCGAGATGCTCGACGACGCGCAGCTGCGCACGATCGAGGAGCGGCTGCGCTATCTGCGGGAGCTGGAGGAGCGGCGGACGGCGATCCTGGAGTCGGTGCGCGAGCAGGGCAAGCTCACCGACGAGCTCCGGGCGCAGATCCTGGCGGCCGAGACCAAGGCGCGCCTGGAGGACATCTACCTGCCGTACAAGCCCAAGCGGCGCACCAAGGCGCAGATCGCGCGCGAGGCGGGTCTGGAGCCGCTGGCCGACGGCCTGCTCGGCGACCCGGCCGTGGCCCCCCTCGCGGCGGCCGCCGCGTTCGTCGACGCCGACAAGGGTGTCGCCGATGCGCAGGCCGCGCTGGACGGCGCCCGCGCGATCCTCACCGAGCGGTTCTCCGAGGACGCCGACCTCGTCGGCGAGCTGCGCGAACGCATGTGGGTGCGCGGGCGGCTGGCCGCCAGGGTGCGGGAGGGCAAGGAGGAGGCGGGCGCCAAGTTCGCCGACTACTTCGACTTCGCCGAGCCGTTCACCGAGCTGCCCTCGCACCGGATCCTGGCGATGCTGCGCGGCGAGAAGGAGGAGGTCCTCGACCTCGTCCTGGAGCCGGAGGAGCCGACGGACGGCCCGAGCTCGTACGAGGGGACCGTCGCCCACCGCTTCGGCATCGCCGACCGCGGGCGGCCCGGTGACAAGTGGCTGACGGACACGGTCCGCTGGGCCTGGCGCACCCGGCTGCTGGTGCACCTGGGCATCGACCTCAGGCTGCGGCTGCGCACGGCCGCCGAGGACGAGGCGGTGAACGTCTTCGCGGCGAACCTGCGGGACCTGCTGCTGGCCGCCCCGGCGGGCACGCGCGCGACGCTGGGCCTCGACCCCGGTTTCCGTACGGGCGTGAAGGTGGCCGTGGTCGACGCGACCGGCAAGGTGGTGGCGACCGACGTCATCTACCCGCACGTCCCGGCCAACAAGTGGGACGAGGCCCTCGCGAAGCTGGCCCGGCTGGCCGGGGAGCACGCGGTCGAGCTGATCGCCATCGGCAACGGCACGGCGTCCCGCGAGACCGACAAGCTCGCCGGTGACCTCATCACCAGGCACCCGGAGCTGAAGCTCACCAAGGTGATGGTGTCGGAGGCGGGCGCGTCCGTGTACTCGGCCTCCGCGTTCGCCTCGCAGGAACTGCCCGACATGGACGTGTCGCTGCGCGGCGCGGTCTCCATCGCGCGCCGGCTCCAGGACCCGCTGGCCGAGCTGGTGAAGATCGACCCCAAGTCCATCGGTGTCGGCCAGTACCAGCACGACCTGTCCGAGGTGAAGCTGTCGCGCTCGCTGGACGCGGTGGTCGAGGACTGTGTGAACGGCGTCGGCGTGGACGTGAACACGGCGTCCGCCCCGCTGCTGTCGCGGGTGTCCGGCATCTCCTCGGGGCTGGCCGAGAACATCGTGGCGCACCGGGACGCGAACGGGCCGTTCAGGTCCCGTGCCCAGCTCAAGGGCGTGGCCCGGCTCGGTCCCAAGGCCTACGAGCAGTGCGCGGGCTTCCTGCGGATCCGCGGCGGCGACGACCCGCTGGACACCTCCAGCGTGCACCCGGAGGCGTACCCGGTGGTGCGGCGCATGGTGAAGACCTCGGGGCAGGAGGTGGCCTCGCTGGTCGGCAACACCTCGGTGCTGCGTTCGCTCAGGCCGGACGACTTCGTGGACGAGAAGTTCGGTCTGCCGACGGTGACCGACATCCTGAGGGAGCTGGAGAAGCCGGGGCGCGACCCGCGGCCCGCGTTCAGGACGGCGACCTTCAAGGAGGGCGTCGAGAAGATCTCCGACCTGTCCTCGGGGATGATCCTGGAAGGGGTCGTCACGAACGTCGCGGCCTTCGGGGCGTTCATCGACGTCGGCGTCCACCAGGACGGTCTGGCGCACGTCTCCGCGTTGTCGCGGACGTTCGTGAAGGACCCGCGGGACGTGGTGAAGCCCGGTGACATCGTCAAGGTGAAGGTCCTCGACGTGGACATCCCGCGCAAGCGGATCTCGCTGACGCTGCGGCTGGACGACGAGGCGGCGGCGCAGGACGGCGAGCAGCGGCAGGGCGGCGGCGGCCGTCAGCAGCGCGGCGGCCGTCCGCCCCAGCAGCGCCAGGGGCAGCAGCGGCAGGGGCAGGGGCAGCAAGGACGGCAGGGCCAGGGTCGTGCCGGTGGCGGCGGTGGCGGTGGCCGGCCGGCTCCCGCCCCCGCCAACAGCGCGATGGCCGACGCGCTGCGCCGGGCCGGGCTGCTCGACCCGAAGAAGGGCAAGGGCTGACACGGCGAAGGGCCCGGCCCCGGAGCTGTCCGGGGCCGGGCCCCTCGGCGCACTGCCACCTCGGTGTACGGCGGCCGTACGGGCGTCGGCGCCTCGTCGGCCCGACGTACGGCGGCGCGTGCGTCAGCGTTCCGTCACCTTGCCGTCGGCGACCTCCAGGCGGCGGGTGACCTGGACCGCGTCGAGCATCCGGCGGTCGTGGGTGACCAGCAGGAGCGTGCCCTCGTAGGCGTCCAGGGCGGACTCGAGCTGCTCGATCGCCGGCAGGTCGAGGTGGTTCGTCGGCTCGTCGAGCACCAGGAGGTTGACCCCCCGGCCCTGGAGCAGGGCCAGCGCGGCGCGGGTGCGCTCGCCGGGTGACAGGCTCGACGCCTGACGCAGCACGTGGTCCGACTTCAGACCGAACTTGGCCAGCAGCGTACGGACCTCGACCGGTTCGGTGTCGGGCACGGCCGCGCAGAACGCGTCCAGCAGGGACTCCGTGCCGAGGAACAGCCCGCGGGCCTGGTCGACCTCGCCGACCAGGACACCGGGGCCCAGGGCGGCGTGTCCGGCGTCCAGCGGGATCCGGCCGAGGAGCGCGCCGAGCAGGGTCGACTTGCCAGCGCCGTTCGCGCCGGTGACCGCGACCCGGTCCGCCCAGTCGATCTGGAGCGACACCGGTCCGAACGTGAAGTCCCCGCGCCGCACCTCGGCGTCCCGCAGGGTCGCCACCACCGCGCCCGAGCGCGGCGCCGTGGCGATCTCCATGCGCAGCTCCCACTCCTTGCGCGGTTCCTCGACGGTCTCCAGCCGCTCGATCATGCGCTGGGTCTGCCGGGCCTTCGCGGCCTGCTTCTCGCTGGCCTCGCTGCGGAACTTGCGGCCGATCTTGTCGTTGTCGTTGTTCGCCTTGCGCCGGGCGTTCTTGACGCCCTTGTCCATCCAGGAGCGCTGCATCTGCGCGCGGTCCTGGAGGGCGGCCCGCTTGTCGGCGTACTCCTCGTAGTCCTCGCGGGCGTGCCTGCGGGCGACGTCCCGCTCCTCCAGATAGGCCGCGTAGCCGCCGCCGTAGAGGTTCACCTGCTGCTGGGCGAGGTCGAGTTCCAGGACCTTGGTCACGGTGCGGGTGAGGAACTCGCGGTCGTGGCTGACGACGACGGTGCCCGCGCGCAGGCCGCTCACGAAGCGCTCCAGGCGCTCCAGGCCGTCGAGGTCGAGGTCGTTGGTGGGCTCGTCGAGCAGGAAGACGTCGTACCGGGACAGCAGCAGCGAGGCGAGGCCCGCGCGGGCGGCCTGGCCGCCGGACAGGGACGTCATCGGCTGGTCCAGGCCGATGCCGAGGCCGAGCGAGTCGGCGACCTCCTCGGCCCGCTCCTCGAGGTCGGCGCCGCCGAGGTCGAGCCAGCGCTCCAGGCTCGTCGCGTAGGCGTCGTCGGCCCCCGGGGCGCCGTCGACCAGGCCCTGGGTGGCCTCGTCCATCGCCAGCTGGGCGGCGGCGACCCCGGTGCGGCGGGCGAGAAACTCGCGCACGCTCTCGCCGGGCCGCCGCTCGGGTTCCTGCGGCAGGTGTCCGACGGTCGCGGTCGGCGGGGAGAGCCTGAGCTCGCCCTGCTCGGGGGTGCTCAGACCGGCGAGCAGGCGCAGCAGGGTGGACTTGCCCGCGCCGTTGGCACCGACGAGACCGATCACGTCACCGGGTGCGACGACGAGGTCGAGCCCGGTGAAGAGCGAGCGGTCGCCGTGTCCGGCGGCGAGGTTCTTGGCGACGAGGGTGGCAGTCATCAGGTCGTCGATCCTAGTGGCCCGTCGGCGGGGCGTGCTTCGCGCGGCGGGCGGGCGGTGGCGGGAATCACGACGGCGGCAGCGGGCCTCCGGCCCGGCAGTCGCGTTGGTCACGGTCGCCCGGCGGCGAGGCGGTGCCGGTCAGCCGGGCAGCGCCGCCACCAGGACGCTCCCCGACGTCCTGGCCACCACGAAGCAGGCGCCCCGGACCGCCTCGGGGTCCAGGGCGATGCGGTGCCGGCCGGGTTCCAGGATGCCGTCGAAGAGCTCGTGGGTACGGGTGCGGGAGAGCCGGTCGAGACGGTAGGCGGTGAGGCGGACCCGGCAGGACGAGGTCACCTCGACGTCGGCCCCGCCGTCGGCGGCGGCCAGCCCGGTCAGCCGGCGCTGGTCGGCGGGGCTGCGGTCGAGGGCGTGCTCGATCCGGGCGACCAGGAGCGCGACGATGGGGGCCGGGCCGTCGACGTACGCGACGTCGAGCCCGGCGCGGTCGAAGGCGTCGCGTACGGCCGCGCGTTGCCCGACGCCGACCGTGGCGCCGAAGACGACGGCGCCGTACGCGCGCAGTTCGTCGGCGGGCACGCCCTGCGCGTCGCGGGTGATGTCGGCGCCGATGCCGATGATGCGCAGGGCCGCGGCGAGTCTGGCCAGGAAGGCGACCCGGGCGCCGATCAGCAGCACACGGCGGCCCGTACGGGCGAAGGCGTCATGCCGGTCCCGGCCGCGTTCGCCGTCGCCGCCGTCGGCTCCGATGCCGATGGCGACGTCCGCGTCCGCGTCGGCGAGCAGCGCGTGCAGGGCCGCGCGGTACTCGTGGCCCCGGAAGCGGAAGGGGCCGATGCCGTGGTAGCCGTCGAGCCCCAGGTCGACGTCCGGCCGCGTCTGCCAGGCGAAGTCCCGCCAGACGTAGTCGTCGTCGTGGGCGTCGATGACGGCGGTGACCGCGCCGCACGCGAGGTCCGCGCACTCGGGGCAGCCGTAGATGACGTACCGTCCGCCGGGCAGCGGTGCCCCCGCCTCCAGCAGCAGACCGCGGACCTGCTCGGTGAAGATCGCGGGCGGTACGTCGGAGGCGAGCGGGGAGACGGCGTCGAGGTCGCAGAGCCGGTGCAGCAGCGGGCGTCCGTCGACGACGAAGTCGAGGAAGTCCCGGTGGACCTGGTATGCGCCGTCGGCGAGCATCGCGCCGGCGCGCGTCGCCGGGGCCAGGCCGAAGGTCGCGTACGCGGCAGACATGGTGTGAGTATCCCCAGCGCGGGGACGTTCTGAGCACGGCATGACATATTCCGCTAACGTCCCCGCGTGACCCAGGGATCGAATGACGAAGTGATCGTGATCGGCGGCGGAGTGATCGGGCTGACGACGGCCGTCGTCCTGGCCGAGAGCGGCCGCCGGGTGCGGGTGTGGACGCGCGATCCGGTCGAGCGGACCACCTCGGCGGTCGCGGGCGCGCTGTGGTGGCCGTACCACATCGAGCCGGTCGCCTCGGCGCGGGCCTGGGCGCTGCGCTCGCTGGAGGTGTACGAGGAGCTCGCCGAACGGCCCGGGGAGACCGGCGTGCGCCTGGTCGACGGGGTGCTGGGCGAGACGGCCCTGGACGAGGTGGCCGGCTGGGCGTCCGCCCGGCTGCCCGGTCTGCGCGCGTCGACGCCGGACGAATACGCCGGGACGGGCGTACGGGCCCGGCTGCCGCTGGTCGACATGGCGGCGTACCTTCCCTGGCTGCGGGGGCGGTTGCTGCGGGCGGGCGGCTCGGTCGAGGAGCGCACGGTGTCCGACCTGACGGAGGCGGACGCTCCGGTCGTGGTCAACTGCACCGGGCTGGGCGCCCGTGACCTGGTGCCGGATCCGGCGGTACGGCCCGTGCGGGGGCAGTTGGTCGTCGTGGAGAACCCCGGCGTCGACGACTGGCTCGTCAGCACGGATCCGGCCGGCGAGATGGCGTACTTCTTCCCGCAGCCGGGCCGGCTGCTGCTCGGCGGCACGGCGCAGGACGACGTCTGGTCGGCCGAGCCCGATCCGGCGGTGGCGGCGGCGATCGTCCGGCGGTGCGCCGCGCTGCGGCCGGAGATCGCCGGTGCCCGGGTGCTGGGGCACCGGGTGGGGCTGCGGCCCGTCCGGGAGACGGTGCGGCTGGAGCGCGCGCCGCTGCCGGACGGGCGGGTGCTGGTCCATCACTACGGTCATGGCGGCGCGGGTGTGACGGTGGCCTGGGGGTGCGCCGAGGAGGCGGCCGCGCTGGCGGCCGCCTCCCGCTGAGCCGCTGCGGAAGCCGGCTTCGCGTCGCTACGGGATCCGGTGGACGGCCGACGGCTCCCGTACGCCGGCCGGGGTCGTGGCACCGGTCGTGAGCGGCGCCGGCCGCGCGGAGACCGGTGCGGAGTACGCCGATCCTGCCGTGGCCTTGGCGAACGCGGCCGCGCCGCCGACGAACGGCACCCGGGCCGAGGTGCGGGACAGGTCCAGGGCGAGGGTCGGGGTGGTGGACGGCGGGTCGATGAGGTCGCGGTCCGTGCCCGCCACGATCAGTGCCAGCCGGTGGCCCGCGGGCACCACGTGGTCGGTGGCGGCCAGGTCCAGGGTGATCGTGTAGGTCCGGCCCGGGGTGAGCGGGACGCCGTGCCGGGCGGAGGCGTAATGGCCGAGATCGGCCCAGCCGCGGCTGAGGACCGTGAAGCCGACGTCGGCGGTCTTCGCCCGGGTCTCCTTGAAGCAGGCGCTGTCGCCCGCGCTGCTCGCGCCCCAGCAGGTGCGGTCGGTGAGGGTGGTGATGCCCTCGCCGCTCGCCGCGTAGTCGCGGACGGTGTCCGGGCCGAGATCGACCAGGACGGCCGTGAGATGGGCCGAGGCGGTCGTCGGGGTCGCGGCGACGGTGACCTTCGAGGAGCCGGACAGCCGCAGGTCCGCGGTGAGCGGCCCGGTGACGAACCCGGCCTTCTCGGACGTGGCGGTGTCGATCCGTGCCGCCCAGTCGCTCTCGTCGAGCCGCGGGTCGTCGGTGAAGGTCTCGGTGCCGGTGCCGCGCTTCAGGCCCAGGGTGCCGACGCCTGCCGTGGAACCGGCCGCGGGGCGCAGGGTGGTCGCCCGGGTGTCGCGCGGGGGCCAGACCGTGGAGGTGGCCCACTGGTCGGGGTGGCGTTCGATGTCGGCCATGGGTTCGCGGTCGATGCCGTTGTCGTAGCCGAGGAGTTCGTGGTCGAACCAGCGGTGCAGGGTGTCGACCCAGGCGGCGCGGCGGAAGTCGAACGGGTCGACGTGGCCGGTCTGGGAGAGCCAGATCTTGCGTTCGACGCCGTTGCGGGCGAGGGCGTCCCACCACTGGCCGAAGTTCTTGGTGCGGACGTTGAGGTCCTGCATGCCGTGGACCAGGAAGACGCTCGCCCGTACCCGGCCGGCGTCCTTGACGTAGTCGCGCTCGGTCCACAGACCGGTCCAGTCGCCGGTGCGCGGGGCCTGGTCGACGAGTTTCCGCTGGACGGCGGCGCACCTGGTGCGGGCGTCGGGGCTGTCGACGTAGTCCGAGAGCCAGTCGGGGCCCGAGTCGTAGAGCGGGGCGCCCTGGGCGAAGTAGTAGTCGTACCAGGAGGAGATGGCGCTGATCGGGACGATCGTCCTCAGTCCCCTGACGCCGGTGGCGGCGACGCCGTTGGCGATGGTGCCGTCCCAGCTCTTGCCGATCATGCCCGTTCTGCCGTTGGTCCAGCCCGCCTTCACCGTGGTCGTCCCGGTGCGGGTGGTGTACGCCCTGGCCCGTCCGTTGAGCCAGTCGATCACCGCCTTGGCGGACTGGACGTCGGAGCGGCCGCCGACGTCCACGCAGCCGTCGGAGCGGTTGGTGCCGGCGAGGTCGACGCCGACGAAGGCGTAGCCGCGGGGCACGAAGTAGTTGTCGTAGAACAGCGGCATCTGGACGACGTGGCCGGCGGCGTCGTAGGTCTTCAACTGGCTCTCGTTGCCGCGGCCGCAGCAGGAGTAGTAGGGACTGGCGTCCATGATGACGGGCACTTTGCGGCCCTCGCGGGCGGGTTCGGCGGGCCGGACGATGTCGGCGGCGACCCGGTCGGCCTTTCCGTCGCCGTCCGAGTCGAGGCCGGTGTCCACCCAGACGGCCTCACGGATGGCGTCGGCGTACGAGTAGACGGGTTGGCTCTCCCGCGCGGCGGCCCGGGCGGCCGCGGGGGTGAGGAAGGCAGCCATCAGGGCTGCGACGGCCAGGGTCGCGAGCGTTCTCCAGGTCATGAAGCGCGTGCGTTTCGGCATGCGCGGACGTTACCCCGGTCAACTCCCTTACAGAAGAGGACAGCTGAGTGGTCGTCGGGTCGCGTGTGGATACATGTCGGCCGAATGGCGATCGTGTGACACGAGGGGCGGTGGACAACCCTGCGGCCACCGGGACTGAATAGGCTCCGAACAGACCTCATGTCCCGACTACTTGGAGTTCTCGTGCACCGCAGAATCTTCGTGCCGGGCGTGCTCGCGGCGGCCTCTCTCCTGCTGGCGATCCCGGCCTCGGCCGCAGGCTACGCACCCGGCGCCCCGGGCATCGGCGATCCCTATTACCCGTACTACGGCAACGGCGGTTACGACGTCTCCCACTACGACCTGCGGCTGACCTACCGGCCGGCGACGGACGAGCTGGAGGGCACGGCGACCATCGAGGCGCGGACCACGCAGGATCTGTCCAGCCTCGACCTGGACTTCCTGCTGGACGTGAGCGAGGTGCGGGTCGACGGAGCCAAGGCGGCCTTCGCCGCCTCCGGTCAGCACGAGCTGGTGATCACCCCGAAGACCCCGCTCGCGAAGGGCACGCCGGTCACCCTGGTGATCCGCTACCGCGGGGTGCCGTCGACGAAGAGCGCCTACGGGTTCAGCACCTGGCACCGCACACCCGACGGCGCGGTCGCGGCCGACGAGCCCGAGTCCGCCTGGTGGTGGTTCCCGAGCAACGACCACCCGCTGGACAAGGCGACCTACGACGTGTCGGTGGCCGTGCCGGACGGCACTCAGGCGATCTCCAACGGCACCCTCCAGTCCACGGTGTCGAAGCTGGGCTGGACCCGCTACAACTGGCGGTCCGCCAAGCCGCAGGCGACCTATCTGACGACCCTGGCGATCGGGAAGTTCGACGTCACGACGGGCACGTCCGAGGGCGGTGTCCCGGTCGTCAACGCCTACAGCGCGGACCTCGGCGACAACGACGGGGCGGCGCGGGCGAGCGTGGAGCGCACCGGCGAGCTCGTCGACTGGCTGAGCGGCTATTTCGGGCCGTATCCCTTCAGCTCGGCGGGCGGCTACGTACCGAACACGACCACCGGGTTCGCACTGGAGACCCAGACCCGCGTCTACTACAGCCCACGGCAGTTCGCGAACGGCTCCAACACCTCGGTGGTCGTGCACGAGCTGGCCCACCAGTGGTACGGCGACTCCGTGTCCCTCAAGGGCTGGAAGGACATCTGGATCAACGAGGGGTTCGCGCGCTACGCGCAGTGGCTGTGGTCCGAGCACGAGGGCGAGGGCACCACCCGCGAACTCGCCGACTACGTGTACGCCTCGCACCCGGCCGACGACGCGTTCTGGACCGTGAAGCCCGGGGACCCGGGCCCGGACGACCAGTTCGACCTCGCCGTCTACGACCGGGGCGCCCTGGCGATCCAGGCGCTGCGGGACGAGATCGGCGACGACGCGTTCTTCGCGGTCCTGAAGGGCTGGCCGCAGGAGCACGCGTACGGCAACGCGTCGGTCGACGACTTCCGGGCGTACGCCGAGCGGGTGTCCGGGAAGTCGCTCGCGGCCCTGTTCGACACCTGGCTGTTCCAGCCGTCGAAGCCGGCCGCGCCGACGGCCTCCCTCGCGCGGACCGCCCGGCCTCCCGCGCAGCCCGCGTCGTGGAAGGGCATCGAGGCCACGAACGACGTGCACGGTCGCTGACCGCTCACGCGGGCGCGGACACCCGGGGCGGGAACCCCGGGTGTCCGAGGGCCTACCGTGCGGTGGTGCCCGCCTCCGACGCGGCGACCCGGGCGAGGAGTTCGTCCCGGCCGATCGCGTCGGCCACGGTGGCCGGCACGGTGCAGGCGTGGGCGCCGGCCACCGCGCCGTACCGGGCGCAGCGCTGCGGTGCCTCGCGGTTCAGCCAGCCGAACAGGAACGCGGCGGCGAAGGCGTCGCCGGCGCCGTTGGAGTCCACCACGGGCGACGCGGGCGTGGCCGCCGGTACGCGGGTCAGCTCGTCGTCGGCGAGCAGATAGGCACCCTCGGCTCCGGCCATGGCCACGACCACCTCGGCCCGGCCCCGGTCGACGATGCGGCGCATGGTCCGCTCGGGGTCGGCGAGCGCGGTGGTGGACAGGAAGACGACGTCCGCCGCGTACGCGAACGCCTCGTGGTAGGGGTTCGCACCGTCCCAGTTGTGCAGGTCGGTGGAGATGCTCACACCGGCCTCGCGCAGCACGGGCAGGGCGTGGTCGCACGGCTGGGTGATGGACACGTGCGCGTGCCTGCTGGCCTCGGCCAGGGCCCGGACCGTGGCCTCCGGGAGGCGGTCGTCGGGGTGGCCGCGGCTGCTGTCGTACAGGGAGAGGCGGCGGCCGTCCGGGCTCACCAGGTTCACGGCGCGTTTGGTGCCGGCGGGCTGCGGGATCGCGGTGAGGGGGATGCCCTTCTCCCGGTGCAGGGCGCGCACGAGTTCGCCCTCGGGGTCGTCGCCGAGCATGTCCAGGTGGTGGGTGCGCAGACCGAGCGCGCTCAGGCCGAGGGCGACGAAGTCCCCCGTCTGTCCGGCGCGGGCCCGGATCCCGCTCTCGATCATGTAGCTGTCGGCGTACGGGAGCGGCAGCTCCGGCACGTACACGATCGTGTCCACGCCCGCTCCGCCCAGCACCAGGACGTCGGTGTCACGGCTCAACTCGCCATCTCCCCATGGTCGTACACCGTCACTCGGATGCCCCGGCGCACCAGCCGCTCCTCCACGAGCGGCTCGACGCGGGACCACTTGCCACCCGCCAGCCCGCAGCCTATCCGGGGCATGTGCACCGACGCGTCCAGTTCGATCACCCGGTCGGCCAGCCGTCCAAGGGCCGTGTCGATCGCCTCGTAGCGCACGGGGACGCCCTTGCTGCCGGATCTGGTGCCGTGCTGGCCGATCATGTTGGCCACCCACACATACGGTTCGACCCGGACGAGTCGCAGCGCGCCCAGGCCGAAGTCGTTCGACGCGCGGGCGCGGTGCCAGGCGCGGTAGGACGCCTCCGGCTCGGGCCAGCGGCGGGACACGGCCAGGACGAAGCCCTTGCCCCAGCCGCCCATGTCGTTGCAGACATGGGCGATCACCTTGACACCCCGCCCCGCCGGAACGGTGGCGTCTCCCCGGACGTACATGATCCCCGACATGCCGCCACCGTAGGCGACGGCACTGACAACGCCGTCGCACCAGGACTGTCACAGCGGGAGTGGGACAGCGATACTGCTACGCATGACGACCGATGCCGGGGAGCAGGAGCCGACCCTCACCATCGACGAGTTGGCCGCCCGCACGGGGGTCACCGTGCGCACGGTGCGTTTCTACGGCACCAAGGGTCTGCTGCCGCCGCCGGAGATCGGTCCGCGCCGGGTGGGGCACTACGGCCGGGAGCACCTCGCCCGGCTGGCGCTGATCGAGGAGTTGCAGCACCAGGGCATGACGCTCGCGGCGATCGAGCGGTACCTGAGCCGGCTGCCCTCGGACCTGAGCGCGCAGGACCTCGCGCTGCACCGCGCGGTGGTCGCCTCCTGGGCGCCGGACGCGGTGGAGCCGGTGTCCCGTGCGGAGCTGGGGCGCCGGGCGGGACGGCCGCTGGCCGAGGAGGACGTGGACCGGCTGGTGGCGATGGACGTCGTCGAGCGGACGGAGGACGGCTACCGCGTCGACCTCGGGCTGTTGCGGCTCGGGGTGGAGCTGTTGGACGTACCGCTGGCCGAGGAGTCCGTCCTCGCGGCCAGGAAGGTGCTCCTGGAGCACTCGCGGGCGGCGGCGCACGAACTGTCCCGGCTGTTCCGCGGCGAGGTCGGACAGCGCGACGCCCGCGCGGTGAAGGAGCTGTCCGCGCACATGCAGCCGCTGATCGTGCAAGCGCTGCTGACCACGTTCCAGCGGTCGCTCAGGGAGGAGCTGCGCGAGTGGCTCCCGGACCCGTCCGCGACCGGCACCCTCCCGGACCCGTCCGCGACCGGCACCTGAGCGCGTACGGCCGCGGTGCCGTCGTGGTCGTACGCCACGACGGCACCGTGCCGCCCGGGAGCCCGCTTCGCCGGTCGCCGGGTCAGCGCGCGTCGGTGAAGGTGCCGCCCTGCTCCGCCTTCTCCACCAGCAGCGCGGGCGGGGTGAACCGGTCGCCGTAGCGGTCGGCGAGCTGCCGCGCGCGGGCCACGAAGCCGGGCAGGCCGCCCTCGTAGCCGTTGATGTACTGGAGGACTCCACCGGTCCAGCCGGGGAAGCCGATGCCGAAGAGGGAGCCGATGTTGGCGTCGGCGACGGAGGTCAGCACGCCCTCCTCGATCAGCTTGACGGTGTCGAGCGCCTCGGCGAAGAGCATGCGTTCCTGCATGTCCTCGAACGGGATCCGGTGGCCGGACTTGGTGAAGTGCTCGCGCAGCCCCGGCCACAGCCCGGTGCGCGCGCCGTCCTCCCCGTACTCGTAGAAGCCGGCGCCGCCGCTGCGGCCGGTGCGGCCGAACTCGTCGACCATGCGGTCGATGACCGCCTCGGCCGGGTGCGCGGGCCAGGTGCCGCCCGCCTCCTCGACGGCCCGCTTGGACTCGTTGCGGATCTTGCGGGGCAGGGTGAGGGTCAGCTCGTCCATCAGGGACAGCACCTTGGCCGGGTAGCCGGCCTGGGCGGCGGCCTGCTCGATCGAGGCGGGCTCGATGCCCTCGCCGACCATCGCCACGCCCTCGTTGATGAAGTGCCCGATGACGCGGGAGGTGAAGAAGCCGCGCGAGTCGTTGACGACGATCGGCGTCTTCTTGATCTGGCGGACCAGGTCGAAGGCGCGGGCGAGGGCCTCGTCGCCGCTGCGCTCGCCCTTGATGATCTCGACGAGCGGCATCTTGTCGACGGGCGAGAAGAAGTGCAGCCCGATGAAGTCGCTCTGGCGCTCCACGCCTTCGGCGAGCGCGGTGATGGGCAGGGTGGAGGTGTTGGAGCACAGCAGCGCGTCGGGTTCGACGACGTGCTGGATCTCCTGGAACACCTTGTGCTTGAGCGAGGTGTCCTCGAAGACGGCCTCGATCACCGCGTCGCAGCCCGCGAGGTCCTGCGGGTCGGCGGTCGGGGTGATGCGGGCGAGGAGGGCGTCGGCCTTCTCCTGGCTCGTACGGCCCCGGGAGACCGCCTTGGCGCACAGTTTCTCGGAGTAGCCCTTGCCCTTGACGGCCGCCTCCAGCGAGACGTCCTTGAGGACGACCTCGATGCCCGCGATGGCGCAGGAGTAGGCGATGCCCGCGCCCATCATCCCGGCGCCGAGCACGGCGACCTTGCGGACCTGGCGCGGCTCGACGCCCTGCGGCCGGTTGGCGCCGGAATTGACGGCCTGGAGGTCGAAGAAGAACGCCTGGATCATGTTCTTGGAGGTCTGGCCCGCCGCCAGTTCCACGAAGTAGCGGGCCTCGATGAGCTGCGCCGTCTCGAAGTCGACCTGGGCGCCCTCGACGGCGGCCGCGAGGATGTTGCGCGGGGCCGGGTAGGGGGCGCCGTTGGTCTGCTTGCGCAGGTTGGCCGGGAACGCGGGCAGGTTGGCCGCGAACTTCGGGTTGGCCGGGGTGCCGCCCGGGATGCGGTAGCCGGGGCGGTCCCAGGGCTGCTGCGACTCGGGGTTGGCGTCGATGAAGGCGCGGGCCTTGGCGATCAGGTCCTCGGGGCTGTCGGCCACCTCGTGGACGAGGCCGTTGTCCAGGGCGCGCCGCGGGCTGTACTGGGTGCCCTGGAGCAGCACCTTCAGCAGGGCGTCGGCGATGCCGAGCAGCCGGACCGTGCGGACGACGCCGCCGCCTCCGGGGAGCAGGCCGAGGGTGACCTCGGGGCAACCGATCTTGGAGCCGGGGGCGTCGAGCGCGACGCGGTGGTGGCAGGCGAGGGCGAGCTCGTAGCCGCCGCCCAGCGCCGCGCCGTTGATCGCGGCGACGACCGGCTTGCCGAGGGTCTCGATGCGGCGCAGGTTCCGCTTGATCTCCAGGCCGCCGTCCAGGAGTTCCTGGGCGGTCTCGGGGGTGACGCGGATGAGGTCGCGCAGGTCGCCACCGGCGAAGAAGGTCTTCTTGGCGGAGGTGAGGACGACGCCCCGGATGGAGTCCTTCTCGGCCTCCAGTCGGTCGGCGATCGCGGCGAGCGAGTCGCGGAACGCCTGGTTCATGGTGTTGGCGGACTGGTTGGGGTCGTCGAGGACGAGGGTGACGACGCCGGTGTCGTCCTGTTCCCAGCGGATGGTGGTGCTCTCGGTCATGACTGGTGTCTCCGTAGAAGTCTGAGGGTCCGCCGGGTGGTTACAGGCGCTCGACGACGGTGGCGATGCCCATGCCGCCGCCGACGCAGAGCGTGGCGAGGCCGTAGCGCTTGTCCTGGCGCTCCAGTTCGTCGACCAGGGTGCCCAGGATCATCGCGCCGGTGGCGCCGAGCGGGTGGCCGAGCGCGATCGCGCCGCCGTTGACGTTGACCTTGTCCAGGGACAGGCCCATGTCCCGCGCGAAGCGCAGGACGACGGCCGCGAAGGCCTCGTTGATCTCGACCAGGTCGATGTCGTCGATGGTCAGACCGGCCTTGGCGAGCGCCTTGCGGGAGGCGGGCGCGGGTCCGGTGAGCATGATGGTCGGCTCGGAGCCGGAGACGGCCGCGGAGACGATCCGCGCGCGCGGGGTGAGTCCGTACCGCTCGCCGACCTCTTTGGAGCCGATCGCGACGAGCGAGGCGCCGTCGACGATGCCGGAGGAGTTGCCGGCGTGGTGGACGTGGTCGATCTTCTCGACCCAGTGGTACTTCTGGAGGGCCACGGCGTCGAAGCCGCCGAGGTCGCCGATGTCGGCGAACGACGGCTTCAGCTTGGCCAGCGAGTCGGCGGTGGTGCCGGGGCGCAGGTGCTCGTCGTGGTCGAGGACGACCAGGCCGCTGCGGTCGCGCACGGGCACCACGGAACGCTCGAAGCGGCCCTCCTTGACGGCCGTGGCCGCCCGCTCCTGGGAGAGCGCCGCGTATTCGTCGACATCGCGGCGCGAGAAGCCCTCGATGGTGGCGATGAGGTCGGCGCCGATGCCCTGCGGCACGAAGTTGACGGCGAGGTTGGTCATCGGGTCGTTGAACCAGGCGCCGCCGTCGGAGGCCATCGGTACCCGGGACATCGACTCGACGCCACCGGCGAGGACCAGGTCCTCCCAACCGGAACGGACCTTCATCGCGGCCATGTTCACCGCCTCGAGACCGGAGGCGCAGAAGCGGTTCTCCTGAACTCCGGCGACGGTGTCGGGCAGACCTGCCGCGACGGCGGCGATCCGCGCGATGTCGGAACCCTGGTCGCCGACCGGTCCCACGACACCGAGGACGATGTCGTCGATCGCGGCCGGGTCGAGGCCCGGGAAGCGGTCACGGATCTCGTGGATGAGCCCCACGACCAGGTCGATGGGCTTCGTACCGTGCAGGGCCCCATTGGCCTTGCCGCGCCCGCGCGGGGTGCGGATCGCGTCGTACACGTACGCTTCGGTGCTCACTGACAAGCCTTTCAACGAGGGTTTCTGCCGAGCGGTATCGGGGGCGTGGGAGCCTCGGGTCCGTCCGGCCGCGCCGCTGGTTCCGCGGCGCGGGCCGTACGTCCGTCAGGCGCCGTCCGCCAGGAGTCCGGGTATCCGCCAGTCACGGGCCACCGCCGCGGTGTCGGCGCCCGGTTGCGCGGGGCCGCTGCGGACGGCGGTGGGTGTCGCGGAGAAGCGGGGCGCGGGGGCGGGCTGGGTGATGCCGCCGTGGTCGGTGAAGGTGCCACGGGCGGCCAGGTGCGGGTGGTGCGGGGCCTCGCGCAGCGACAGCACGGGCGCCACGCACGCGTCGGAGCCCTCGAAGACGGCCGTCCACTCGTCCCGGGTGCGGGTGCGGAAGCGGGCCGCGACCGCCTCGCGCAGCTCGCCCCAGCGGGTCCAGTCCTTGCGGGCCGGAGCGAAGTCCTTCAGTCCGATGAGGTCCAGGAACTCCTCGTAGAACTGCTGCTCGAGGGCGCCGACCGCCATGTGCCCGCCGTCGGAGGTCTCGTACGTGCCGTAGTACGGGCAGCCGCCGTCGAGGAGGTTGGCGCCCCGCCGGTCCTGCCAGCCGCCCGCCGCGACCATGCCGTGGATCATCGCGGCGAGATGGGCGGCGCCGTCGACGATGGCCGCGTCGACGACCTGCCCGCCGCCGCCCGCGCGCGCGTGGTGCAGTGCGGCGAGGACGCCGACGACGAGGTAGAGGGAGCCGCCCGCGTAGTCGCCGACCAGGTTGGCGGGCACGGCAGGCGGCCGGTCCGGCTCGCCGATCATGCCGAGGGTGCCGGTGAGCGCGATGTAGGCGATGTCGTGCCCGGCGCGGTGGGCGAGCGGGCCCTGCTGGCCCCAGCCGGTCATCCGGCCGTAGACCAGCCGCGGGTTGACCGCGTGGCAGGCCTCGGGGCCGACGCCCAGGCGCTCGGCGACGCCCGGCCGGTACCCCTCGATCAGGATGTCCGCGCGGGCGGCGAGGTCGAGGACGCGGGCGGGTCCCCCGTCCGCCTTCAGGTCGACGACCACCGAGCGCTTGTTGCGGTTGGTGACGTCGTACTCCGGGGGGACGCCGAGTCCGGGGCCGCCGGGGCGGTCCACCCGTACGACGTCCGCGCCCAGGTCGGCCAGGAGCATGGCGGCGAACGGGCCGGGCCCGATCCCCGCGAGCTCGACCACGCGTACGCCCGAGAGCGGGCCGCCCCCGCCCGGTGCCGTTGCCGCTGTCATCCAGCCCCCTGAAGCCGTGACCGTGACACAAGTGATGTAACACCGACGATGCTAAGAACACGTTCTACGCAACACAAGACCTGGGCGAGCAAGCGCTTAGCCAAGTATGGACGGCGCGCCGCGGGATCGCCGCCCGAGGGCACCAAGTGGAGCAAAAGCGCGCCTTCCGGCGCTTCATCCGGCCATTCCCGGGCCTGGCCGTCCGGTACCTGCGGGCTCGTCGCGGGGCCCCGCGGTCCTCACGCTAGCCTCAGCCACCGACAGCGGCGCGGCTGCACGAAGCGAGGGGTGTCATGACCAGGCTGAACAGGACGGACCGTCCGTACGACATCGTGCTCTTCGGAGCCACCGGCTTCGTCGGCACGCTCACCGCGGAGTACCTCGCCGCCCACGCGCCCGAGGGGCTGCGCTGGGCGATCGCGGGCCGCAGCGAGCGCGGGCTGCGGGAGCTGCGCGACCGGCTGCCCGGCGCCGCGCAGGTCGGCGTGCTGCGGGCGGACGTGTCCGACCCGGCCTCACTGCGCGCCCTCGCCGACCACGCGCGCGTGGTGGCCACCACCGTCGGCCCCTACCTCAGCTACGGCGAGGAGCTCGTCGCCGCCTGCGCGGACGCCGGCACGGACTACCTCGACCTCACGGGCGAGCCGGAGTTCGTGGACCTCGTGTACGTACGGCACGACTCACGCGCGCGGGAGACCGGCGCACGGCTGGTGCACGCCTGCGGTTTCGACTCGGTCCCGCACGACCTGGGTGCGCTCTTCACGGTCCGCCGGCTCCCCGAGGGCGTGCCGCTGCGGGTCGACGGCTTCGTGACGGCGCACGCCACTTTCTCCGGCGGCACGTTCGCCTCGGCGCTGAACCAGTTCGCGCGCGGACGGCAGATGGCGGCCGCCGCGCGCGACCGCGGGCGGCACGAGCCGCGGCTCATGGGCCGCCGGGCCTCGGCCCCGACGGGCGCGCCGCGGTTCGCCGGGGAGGTCGGCGCCTGGGCGCTGCCCCTGCCGACCATAGACCCGCAGATCGTCCGGCGTTCGGCGAAGGCCCTGGAGCGCTACGGCCCCGACTTCCGCTACCGCCACTACGCGGCCGTACGGCGGCTGCCCGTCGCGCTGGGCGGGGTCGCCGCCGTGGGTGCGCTGGCCGCGGCCGCCCAGGTCCCGCCCGCGCGGCGCTGGCTGTCCGACCGCCTCAAGCCCGGGGAGGGGCCCGGCGAGCGGACCCGGGCGAAGAGCTGGTTCTCGGTGCGCTTCGTCGGCGAGGGCGGCGGCCGGCGGGTGTTCACCGAGGTCGCGGGCGGCGACCCCGGGTACGGCGAGACGGCGAAGATGTTCGCGGAGTCGGCGCTCGCCCTGGCCTTCGACGACCTTCCGCCGACGGCCGGGCAGGTCACGACGGCGGTGGCGATGGGCGACGCGCTGACGGAGCGACTGCGCCGGGCCGGGATCACCTTCCGGGTGGCCGCCGTCCGGTGAGGCCGCACAGGCCGTGAGAGCTCCGGGCGGAAGGCGCCGCCCGCCGGGCCCCACTTCGGTTCAGAGTTCTAGGGCGTGTTTCGAAAGTCCCGTCTGCCCGGCGACGCCTGGCACGCGCGCTCGCTGCGTTGTCGGGATCGCCCCGATACAACCAGTATCGGGGCGACCCTCCGCCTTGCGATCGCACGCACCAGACGCCGCCGGGCCCGCCCTTCGGGCGGACGACGCTACTTTCGAAACACGCCCTAGAGCGGCCAGGCCACCACCGTGTAGATCATCCCGGCTATCCAGGCGACCCCCGCCAGCGCGGCGAGGATCAGGGCGGCCGTCACGGCCCGCTCGACCGGCCGGTTCGGGTCGGCGAGGGGCTTCGGGGAACGCTGCGTCGTCATGCGGCCCAGCCTGTCGGTCGATCCGGCCGGGCCACATCCGTACAGGTACTCAGAACGGGTACTCAGCGCGGCACTTGGGGCTCCTGGCGCGTGGTCGCCTCCTGAAGCGCCCGTCGGCACAGCGCGTCCGCCCGGCGGGTCGTCTCCGGGAGCCGGTAGGCGGGGGTGAGGGCGAGCGTGTGGGCGCAGGCGTTCTCCAGGCCGACCCGGTGGCCGACGGAGACGAACACCGGCTTGACGCCGTCCCGGGTGCGCAGGGCCCGTCCGACCTCCTCCGTGCCCGCCCGGAGCGGCGCGGCCGCTCCGCGCCGGGTGCCCGGATCGTCGTACGCGAAGGTGAAGGGGTTCTTCGCGACGCCGATCGTCGGCAGGCCGGTGAGGACGCCCAGATGGCTGGCGAGACCGAAGCGGCGCGGGTGCGCGAGGCCGTAGCCGTCGCAGACGACCAGGCCGGGCGGGCAGGACAGGGCCGCGAGGGCGGCGAGGACCGTCGGGATCTCGCGGAACGCGAGCAGGCCGGGCACGTACGGGAAGGAGATCCGGCCGACCGCCGTGGCCTCGGCGACGACACCGAGCCCGGCCGCGTCGAGGACGACGGCCGCCGCCACGACCACGTCCCGCTCGTCGTCGTAGGCGACGTCGACACCGGTGACGTGCCCGGACCCGGGCGGCGGACCCGGCTCGTCCGTCACCACCCGTCCGCGCAGTTCGTCCTGGACGGCGCGGGCCTCTTCCTCGGTCGCGGGCCAGCCCGCGGGGATGGGTACGGTCGTCATGGTGCGACGAGCCTACGACCCCCTCCGCTCCTGTCGCACCGCCGGGCTAGGCTCTTGATCATGTTCGTACTGGAGCTCACCTACACCGCCCCGCTCGAAGCCGTCGACGCCGCGCTGGAGGCCCATGTGGCCTGGCTCGACGAGCAGTACGAGAAGGGGCTGTTCCTGGCGTCCGGACGCAAGGACCCCCGCGACGGCGGGGTGATCCTCGCCGTCGCGGCGGACCGGGCCGCGATCGAGGAGGTCGCCGCGGGCGACCCCTTCGTCGTGGCCGGTGTGTGCGCGTACCGCGTCACCGAGTTCACGGCGACGAAGACGGCGCCCGCGCTGGAGCCGTACCGCGAGACGCCCGGCTGAGGCGCGACCGGGTCAGTACGCCAGCCGGGCCACCCGCCCCTTCTCCCCCGCGGCCCAGCAGCCGAGGCCGACGGCCGCGCAGTCCACGGTGTCGTAAGAGCCCGGGTCGACCGTCCGCCAGGTGCGGCCGCCGTCCGTCGTCAGGTCCGTGCCGGTGGGGCCGACCGCGAGGGCTGCCGTACGGCTGTGCGGAAGCCAGGTGACGCCGGAACGGTAGGCGGGCGGGGGCGCGGCGGCGGGCCCCCAGGAGCGGCCGCCGTCGGAGGTACGGGCCGCCGCGTCCGGGGACGCCTGGTCGGCACGGTAGTCGCCGCCGACCGCGAGACCGTGGCCGCGGTCGCGGAAGGCGAGCGCGAAGACACCGCGGGCCGGGCCCCCGGCCGGGACCGGGGTGTCGGCCGCCGTCCAGGTCAGACCGCGGTCGGCCGAGTGCAGCACGCGCGCGCGTGCGCCCCCGCCGGTGGCCAGCCAGACGTCCCGCGGCCCGGAGGCGACCAGGCACTGGCCGCTCGCGGCGAAGCCCGCCTCCCCGTCCAGGGCGGCCGGCATCCCGGCGTTCGGCAGGACCCGCCAGGTGCGGCCGCCGTCGCCGGTGGACAGGATGCGGAACCGGCCGTCCACGGGGTCGCTCATCGCCAGGCCGTGCCGCCGGTCGAAGAAGGTGAGGCAGTCGTAGAAGGCCTTGGCGTCGGTGTTGCGGAAGGACTCCGTCCAGCTCGCCCCGCCGTCGTCGGTGCGGTACACCCGCGACGCCTCGCCCTCGCCGATGGCCAGCACCACGGCGCGTCGCGCGTCGAACGCCTCGACGTCCCGGAACTGGAGGTCGACGGCGCCCGGCGGCGAGACGTCGCGCCAGCTCGTCCCGCCGTCCGTGGTGCGCAGGACCGTGCCGCCGGTCCCGGCCACCCAGGCCGTGTCCCGGTCGACGGCGGACAGTCCGCGCAGCCGGACGCCGGGCGCGCCGGTGTCCTTCAGGTCCCAGTGCGGGGTCGGGTGAGGCCGCGCGTGGGTCTGCGGCCGGGGCTGTGTGCGGGCCTGCGCCGGTACGGCGGCCGGCGCGCACACCGTCGCCGTCACCATCGCCACCGTGGCCAGGAGGCGGGCGGACCGGCGCGACCGGCCGGCAGGCGTCGTGCGTCTCGTCTTCCCCAAGTGCACCGAACGTCTCATGGCGGGCGAAGCTAGCCCACCGCCCCGCCCGCGTCCAGGGTGCGTCCGGTCGCCTCAAGTGCCTTGCGGGCAACGGCAGTAGCTCCTCCGATCCACCCCTGGTCACCGTCACGACGGCTTCCCCGATCACTCCCGGATTGAAGTCGGTGACCGAGGTCACTCGGCACTCGGGTGCACGGAAGGGCCGTTTCGTACGTCTCTACCAGTACCCGTCCCGTCCGGTTCCGCCGTCCAGCCGTCCCAGGGAGCAAGGCGTTGTCCACTGTCATCGAGCAGTCCGTAGAGGCCCGTCTGGTCGCCGCCGCGCCACGGGTGCCGAGCATCCCCGCCACGCTGCACTACGACCGGCGTGACCCGTTCGCGATCCACATGACCTTCCCGGCCCCGGCCACCCTCGAAGGCGTCGACGTCTGCTGGACGTTCGCCCGCGACCTGCTCACGGCCGGCCTCCAGGGCCCCGAGGGCCACGGCGACGTACGCATCCGGCCGTACGGGTACGGCCGTACCGTCATGGAGTTCCACGCGCCCGAGGGCACCGCGGTCGTGCACGTCCACTCGGCGGAGATCCGCCGCTTCCTGCACGCCACGAGCGAGCTGGTCGAGATCGGTCAGGAGCACCTCCACCTCGACCTCGACCACGACCTGGCGGAACTGCTGCGGGACGCCGGCTAGATCCTGTCCGGCGCGCCTGCCAGCAGCTTGTTCAGCCCGCCGTAGCCGGGCCCGCCGGCCGGCACCTCGTACGTCCCCGTGTCCAGCAGTTCCCGCGCGACCCGGCGGACCTCGGCGTACGCGGCCTCGGCCAGGCCCGAACCGGCGCTCACGCGCGCGACGCCGAGCCCGGCCAGTGCGGCGACCGGGAGGGAGCCGGGGCCGACCAGGATGTTGAGCGGACCGTCCACGCCGTCGACGAGGAGCTTGACGGTCTCCGGGTCGACGGCCCCGGGGACGAAGATCCCGTCGGCGCCCGCGGCGAGGAACGCGGCGGCCCGTTCCAGTGTGCGGTCCACTCCCCCGGCACTCCGCAGGAAGGTGTCGATCCGGGCGTTGACGAACAGCGGCACGTCCTGCGCGTCGGCGGCGGCGCGGGCGGCGGCGATGCGCTCGGCCTGCTCGGCGACCGGCCGCAGCGGCTCCGGCCCGTCGTACAGCGCGTCCTCCATGTTCACGCCCACGGCGCCCGCCGCGAGCACCGCGCGGACGGTCGCGGCGACACCCTGCGGATCCGGCGCGTAGCCGCCCTCGATGTCCGCGCTGACCGGCACCCGGACCGCGGACACGACGGCCGCCAGGGCCCCGACGGCCCGTTCCCGGTCGAGGCGGCCGCCGTCGGCGGCGCCCAGGGACCAGGCCAGGCCGGCGCTGGTGGTCGCGACGGCCGCGGCACCCGCGTCCTCGACGACCCGGGCGCTCGCCGCGTCCCAGGCGTTCGGCAGGACGAGCGGGCGTCCGGGGATGTGCAGGGCTCGAAAGGCGAGGGCGCGCTCACGCAAGGTGCTCGGGTTCGTCATGGGAACCACTCAAGCAGCGGGTCCCCGGGCTCGGCTGGCAGGAATCCGACGGCAACGGGCCCCGGGGCGGAGGAGTCGCACGGCACATCGGACCTCGTCCTAATCCGATTGACGTCCCCCGAGAGCCTTCGTAACGTTGGGGATGTTCCTGTTGTCGTCGATTGGAGAAGGACGTTGCTCGTCTGAGGTCCTGAGACACCGCCGCACACACCCGAGGGTGTGTGTTTGCTGTGCGACCTCGGCGTCCGAGCCGTCCTCCTGAGTTCCGGCACAGGACTTTCCGGCGATTGCCCCGCGGTGTCTTGATACGCGCTTGCCCTGACCGCATCAAGCAACCGCGAGGCCTGTATGTCCGCATCCCTCACCTGTACGTCCCTCTCCTTCGCCTGGCCCGACGGCACGTCCGTCTTCGACGGCCTGGACGCCTCCTTCGGCCCCGGCAGAACCGGTCTCGTCGGCGTCAACGGCTCGGGGAAGTCGACCCTGCTGAAGCTGATCGCCCGGGAGCTGGTCCCGGCCGACGGATCCGTCCGGATCGCGGGAGACGTCGGCTACCTCCCGCAGAACGTCACGCTCGACACCGCCCTCAAGGTCGACGAGGCCCTCGGCATCGCCGCCCGGCGCGCCGCGCTGCACGCCATCGAGAAGGGCGACGCGTCCGAGCGGCAGTTCGAGATCATCGGCGACGACTGGGACGTCGAGGAGCGCGCCCTCGCCACCCTCGGCGAACTCGGTCTCGGCCACATCGGCCTGGACCGCACGATCGGCGAGGTGTCGGGCGGCGAGTCCGTGCTGCTGCGGCTGGCCGCGCTCCTGCTGGACCGGCCGGACGTCCTCCTCCTCGACGAGCCCACCAACAACCTCGACCTGTACGCGCGCAAGCGGCTCTACGCGGCCGTCTCCGCCTGGCCCGGCGTCCTGGTCGTGGTCAGCCACGACCGCGAACTCCTGGAACTGGTCGACCAGATCGCGGACCTGCGCTCCGGCGAGATCGTCTGGTACGGCGGCACCTACTCGTCGTACGAGGAATTGCTGGCCACCGAGCAGGAGGCCGCCGAGCGCATGGTGCGGGTCGCGGAGGCCGATCTGCGCAAGCAGAAGCGCGAACTGGTCGACGCGCAGGTCAAACTGGCGCGGCGCAAGCGGTACGGCCAGAAGATGTACGAGCAGAAACGAGAACCGAAGATCGTCATGGGGGCGCGCAGACGCGCGGCACAGGAGTCCGCGGGCAAGCACCGCATCATGCACGAGGAACGGCTCTCCGAGGCGCGCGACCGGCTCGACGACGCGGTGGAGGCCGTACGGGACGACGACGAGATCCGCGTCGACCTGCCGTACACGGCCGTACCGCCGGGCCGGACCGTGCTCACCCTGCGGGACCTGGAACTCGCGTACGGTGCGAGCGTGGCCGGTGGCCTCGACCTGCACGGTCCGGAGCGGGTGGCGCTGATCGGGCGCAACGGCGCGGGCAAGACGACGCTGCTGCGCACCGTCGCCGGAGAGCTGACGCCGGTCTCGGGCGAGGCACAGCCGCATGTCCCGCTGCGCTTCCTGCCGCAGCGGCTCGACGTACTCGACGGCGAGCTGACCGTCGCCGAGAACGTGGCCCGGTTCGCGCCGGGCGCCACGAACAACCAGATCCGGGCCCGGCTGGCCCGCTTCCTGTTCCGTGGGGCCCGCGCCGACCAGCAGGCGGAAACGCTCTCCGGCGGCGAGCGCTTCCGGGCGGCCCTGGCCGCGCTGATGCTGGCGGAGCCCGCGCCGCAGCTGCTGCTGCTCGACGAGCCGACGAACAATCTCGACATGGCGAGCGTCCGGCAGCTGACGACGGCGCTGGAGTCCTACGAGGGCGCGCTGGTCGTGGCCTCCCACGACCTGGCGTTCCTGGAGTCCCTGGGCATCACGCGCTGGCTGCTGCTGGACGGGGAGCTGCGGGAGATCACGCCGGAGGAGATCGGTTAGCGGCCCTGCCCGGCTTCCCGGTCCTCCCGGGAGGCCGGGCGCGGCCGTGTCTCAGGAGTGCCACATCCTGTCCCCGAGGGTTCTGCCCGCGCCCGTGCGCGCTGCATGATGTCCAGCCTGCGCCGCATCATGGACACCGACTACACAGTGGATACGGAGACTCCTCGTGCCCAGCAAGAAGGCCCTCGTCCGCCGCCCCGGTCCGCGCCTCGCCGAAGGCCTGGTGACACACATCGAACGTGAGCAGCCCGACGTCGAGCTCGCGGCCGAGCAGTGGGAGGCGTACGTGGCGGCGCTCCGGGCGCACGGCTGGGAGACGGTCGAGGTGGAGCCGGCCGACGACTGCCCCGACTCCGTGTTCGTCGAGGACACGGTGGTCATGTACCGGAACGTCGCCGTGATCGCCCGGCCCGGCGCCGAGGCCCGGCGCGAGGAGACCGCCGGGGTCGAGGAGGCCGTGGCACGGCTCGGCTGTTCGGTGAACTGGATCTGGGAGCCGGGCACGCTGGACGGCGGCGACGTCCTGAAGATCGACGACACGGTCTACGTCGGCCGGGGCGGGCGCACCAACGCGGCCGGCGTGCAGCAGCTGCGCGCCGCCTTCGAGCCGCTGGGCGCGCGGGTCGTGTCCGTGCCCGTGAGCAAGGTGCTGCACCTGAAGTCGGCGGTCACCGCGCTGCCCGACGGGACGGTCCTCGGGCACATCCCGAACGTGGACCAGCCCTCGCTGTTCCCCCGCTTCCTCCCGGTGCCCGAGGAGTCCGGCTCGCACGTGGTGCTGCTCGGCGGCGGCAAGCTGCTCATGGCCGCGAGCGCGCCGAAGACGGCGGAGCTGCTCACGGACCTGGGTCATGAGGTGGTCGTGGTGGACATCAGCGAGTTCGAGAAGCTCGAAGGCTGCGTGACCTGCCTGTCGGTGCGTCTGCGGGACCTCTACGTCTGACCCCGTGCGCCCCGCACACCCCTTACGTCCCACATCTCCCGTACCTGACACATCTCCCGTTACCGCGATACCGCCGTTCAGGTGAACATCACCCGTCCAGCCCCGGGAATCACCCCTCCCGGGGCTGTCGCGCCGCCCTGAACCCGACCACGGGAAACAGTTCGGATTTCACGGAAAAAGGCGGCCTGATCAGCGGTCTTTACGCAGAACTTAACCTACGGCAACGTAACCTACGGCCTCGTAGCCTACGATTCCGTAAGTTCCGGCACCGCTCGCCGGACCGTTCGACCGTGCACCGCGTCCCCTGGAGTTACCCGTGACGATCACCTCCCCTCACCTCGGCAGCTCTGCCGCGTGGACAGACGCCAAGCTCCTGTACGCGCTGGAGGAGGTCGTCGAGACGGAGCTGAATCGTCACCTGAAGGTCGCCAAGGACTGGATGCCCCACGAGTACGTGCCGTTCAGCGACGGCCGCAACTTCCCCGGCCTCTTCGAGGACGGCGAGGCCTGGGGCAAGGAGCAGTCCAAGGTCACGGAGATCGGCCGGATCGCCCTGGTGGTGAACCTGCTGACCGAGGACAACCTCCCCAGCTACCACCACGAGATCGCCTCTCTGTTCGGCCGGGACGGCGCCTGGGGCACCTGGGTCCACCGCTGGACCGCCGAGGAGGGCCGGCACGGCATCGTGATGCGGGACTACCTGCTCACCTCGCGCGCGGTGGACCCGGACAAGCTCGAACAGTTCCGCATGGCACACATGAGCGAGGGCTTCGAGTCGGACAACCGTCACTCGATGCTGCACTCGGTCGCGTACGTCGCCTTCCAGGAGCTGGCGACCCGCATCTCGCACCGCAACACCGGACACCAGTCCGGCGACCCGGTCTGCGACCGCATGCTGGCCCGTATCGCGACCGACGAGAACCTCCACATGGTCTTCTACCGCAACCTGCTGAAGGCGGCCTTCGAACTGGCCCCCGACCTGACCATGCAGGCGGTGCGGGACGTCGTCGTGAACTTCCGGATGCCCGGTCACGGGATGCCCGGCTTCGAGCGGGCCGCCGCGCAGATGGCCATCGGTGAGGTCTACAACCTGCGCATCCACCACGACGACGTCATCCAGCCCGTCCTGCGTCACCTGAAGGTCCTGGAGATCGACGGCCTCGGCCCCGAGGGTCTCCAGGCGCAGGAGGAGCTCGGCCTGTTCATGGGCGGCCTCGACGCGGAGGCCCTGAAGTTCGACGAGAAGCTCGCGGCCCGCAAGGCGCGGATGGCGGCGCGGGCCGCGGGCTGACCGCACGCGCGCGGCGGGCCGAATTCCCGGTGCGGCCCGCCGCGGACCTGCGGCATCATGCCGCCATGCGTGACGACAGCACCTCCCAGCAGGCGGTCGACTTCCTGGTGGGCCTGGTCGAGAACAGAACCGGCAGGCGGATCCGCCGGCGCATCGGCCTGTCCCGCCCCGACCGGTCCCCGACGGCACAGCGTCGGCTGCTGTCCATGTGGACGTGGCCGCCGGTGCCCGCGTCCATGCTGCTGTGGGTCCTGGAGGAGGACGACCCCGAGCTGAACACCGTGGTGTGGCGGCACCTGCCGGCGAACGACGGCATCCGCCGGGCCATCGTCCGCGGTGTGCCGTTCGGCCCCGGTCGTACGGAGCCGGTGCCCGTCGCCCCCGCGCTGCACGGACAAGAACCCCCGGTGCCCGAGAGCTTCACCCGCTTCGGCCTGGTCGGCGCCCTGCGCGCGGTCACCTCCATGGAAGCGGGACGTGCGGCCGCCTCCATGGTCGTGGAGCGCCCGGCCTGGCAGGAGGTCGCCGACGCGGACCGGGAGCGTCCGCTGCCCGGCTACGCCCGCTGGGCCCTGTCCGTACGACCCGACTGTCCGCCCGCGCTGCGCGCCGGCTTCGGCACCCATCGCAAGTTCACCCACCGCGTGCGGCAGGCCGGAATCCTGAGCGGCCCCGCCGAGTACGCGACGGAGCACGGCCCCGCCGCGCGCGTACTGGGGCTGCTGTCCCTGGGCCACACCCTGTTCCCGGCGCGCCTGGGCGCCGCCCGGGACGCCCTGCGCCCGCTCGTGCACGACCACCTGGGCGACCGCGAGGAGGCCTGGGCGGTGCTGGCACAACTAATACCCACCTTCCACGGCACCGCCCCCGAACTGGTGGCGACCGCGGGCGCCATCGCCTGAACCGGCGGCGGTGGCGGGGGGGGCGGGGCGGCTGGATTCGAACCAGCGTGCTCTGGTTTTGGAGACCGGTGCGCCTGCCTCTGCGCTACGACCCCGCCCTTGGGGCCCGAGCGTAATGCCTTCGCCCGTTGTCGGTGCGGGCTGGTACCAATGAGTCACGCGGTCACATGCCATGCGGCACGGGGACACAGGGCCCATGGCACGTGGCGCGCCGCACGGGGGAACGGGGGCACGCGATGGCGTACGGGGAGCGGGGGCGTCGGCGTCCCCCGGTCGTGGACCTGGCCGACCGCAGGGCGCTGGAGCGGTACCGTCCGGCGGATCCCGCGCTGGTCGCGGAGGCACGGCGGCTGAAGGAGGCCGCCCTGCTGGACTTCGGCCTGACCGAGTCGGCGGTGGCGTCCTGGCTGTACGCCAAGTGCCACCACCAGATCCCGACGACCGCGGTGGACACGGCGGCCGTGGTCGCCTCCGGCGACGGCACCTGTCTGCTGCTGTTCAACCCGGACTTTTTCGTCCGACTGGGCCTGGACGGCGTCAAGTTCGTGCTGTTCCACGAGGCTCGCCACCTGGTGCACCGGCATCTGTACGCCGAACCCGAACTGCGCGACGACCCGGTGTTCGAGCTGGCGGCCGAGGTGTCCGTCAACCATGTGGCGCTGGTCCGCCTCGGCCGGACGGCGTTGCCCGCACTGAACGGCCGGCCCACCGGGGTCGACCCGCGCGAGGTGTACGAGGCCTACCGCGCGGACCTGACGGCGCACGACCTGGAGCCCGTCGCTTACGAGGCGTTCATCGCCACGGACCTGCGCGTCCACGGCGAGCTGAAGCGGATGCGGCATCCGCCGGTCCCGCAGCGGCGGCTGTGCGTGCATCTGGCGGAGGGCGGGGTGCCCGCCGACCCGGAGACCGTCGAAACGGTCGTGTCCTCGGTGCTGCTCAACTCCCTGCTGGCGGCCCGGCGCGGGCACGCGGGAGCGGAACGCGAACTGCTCGACCTGATGCACCGCAGCGAGGACGGCCCGGCGCGGACCTCGCGGATCTGGGGGAACCTCGGCCCAGGCGTCCCGGTTCACCGCGTCCCTGGAGGTGGAACCGGACGACATCCCGGCCAACGAGTGGCTGCTCGCCCGTTACGGGGCGGACGCGGAGACGGTCCTGGAGTGGTGGAAGCACGACATCGACGACGAGGGCCGGGCCTGGATCACCAAGCGCACCATGGAGCGGCTGATCAAGCTGCACCGCCGCGGGCTGCCGCTGGAGATGGCCACGGTCTATCTCGGGGACGGCGAGTACGCGCCGGTACCGCTCACCGCGCCGATCGACCGGTTCCGTGGCCGTCCGGTCACCGGTCTGCGGGAGCTCGCCCGCGACATCGACGCCTGGGAGGCCCGGCTGCGGCGCGCGGCCGGGCACTCGGACGAGGGCGGCGACGACAGCGACATCGTCCATCAGCTGCTGGCCAACGCGGAGTTGTCACAGCTGAAGAAGCACCGTGCCGCGGTGTCCCGGCTGGTCCCGCTGCTGCCGGCGAAGCTGCGCGCGACCTATCTGGTGGGCGCGTCGGCGCAACAACAGCGTTTCTGGACCGAGGTGTTCACAACGATGCGGCGCCCGGACCGGAACCCGGACGGTGCTCACCACTCCGCTTCTCGGTAGTCCTTGAGGAACACCCCGGACAGCGGTTCGCCTGACTCGCCCCGCACGATCGGGTCGTAGACGCGGGCCGCTCCGTCCACGATGTCCAGCGGGGTGCGGAACCCCGCCCGGGCCATCCGGGACTTCTTCGGAGCCGGGTTCTCGTCGGTGATCCATCCGGTGTCGACGGCGCACATGTGCACGCCCTGCTCGGCGAGTTCGGCGGCGCTGGTGCGGGTGAGCATGTTCAGGGCCGCCTTGGCCATGTTGGTGTGCGGATGGCCGGCGGTCTTGTTGCGTACGGCGAACCGGCCCTCGACCGCGGTGACGTTGACGACGTAGCGGCGCGGGTGCGGAGAGGCGAGCAGCAGCGGCAGCAGCCGGTCGCACAGCAGGGCCGGGGCGAGGGCGTTGACCAGCTGGGTCTCCAGCACCTCGGCCGGGTCGAGGGCGCCGAGCCGCGCCGACCAGGAGTTCTCCGGGGACGGGTCCGGGAGCAGCCCGGCCTCGTCGGCCTCCCGCAGGGCGGCGGGCACGGCGGCCGCCGAGCCCTCCAGCATCCGCATCGGGCGGAAGCCCGGCGCCTGCCGGGCGCCCTCGGGCAGGGCGTCGTACTCGCCGGCGGCGAGCAGCCCGTACGACTCGGGCGGTCGGCGCACGGTCTGCGCCGCGTTGTTGACGAGGATGTCCAGCGGCTCGCCCGTTCGGCGCAGTTCCTCGCAGAGTCCCAGCACCTGGCGTGGGTCGCGCAGGTCGACGGCGAGCACGGTGAGCCGGTCGAGCCACTCGGCGCTGCCGGGCGCGGCCCTGAAACGGCGCACGGTGTCGTGCGGGAAGCGGGAGGTGACGAGCACGTCCGCGCCGTCGCGCAGCATCATCAGGGCCAGCTGGAACCCGATCTTGACCCGGCCGCCGGTGAGCAGCACGCGACGGCCGCCGAGATCGGTGCTCAGGGCCCGGCGGGTCGTGTTGTCCTCGGCGCACCGTGGACAGAGCCGGTGGTAGAAGGAGTCGACCTGTCGATAGGGCTCCTTGCAGACATAACAGGTACGCGGTCTGTGGAAGCTGCCGCCGCTGCCGGGTGCGGCCAGGGGCGCGTCCTCGCGCCGGTCCGCCGCGCCGGTCGCGGTGGCCGCCATCGCCGCCGCGTCGGCGGCCGAGACCTCGGTGCTGCGCGTCTTGCGGCGCCGCAGCCGTCCGTCGCGGGCGAAGGACGCGGCGACCTGCTCCGCCCGCAGCCTGCGGACGTCGTCGACGGGCAGCGCCCGCAGCTTGCCCACGGTCCGGTGGAAGGCGGCCAGTTCCGCCTCGGTGAGGGCTTCGGTGACGGCTACGGGGGCCGACTCGGTCTCCGCCCCGCCGACCGCGTCGATCGCCGTCTCGATCGCCGTCCCGGTCTGCGACCCGGTGTCCGATCGGATGATCGCCCCGGTGTCCGCCTCCGTGTCCGACCCGGTGATCAGCTCGCCCATCCGTCCCGCCCGCCCCATGTCCGTCGTACCGTGGGCCCGGCCGGATTCGAACCGGCGTATCCGCCTTGCCAAGGCGGCGAGTCTGCCTCTGCTCCACGGGGCCGTCAGTGCGTCCGGACGACCGGATTCGAACCGGCGTATCCGCCCTGACAAGGCGGCGAGTCTGCCTCTGCTCTACGTCCGGACGCGCCATGATCGTAACCGGCCGGGCGGCGGTGGAACACAGGGTTTTTCAGTTGGCCGTGCGCCGGAGCTGGAGCCGTTCCTTCTCGGACAGGCCGCCCCAGACCCCGAAGCGCTCGTCGTTGGCGAGGGCGTAGTCGAGGCAGGCGGAGCGCATCTCGCACATGCCACAGATGCGCTTCGCCTCACGCACCGAGCTGCCCGGCTCGGGAAAGAAGAAGTCCGCCCCGGTCTGCGCGCACAGAGCCCTGGCCTGCCAGGCGAGGTCGGGCGTGGCGATGGTGTCGATCTGCATGGTCAGGATCGTGCCGGGCGGCGAAAAACGTTCGATCAACGCCGGATCAACGCGGCGGTCCGACGGCTCCGGCCGACCGATGATCCTCCCGCGCGCCGCCGTGGCGCACGGCGGCGCGCGGAGCCGGGAGGAACAATCGGAGCATCCGCCGTCACGGAAGGTGATCTCCGTGTCCGCCGTCGTCGTGCCCCGCTCCGTCGGGTCGCTGCGGCAGCGGGTGTCAGTGGGCGGTGCAAGACTCGGCAGTGCAGGCACCGGGACCCCCTTCAAGGAGGGCGTAGATGCTCACCACCAGTTTCGTCGACGGCTCCCCGAACTGGATCGACCTCGGCACGTCCGACCTCGAGGGCGCCACCGCCTTCTACGCCGCCCTGTTCGGCTGGCAGTTCGTCTCGGCGGGCCCCGAGGCCGGTGGCTACGGCTTCTTCCAGCTCGGCGGGAGGACCGCGGCCGGCGGTATGCAGACCACCGCGGAACAGGGGCCGCCGTCCTGGAACGTGTACTTCCAGAGCCCGGACGTGGAGGCCACCGCGAAGACGGCGGAGCAGGCCCACGGCCGTGTACTGCACCCGCCGATGGACGTCATGGGCCAGGGCCACATGGCGATCCTCGCGGACCCGGCCGGGGTGCAGTTCGGCCTCTGGCAGCCGGGCCGCATCAAGGGTGTGGACGTGGCCGAGGAGACCGGTTCGCTGTGCTGGGTCGAGCTGTACACGCCGGACATCGCGGCGGCTGCCGCGTTCTACCACAAGGTGCTCGGCCACGAGACCTCGGCGGTGCCGTTCCCCGGCGGCACCTACACCTGTCTGAACCCCGCCGTCGGCGGTGAGGACGCCATGTTCGGCGGTCTGGTCCCGCTCGCCGACGACCCCACGGAGGCCGCGACCGGCCCGTACTGGCTGCCGTACTTCGAGGTGACCGACACGGACGCGGCCGTGGCCAAGGCGCAGGAGTTGGGCGGCACGGTCCGGATGCCCGCCACGGACGTGCCGGACGTGGGCCGGATCGCCAAGCTGGCCGATCCGTCCGGAGCCCGTTTCGCGGTGATCCGGAGCGCGCAGCAGCAGCTCTGACCGGTCCCGCGCCGCTCCGGGGTCCGGGTCAGGCGGAGGCGCGACGCACCAAGGTCGTAGGCAGGACCACGGCGGCCGGCGTGGCCGCGTCGGTCCCACCGGTGGTGCCGCGGTCGACGCGGCGCAGCAGCAGACGGGCCATCAGACGGCCCATCTCCTCTATGTCCTGGCGGATCGTGGTCAGCGGCGGGTCGGTCTGCTCCGCGACGGGCAGCATGTCGTCGAAGCCGATCACGGCGACGTCCTCGGGCACCCGCCGCCCGCGTTCGCGCAGGACGCGCAGGGCGCCCGCGGCGGTGAGGTCGTTGGCCGCGAACACGCCGTCCAGGTCCGGGCAGCGGTCGAGGAGCTCACGCATCGCGCGTTCACCGCCGGCCGGGGTGAAGTCGCTCTCGACGACCATCCCCGGGTCGGCGTCCGGCATGACGTCCCGGAAGCCGTCGAGCCGGTCCACCGCGGACGTCTGGTCGAGGGCGCCCGCGATGTGCGCGATCCGGGTGCGGCCGAGTCCGACGAGGTGCCGCACGGCCGCCCGGGCGCCACCCCGGTTGTCGCTGTCGACGTAGACCGGACCGGGTGTGCCGTCGCCCCAGCCGGGGCGGCCGCCGAACACGGTCGGCACTCCGGCGCCCTGGATCAGTCCGGGCAGCGCGTCGTCGAGGTGCAGCGAGAACACCAGGGCCCCGTCGACATGGCCGCCGGCGAGGTAGCGGCCGACGCGGGCGTGGTCGTCGCGGCCCTCGGTGAGCAGCAGGACGAGCTGGCTGTCGTGGACCGTCAGCTCCTTGCTGATGCCGCGCAGTTGCAGGGCGAAGAAGGGGTCGGCGAAGACGCGGGTCTCCGGCTCGGCGATGACGACGGCGATCGCGTCGTGCCGTTTGGTCACCAGGCTGCGGGCGGCCTGGTTGGGGACGTAGCCGAGTTCGTCCACCGCCCGCCTGACCCGCTCGACGAGGGGTTCGCGCACCCCGTCGCCGCCGTTGACCACCCGGGAGGCGGTGGCCCGGGAGACGCCGGCCCGCGCGGCCACCGCCTCCAGCGTGGGACGGGCGGTTGTCTCGGTCATCTCGGGACTCCTCACCGTCGATTGCGGATCAGGATAGCCCCGGCCCCAAAGATCGGTGAGAGCGCTCTCGCAGCGGAGCTCCAAGCGCTCAGGCCTGACCCGGCTCCTCGTGCCGGGCCCGGCTCGGCTGGACCCGTCTGGGTTCGCCCGGCATCTTCGGGTACTCCGGCGGGTACGGCAGATCGGCGAGGCCGTGGTCGCGTTCGTCCTTCGCCGCCAGGTCGAGGAGGGCTTCCAGCGAGAACGCGTGGTCGTCCATGTCGGCGTGCACGTCGCCGAGTCCGGCGAAGCGGGCGGGCATCGTCATGAGGTCGAAGTCCCGGGGGTGCGCCTCGCCGACCTCGTCCCAGCGCAGGGGTGCGGAGACGGGGGCGTCCGGGCGGGGCCGTACGGAGTAGGCGGAGGCGATCGTCCGGTCCCGGGCCGTCTGGTTGTAGTCCAGGAAGATGCGCTCGCCGCGCTCCTCCTTCCACCACTTGACCGTCACCCGGTCGGGCATCCGGCGCTCCATCTCCCGTCCGACGGCGATCGCGGCCCGCCGGACCTGGGTGAAGGTCCAGCGGGGTTCGATGGGCACGAAGACGTGCAGTCCCCGGCCGCCGGAGGTCTTGGGCCAGCCCCGCAGCCCGCCGAACTGGTCGAGGACGGCCCGCAGTTCGTGGGCGGCGTGGACGGCGTCGTCGTAGTCGGTGCCGGGCTGCGGGTCGAGGTCGATGCGGAGTTCGTCGGGGTGGTCGACGTCGTCCCGGCGTACCGGCCAGGGATGGAAGGTGAGCGTGCCGTACTGGGCGGCCCACAGGACGGCGGCCTCCTCGGTGGGGCACATCTCGTCCGCGCTGCGGCCGCTGGGGAAGGTGATGTGGGCGGTCGGGATCCAGTCGGGCATGTTCTCAGGGGCCCGTTTCTGGAAGAAGGACTCGCCCGTCACGCCGTCGGGGTAACGCTCCAGAGTGGTGGGGCGGTTGCGCAGGGCGCGCAGGATGCCGGGCGCGACGGCCCGGTAGTACTGGGCGAGGTCCAGCTTGGTGTAGCCGCGCTCGGGAAAGAAGATCTTGTCCGGGCTGGACAGCCGTACGGTCCGGCCGCCCGCTTCCAGCTCCACCGCGTCACCCATGCGGCCACGGTAGGCCGACCGCCGCCGCCCCGCACACCGGGCGTCACGGGACGGGTGCGCGCAGAATCGGAGCATGGATCTGCCCGTCATGCCGCCCGTGAAGCCGATGCTCGCCAAGTCGGTGACCAGGATCCCGCCGGGCATGCAGTACGAGGCGAAGTGGGACGGTTTCCGGGCGATCGTGTTCCGTGACGGCGCCGAGGTCGAACTCGGCAGCCGCACCGGCAAGTCGCTGAACAGGTACTTCCCCGAGCTGGTCGCGGCACTGGCGGAGCGGCTGCCCGAGCGGTGCGTGGTCGACGGGGAGATCGTGATCGCCCGGGAGGGCCGGCTCGACTTCGACGCGCTCGGTGAGCGCATCCATCCGGCCGCCTCCCGGGTGCGCACGCTGGCCGAGCGGACGCCCGCGTCGTTCGTCGCGTTCGACCTGCTGGCGCTCGCCGACGAGTCGCTGGTCGACCTGCCGCTGACGGACCGGCGGGCCCTGTTGACCAGGGCGCTGGCCGGGGTGACGGCGCCGGTGCACCTGGCGCCCGCGACCACGGACGTCGAGGTGGCACAACGGTGGTTCGAGCAGTACGAGGGGGCCGGTCTGGACGGTGTGATCGCCAAGCCGCTGACGCTGCGCTACCGCCAGGACGAACGCGCCATGTTCAAGATCAAGCACGAGCGGACGGCGGACGTGGTCGTCGCCGGCTACCGGTTCCACAAGAGCGGTCCCGTCGTGGGCTCGCTGCTGCTGGGCCTGTACGACGACCGGGGCACCCTCCAGCACGTCGGCGTGTGCGCGGCCTTCGCGACGAAACGGCGCGCCGAACTGGTGGAGGAACTGGAGCCGCTGCGGCTCACGGACGTCCAGGGGCATCCGTGGGCCGCCTGGTCGGACGAGACCGCCCACGACACGGCCCGGCTGCCCGGCGCGCCCAGCCGCTGGTCGGGCAGGAAGGACCTGTCCTGGGTGCCGGTGCGGCCGGAGCGGGTGGCCGAGGTGGCGTACGACCACATGGAGAACGGGGCGCGTTTCCGGCACACGGCACGCTTCCGCCGCTGGCGCCCGGACCGTACGCCGGAGAGCTGCACGTACGCGCAGCTGGAGGAACCGGTGCGCCACGACCTCGCGGAGATCCTCGGGTCACCGGCCTGAGCCGGGCCCGGAGCCCGGACCCGAAGCGCGTCCCGGTACCGGTCCGGGCCCGGGGCGGGTCCCGGTACCGGCCCGAGCCGGACCCGGGCGCATCCCGTCACGGCCTCGCGGGGATCCTCACGGGTGCATGAGGATCTTGACGGCGCCGTCCTCCTTGCGCTGGAACATCTCGTACGCCTCGGGTGCCTCGCTCAGCGGCAGCCGGTGGGTGGCGAAGTCGTCGACGCCCAGCGGGTCCTCGTCCGTCAGGTACGGCATGATCTCGTCGCTCCACCGGCGGACGTTGGCCTGGCCCATCCTGATCTGGACCTGCTTGTCGAACAGGGTGAGCATCGGGACCGGGTCTGCCGTGCCGCCGTACACGCCCACGATCGAGATGGTGCCGCCTCGGCGCACGAGTTCGATGGCGGTGTGCAGGGCGGCGAGCCGGTCCACGGCGAAGTGCTCGGCGAGGGGGCCGCCGATCCTGGGGGGCAGCATCGTCGCGGCCTGCTGGGCGAGCCGGGCGACCGCGCTGCCGTGCGCCTCCGTGCCGACCGCGTCGATGACGGCGTCGGGGCCCCGGCCGGCGGTCCGGTCGCGGATCGCGGTGAGCAGTTCCTTCTCGCTGTCGAACTCCCTGAGGTCGAAGGTCTCCACGCCCCGCTCGCGTGCCCGCATCAGCCGCCGCGTGACCAGGTCCACGCCGAACACCCGCCCGGCGCCGCGTACCTGGGCCACCCGGCAGGCCATTTCGCCGACGGGCCCGAGACCGAGCACCGCGATGTCGGCGCCCGGCTTGAGTCCCGCGTAGGCGACCGCCTGCCAGGCGGTGGGCAGGACGTCGGACAGATAGACGAACCGGTCGTCGGGCGGTCCCTCGGGGACCTTGATCGGGCCGAACTGCGCCTGCGGCACCCTCAGGTACTCGGCCTGGGCGCCCGGCACCGCGCCGTAGAGGCGGGTGTAGCCGAACAGGGCCGCGCCCATGCCCTCGCCGGTGCACTGGGTGGTCTCGCACTGGGTCGGCAGTCCCTCCAGGCACATCCAGCAGTTGCCGCAGGCGATCTGGAACGGCACCACCACCCGGTCGCCGGCCATCAGGTCCGGCACCCCCGCGCCGACCTCCTCGACGATGCCCATGGGTTCATGGCCGAGGATGTCGCCCGGTGTCATGAACGGGGTGAGCACCTCGTAGAGATGCAGGTCGGAACCGCACAGGCCGCTGGAGGTGATGCGGATGACGGCGTCCGTCGGTTCCTGGATCGTCGGGTCGGGCACGTCCTCCACGCGCACATCTCGTCTGCCCTGCCACGTCACTGCCCTCATCGTGCCGCGCTCCCTCCGTCGCCGGGGTGTGTCCGCCGGTGGGACCTCCCGGGTACCCATGGGCCCGGAGCCGAACCGCCACGGGGCCCGCGCGCGCCATCCGGAGCGTTCGCCGCCGGATCATTCGGCGCGGCCGACGCGCGCGATCGGTGCCGAGCGGGTAGAGGTATCGGAAAACCGATAAGAGCTCCGGACAGAAGTGGGGTCCGATCAGCGGGCGGTGTCCGGTGCGTGCGATCGCAAGGCGCCGGAAGGTCCTTGTAGCGGAGCTACC
>NZ_JBSFIA010000051.1:0-53523 GCF_053597355.1 Streptomyces sp. NPDC001443
ACGCAGGCATCGACACAGCGGCGGATGGCTGACGCACGCTCCGCCTCCACCGGGGCACCCCAACAGCTTGACCAAAGAGATAGGGGCACCCCCCCACTCGCAGAACCACCGAGGGGCGGGGCCCGGCCCGGGGCGTGCTGCACGCGCCGGACTGCGAATAGGCTCCGCAGGGCGCGCCGCTGCTCAATGTGGAGCACGCGTTGAACGGGGCGGAGAACCCGGGGACGCGGCTGTGCACGCTGTGCGGGTGCGTACGCTCAGGAGGTGACGCCGATGCGGAGCGGGTTCGGCCACATCACCGACTCCTGACCTGCCGTAGTCGGGCCTGTGGTCAGGGTGTGTCGCCGGAGTAGTAAAAGCGGCAGCTCACACCCGGGCCGGGCGTGCGGGGTTCGCCGGGGCGCGGGTCGTACAGGGCGCGGCCGCCGGGCCACCGTCCGAGTTCGGTGGACAGGGCGACACCGTCGTCGACTTCCTCGGTCCGCCAGCCGTGGATGTCCAGCAGCAGGCCGTCCAGCGGCCCGCCGACCAGTTCGGCGTAAGTCCGGTGTGGGAGCGGGCCGGGGTGGGGGTCGTCGTGTTCCGCGCCGTAGACCCGGCCGTTCAGCAGCTGCTCATCGCCGTTCATCTGATCAGCGTTGCAGCCGCCACCGACAACGCGGGCTTGCCCAGGGCTGCCTTGGGCTTGTCGGCGTGGCCGGTGGCCGCGGTTTGCCCGGGTCGGGTGCGGAAGCGGGAGAGCCAGCCGCCGGCCTTCTGCGCGGCGGCCTGTTCTTCTGCCTCCTGGCGCAGGCGCTCCTGCTCCTGGCGCTCGTGTTCGTCGGCTTCGGCCTGCTGCTCGGCTGCGACGGCCCGGTCCTGGCAGTCCTCGCACAGGTGCGGGTGTGACTGGCGCTTGCTCCAGTCCCGGGTGTAGCCGATCGCCTCCCACCGGTCGTCGGTGAACTTCTGCCCGCACTCCTCGCAGACCCGCCGCCGCGCCTCCCGCTGTGCGGCTTCCCGCTCTGCACGGCGCCGCTGTTCTTCCCTGGCGGCCTGGCGGCGGCGGGCGAGGTAGGCGTCCCGGCGGGCATTGCCGATCGCGTCCAGCAGCGGCTGGCGGTGGTCGCGGCCGAAGCGCCAGAAGGCGGGCCCGGCCGGGCCGTGTGCGCGCAGCTCCTGAAGCGTGGTCGCCACGATCGGGATGCAGTGGTCGTAGGAGTGGTAGCCGCCCTCGGGATGCCACCGCCCTTGCCAGTGGTAGCGGGTGAGGTCGGCGACCTTGGCCATCTGTTTTCTGGCGGAGCGCTGGCCGACACGACCTGGTGGAAGACGAGCAGGACCGGCGGGTGCACCCGCTCGTACTCATCGGAGGGGGGTGCGGACCAGCGGGTGCGCCACATCGGCTTCTCGAGGCCGTCGGTGTCCTTCTCCTGCCGCTTAAAGAACCGGGCGTACTTGTCGAACTTCTGCGCGATGAGGGCGGCTTCCTCGGTGCAGTTGTCGACCTCGATGAACAGCAGCGGCACCCCGGCCTCCGGGGGCGGTCAGGACGACCCGCGGCCGGGAAGCGAACTGGCAAGAAGGCCGCGAAGGCGGCGGCCGCACCGTCAGCATCGCCGACGCTTGTCGACCTCGTGCGTGAACACCTGGCGGGCCAGAACGAACCCCGCTCCGCTGCCGAAACCGCCACCGCGCTGGGTCCGCAACACCCCAAGCGCACCATCAAGACCACCGTCGTGCGCACCACGCTCGAAGGACTCGTGGCCAAGAGCCAGGCCCAGCGCACCAAACAGGGCTCCTCTGTTTTCTACACGGCGGCCGACGCGACGCAGCCAACACCCGCCGCGACCGAAAGCCAGCCCGAACCGGCCAATCCCTGACCCGGCCCATCAATGCCTATCCGCTGCCCGGCCCCTTTGATGCAAGGGGCGCCTGAACGGAAGGCAAGGGAAGCCGACGAAACGCGGTGCGCGGGTGTGCCGGAATACGAAGATCAAATCCCCTGTGAGGCCGACACGATGTCTGCGCCTACGCTTCGGACGGGTCTATCCGGAGTGCGCCCGGCCGGAAGTTCTGTGCCTGCCGCATCCTGCCCACTGAACCCTTCGCACGGATGCAGGCAGCGGAAGCACCGCAGAGGCTGGCCGTTCGGCTCCTGTCCCAGGCTGTGCGCGAGCTCCTGCACATCGAATTCGATCTTCGTGAATCGGGCCAGGGGGTCTCTCGGCCGAGACACCATGCTTACTTCGTGGATCTGTCCCTCGACAATGACTGGGCGGGGGTAGGCAAGAACGCTTTGGCCGTCCGTATGAGGACAGCTGCGGCGCCCGCATGCGTTGCAGGTGCCTTCCGGGGTGCGGCGGACAATGAGTGGGTACCGGGTGTCGAGCAGGTGCTCACATTCATCGAGGTCCTTCCCGCACAGGGAGCACAGCCGTATCGCGGTGAAGCCGATGGACAGGCCCGATCTGCGGTGCATCAAAGACAGGGGGCAGGTGTCCCAGTAGCTGTCCTCGCTGTACTCGATGTCGCAGCCAAAGATGCCTCCGACCAATGCGGCGACGTGATGTGCATGCTGATGCGCCAGCTCGGCGAGGTCGGTGTCCTCCAGAAAGTTGAAGGCATCGACGGCCCGGGCCAGCGATGTCCGCGCCCAGTCCTCAAGTTCGGGCCACAGTTGGGAGGACGCCTGCGTAAGGGGCTGCATCTGCAGGGCCCGTGCCATCCCCTGATACCGGCGGTGCTCGGTTCCGGCGGCCCGCAGTGACACCGGCCCCGCGAGGGTGACCTGGGGGCGCGTGAGCCGGTTGATGCCTCGCCGCAGCCGGCGCTCGGCCTGAGACCACACTCGTGTGAGGTACAGCTGCTGCGCCTTCATGGTGCGAAGTCCGCGCCGGTCAATGGCTTCGGTGGTGGCCTCCCACGACGGGAGCTGCGACAGGGACAGGCCCCAGGTCTGGGACATGCTGCGACAGCACTGCCCGTACAGGCGCATGGACTGCCTCAGACTCGCGACTCCTTCCTGTCGCATCATCGCCTGGCGGCCTGGCCCCCCGGCGGGTGGCAGGGGCACGCCAGTGCGGATGAGACGTCCGGCGAATCTCATGCGGGAGGGTCCGCCTCCCCGGTGGCATCCGGAGCCGCAGGAGGCAGTGCCGTGGGGCCGAGAGCGGACAGGGCGTTGCGGAGAAGGCCTTCGATGTCGGCGGCCCGGCCGCTGACCTCCAGACCGCGGATGACGATCTCATCCCCGTTCCGTGTCACCTCAGCGGCCTTGACCGTCACGGGGGCGGAGTCGACCTGCTGCGGTGTGCATCCGCCGCCGAGGGCAGAGCGGGCCCGGTGCCACACGAGCCGGGCGATGCTCTTGACGACCTCAGTGCTGAGGTCGCCCGCGACAGCCACGGCGATCACGGCCACCACATCGATGGCCCCGTACTCGCTGAGATAGCGCCTGTCTTCCCGCGGCAGGGCGAAGTCGACGTCCAGGCCCTGATGCCTCATCGTCTTGACCAGGCCAGCCACGTCGTCCCGGTAGATGCCGACGCCACCGAGGGTCGTGTCCGGGAGCAGGAACAGGCGGCTGCCCGCGGGGGCGGCCAGCACCTGGCCGGGCAGGTCCGGGACATCCCAGGATGTCATCGCGTTCTCGGGCGCGGAGGTATCAGCCATCGGCCGTTCAAACTCCCGTCGTTGCCAGCCGGTTTTGCCACGAGGGTAGCGACCGGTGCGGGCTGGTGAATGCGGTTGACTTCCTGGCCGCCCGCAAAGAGCGGAATGGACCATTCGGGCGCGGTACGACCCCCCGCCGCCGGCGGTTGGCGTCGTGCCCGGCTTGGGCCTGGTCCTTCGTGAGGCCCCCGGCGCTGACCACGTCGGCATCGAGGGCCGCCATGAATACCCCGCCTTCGTCGCGATGCGCACCCGCCGGGTGTGCGGTGAGGGTGGATGCGAGCAAGGTCGGAGCGCGGCCGTGGGCGGTGTCGATCCACCGTGAGCCGGAGGCGGCCGCGCGGCCGCCCGGGGGTCAGGTCTCGTCTGACGCGTAGAACTGCTGGAGGTCGAGAACAGCCCGTCGAATCGCCCTGTGGTCCTGCATAGGTACGTCGACGTCGACGTACCCCTCATCCCCTTCGTCACTGATCGGCAGGGCACCGAGCGGCGCGCTCTGGGTGTGGATCAGGTCGACGTAGGCTCCGTAGTCAATCCCCCAGATGTCGAACCGCTCGCCGGGTTGGTCCTGCGCGGAGTAGCCGTGCCGGATGATGTGGAGTACGCGGGCATCGAACAGCGCGAGCAGAAGTTCATCACGGGCATCGGCGTTGTTCACGAGGAACGCCCGGGCGCGTTTCCTTCGGATGACCTCAGTGATGATCCATTCGAGCAGTCGGCGCGCCTGAGTAAGGCTCGCGATGCTGTTCATCTTGTCGCCGTGGTACCAGTCGCGTGCAGCATCACGGATGAGCGGTACGGAGATCTCTGCCGGGCCCGCCTTCATCGCGGCCTTGGCGGCGATGTACAAGGCGTCCCTGGGAACCCCTTCGGAGGCACGCACCAGCTCGTCGAACGCGCGCTTGTCGGTGAACGCGGCAGAGACCATGTTCCCCGAGATGCGTGCCAGAGGTGGGTTGGGCTTCTCCGAAGCCACGCTCTTGAGATGCTTGGCGAACAGGCCTTGGAAGAACGAGCGTGCGCGTTCCTCGTTGCCCTCGTAGACCAGGAAGTCATCCAGGTTGACGTGAGCACCCATGTCTGCGCCGAGTTCGATCCCGATGGTTTGGCCATCGACCTGGGCACGGAAGTTGGACTGCTGCTCGATGGCGGCGATCTTGACCGTGAACTTCTGAACCGGCAGTACGCAGCGGGTGAGGAAGTGCGCCAGGTAGGGCTGAAGATCCCGGGGAACGCTGCTCCACTCGTCGAGCAGCAGCCACACCCGCCTGCTGCTCAGTGTCTTGCCCAGGTCACGCAGCGCCTTTGCCACGTCGCTGAAGTTGAGGCTGATCTGCTCGGTACCCTTGCGGGTCTCTCGCTGAAGGTCACGGTCTTCTGACGACGTTTCCGAGTTCCACTTGCCGGTGAACTTGGGGCCACCCCCCGCCAGCGATACCTCGGCAGCAGCACCATCCTTGCCGCCCGCCTTGCTCTCGGCCTCGTCGGTGCGCTCCACTTCGCCCAGGACGCGGACGGAGGTGATGGCCGTGAGGAGCTGGTCGGCCTTCTCCACGAAGTTGCCGTCGTCGATCAGCTCGCTGTCCTCGATGACCGCGTTGATCAGCGATTCGTGCAACTGCCCAAGGAGGTCGACGAGTAGACGAGCGGCACGTTCGGTGATCGCAGCGGACTGCGGATCGAGCAGGCCGTTTGCCGAGCCGATCGTGCGCAGGTCGATGAAAAGGGCGAGGTCACCGTTCGCGGACGCCTCGGATCCCAAGTAACTAAGGGCGTGTGTCTTCCCTGTGCCACGACGGCCGTAGATCACCTGATGGTCAACGATGTTGATCACGTCGAGCACGCCCGAGTCGACGAAGGTCTCGTGGAGCTGCGGACCTTCCTGCTTCTCGGCACGTTTCGGTATCTGGTTGAAGGCGCGGTTCAGTGGCGACAGAGCTGACATGGGGGAAGGTTAGACGTAATCAACGCGTTCCAGCCACATCCGTTAGGGATGCCCAGCCGCCCGAATTCCGCACGCGGGCAGCGGCTCTTCGACCTCTCCGGTGGTCTTGTTCAGGAAGGTCACGTGCTGGGCGGCGAGGTCCAGGGTGGCCGTCCAGATGCCCTCGTCCGTCTCGAACTCGATCCGGATGGCCTCGCACTGCTCGGTGATCACAGGGCTGAGGCCCACGCTGGTGGCCCCCAGGGCCGCGAAGGCCGCCTCGGAGATCGTGCTGCCGCCGGACCCGATACCGGCTCGCAGGTGGCGCACCGGCCCCTTGAGGTCGAGCCCATCCCACTCCCCCTCGATCAGGAACTCTTCCCTCAAGAAGGCGAATTTGCCCGCCATGGCGTCCCTATCGCTCAGGCGCGATCCCTGTGCGGGATGCGTCGAACCGCCTCAACGACCGGCGCAGGGGAACAGGTGCTGCGCAGGTGGTGTGTTCCATCCAATGAGCGATGCCTGCGGCGGCCGGTTGAGTCGTCCGGTTGACTGTCGTCACCTGGTTCGTTCGTGGACGCGTGGCCGAAGCACGGCGGACCTCCGGCCCCGAGATCGCCGGGGTGTGGCGGGTCCACCGGGTGGGCTCGCCGCCGGCCTAATGGTGGGTGCCACCACATGATGAATAGGGTTACGGCGCCGTTGCCCAGCTGAAGGAGCTGACCGCACGCGGCCAAGGTGGCGCCAGGAAGGGCGTGCCACGGTGTCGACCGATCCGGGTGACGCCCTCCGGTGTCGTGGCGGGCCTTCCGCAGCATGCGAAACGCTGCGTCTCCGGGAGCTGGGCGGCGGCGAGCAGGCTCCGAGCCGATGCGATAATTCGGTGCCGGAATGGGACCGTTGGCAGATTATTAAGGGATGAACAACTCTTTGTTCGCCGCGTCGGCGGCGGACCTGACGATCGAGCGCATCCGTGCCCTCGCCGCGCGTCCGGACCAGGTCGAAAGCCTGACATTGGAGTTCAAGCGCGAGTACTCCAAGAGCCTGGTGACGACCATCGCGGCGATGGCTAACACTTATGGTGGCATGATCCTGGTGGGCATCAGCGACAAAGCGGAGCCGGGCACCGAGCGTGTCGTCGGTGTCGACGCCCAGGAGACGATCGACAAGATCGCCAGCGGGTGCCGCGAGAAGTTCGACCCGCCCTGGGAGCCCACCTTCATCCCCGTTCCGTTCGCTGACGGAACCGGGCGCAGCGTGGTGGTAGTCCGGGTGGACGCCAACGTCGCGCCCCGGCCCCTGCTGATAGAGCTGAAAGCGCCGATCCGGCTGAGCGGGCAGAATTCCACCGCCGACCGCGACCGGCTTCTCCAGCTCGCCCGTGAGGAACCGGCCGCGAGGGTGCTGCCCATGGGGCAGAACGTCATGTCCCCGAACCTGGAAAGGGATCAGGAGGGCAAGTGCACTGCGGACTTCATCCTGCGCACCGGCTTTAACGTCCTGATGGGAGAGGCTGGCGCCTGGCGCCCATTGTCGGAGAGAACTGTCGCCGCTCTCGCCCGTGCGCTGAACAACTCGGCCTTCCCCGCCGCCCTGCATACCCTCGGGCACCAGTCGTTCTCCTCATCCACGAGCTTTCAGCAGCACGGTTACAACAGGTCCCGCACCGCCCGGCTGGTGTACAGGGCCCTCAGTGACAGCCCGGTGCCGCACCCTGTGGAGGCCGTCGTCACGGTCGTCCTGCCCGAGGTCTACGGCACTTCCACGGCGGCGCTGGCGACGGTCACCATCGACGTCATCTCCCGGATCCGGCGGTACGCCGACGCCTTCGACAAGGTGGGGGTGCCAGGTGAGGAGTACCGCTACCCAGTACCAAACCTCCTGGACCTGCTCGAAGGGATCCTGAAGACCACCGTCGACCCCAAGGTCGTCGCGGAGATCGCCCGCATCACCGACATCGACCCCGCCCTTGTGGCGCAGCCGCGCGAGCTCCACCTCGTCGCGGACCGTCAGGTCAAGGAACTCCTTCGCACCGAGATCCTTCAGGAGATCCCGGAAGCCGGTGCGTCGGCCGGCGGTGTCTTCCGTACCAACCCCGCCCTGGACCTGCATGACATCGCCGACCGCCAGGAGCAGGTGGACGACTGGCTCCGCCAGCTCGGCCTCGACGCTGGCCTGACCGGCATGGAGGCCCTAGTCGAGAGCTACCGGGCCTCGACCCGGCCTAGGAGGTAACACATACGATGCGAAGCGCCTGGTCCCCGGCAGCTCCAATGCCGGGGACCAGGCCTTTGTACGAGTACTGCTGACCCCGGTCGGGAAGTCGACACACTGGGTTCATGACCGAAATGAGCCCAGGGCAGGCACGCGAGTTCTGGAAGGCGTTGGTGGACAACGCCTCCTCCCTGATCACCGACGCTCGCACCCTGCTGAACGCCGGGTCCTACGGGCGGGCTTACTCCCTGACCGTCCTTGCGCAGGAGGAGCTCGGAAAGGCCCTGTGGATCTACAACGTCTTCCAGGAGGACTGGAGCTCCGGTGCTGATCAGCCCCGGACGGTGGACGCCTTGACTCAGCACGGGAGGAGCCACACCAAGAAGTACCTGGAGGCGGTGGTCTTCGGTGACGACCTCGCTGAGTTCTGGGGCGACTACAGCGCCGTCCGCGCCACGGGACCGAGCTACGAGGAATGGGAGAAGGCCTACCAGGCACGGCAGCAGGAAGCGGAAGCCGCTGCCCGGACCGCCAACCTGGCAAAGCAGCGCGGGTTCTACGTCGACCGCGACGAGGACGACAGCATCCTGTCCCCCACGGCCATTCCCGCCGGAACGACCGAAACCGACCTACAGACCGCCGCCCGAGTGATCGAGATGCTCCTCATCAACGATCACGTCCGGATGAAGTCGGCCGCCACACCATACGACAGCACCCATGAGCAGCAATTCCGGCTGTTGTCAGTGGCACACCCTGAGGACTGGGCCGCGGCCACAGGATCGGCTGACCCAGAGGGTGAACAGGACAGCTGGTAGCCGACAAGGATTCGGAGGCCAGTCTCCTTACGCAAAGCGCCTGGTTCCTGGCAGCTCCAATGCCGGGAACCAGGCGTTCCGTGCAGGCCGGTCTACACCTCGATGTCGAGCCGGTCCACGTCGGTGAACTCCACGCCCAGCCCGTACGCGCGGCTGTTGTTGGCTCGGAAGTACATCTGGGCGAGGCCGTCGGCCGCGATCTGCTGGAACTGCTGCTCGGTGGCGCCCTGCTCGCGGGCGGTGAAGAGCCGGTCTGCGTACTCGGGTGGCAGGGCCTGGGTGATGTCGCGGATCCGGGCATCATCGGTGGTGCCTGCGGCGGCGGTGAAGCCGAAGCGGGCGCGGGTGGAGACCACCAGGCCATCCGTGGTCGCCGCCTTCCTGGACGCGGGACAGATCGACGTAGGAGAGGTCCACCAGCCAAGAGCCAGGCAGCGCCGGATCGAACTGCGGGTTCCGGTCAGGCGGGTGGGGCCGTTCAGGCCGACGGTGAGGCCGTTCGCGGCGGCGGCGAAGCTCATGTTGAGGTCGACGACGACCAGGTAGGGGTTGGCGCACTCCCCATCGGTCAGCGGCCGGCACCAGTCGTAGGGCTCCTCCATCAGCATCTCGGCCGGGGTGCGCAGGTGGTGCCGAGCGAACTTGCCGTTGAGAACCGGGTGTTCGCCGGGGACCTCGCACTCCACGACGTCGTATACGTCGGTGAGCGCGTCGTCGTTGAAGGCCCGCTTGAACTCGGCCGGTGTTCGGGTTCTTCTCGGCGCGGGTCGGCGGGCGCAGCGCGGTCATCAGCTCCAGGCCGGTCGTGGCGGTGCTGCCGCGCGGTGTCGTCACCTGGGCCGCGTATACAGACCGAGGTAGCATGCGAGGCCGACCGGGTGCAGCGTCGGCAGCTGCGGGTCGGGCGCGGAACGGGCCGTTCGGGCGGCCCCTTGAACGCCGGCGGCAGCACGACGATGGTCCGGCGCGTGCTCCGCGACCGGCATGGCCGCGCCGCCGCCGCATACACCGCGCAGTGACCGGGACGGGCGCGGTCGGCAGGCAGCCGAGGGGAGCGTCACGAGCAGGGCAGTGGTCTGCACTGACACCGGCAGCCGGCCTGCGCCACTATCGGCAGTCCGGGCGAACCGGGCGGTGTGCGGCGGAAGTTGGCCGAATTCGGCGGGCCGCGCGCACGGGCACGCTTGACTGGAGCACATGATCGACACGCACCACCCTCCGGCGCCCGGCGGCCCCGGCTTACCCCCATCGCCACGGCAGATCGCTGGAGCCCGCAGCGGTGCGCAGGCCGCAGGGGAGGCCGGTCCTCGGGCATCTGGTCCGGCAGATGGCGGATGCGGCCGACTGCCGGCTGCGGCGGTCCGCGAGCCGGTTCGCACATCCGGGCACCCCGCCAGGCTGTCAAGCGGGATACCGGCAGATGCTGAGGCGACCGCGGAGTTACCGGTCGGGATCGGCGAGCGGTTGGAGGCCCGGTTCGTCGACCAGGCGGGAAACGAACAGCGGATGCTGTGGCCGGACGCCGCACGTGGTGTCTGCTTGGAGGAGTGCGGCACGGTGCGGCGGTTCCCGGTGCGGCACGGCAAGCGGATGGCCCCGGGGTGGTGGTGGTCGGCTACCGACGGATGGCTGGTGCACTACGCGTCCGGGGTCATGCGGACCCAGGTGATGCTGCTGGACTGGGATCCTTCGGTCGTAGCCATAGCGTGCCGCCCGGTGGAACTGACCTGGCGTGACCGTGAGGGGGCCCGGGTGCGGCATGCACCGCATCTGATGGCCCGTCTCACGGACGGCAGGGGTCTACTGGCGGACTGCGCCGGGCACGGGGACATCTCGCCGCGCCTGGCCGCCCGGGCGGCGGTGATGGAGGCCGCGGCCGCGGCGGTGGGCTGGCAGTACCAGGTCCTGCGGCCCCCGGATCCGGTTCTGGCGGCCAATCTGCGCTGGCTGGCCGGGTACCGGCACCCCCGCTACAGGGGCGGAGAATTGGCCAGGCGCGCGGCCGAGGTCTTCCGGCGGCCGCTACCGCTGATCGAGGGTGTGCGTGAACTCGGCGATCCGGTCCAGGTCTTCCCGGTGGTCTTCCATGCGCTGTGGCACGGGGAGTTGTCGGCTCCCCTGGAGGAGCCCCTGCACGAGCGGGTGACCGTGACGGCAGGCAGCCCCGGCCGGGAGCAGGGGTGAGCGCCGTGGTGCTGGAGCCCGGAACACACGTGCGGTTCGCGAAGCGGACGTGGACGGTCGTCATGCTGGAAGGACCGTGCGTCAAGCTGATCGACGCGGACAACTCCGTCGCCACGGTCCTTGCGAACTTCCTGCTCGCCGACCCCGACTTCGAGGTGGTGGGCGCACCGCGGCGCCACGTACCGCCGTTCGGGCTCCTGGAGGAACTCCCGGAGCAGGTGCGCGAGCGCGCCTATGCCTGGGAGCGGCACGTGCGCGAGGTCGAGACCGGGTGCCCCGTCCCGGGACAGGACCAGGTGCCGCGCCCCGAGTTCGATCCGGCCCGGCGCACCATAGCGGAGCGGGAGGAGGCCAAGGCCGCCGAACTGACGGCGGCCGGGCAGCCGGCCAGTGCGGTGACGGTGCGGCGAATGCGCGCCCGCTACCGGGAGCACGGCCTGTGGGGGCTGGTGGACGGCCGGGCCGCCCGCCCGCGGTCGCCAGTAGGACGCGCCGATGAGCGAGTGGTCGCCGCGATCGAGCAGGCACTCCAGGCACAGAAGGAACGGTCGACCGGGACGCTGAGCCGGCTGCGGAGCACCGTCGGCTGGATCCTGGAGGACGCCCACGGCGCGGGGACGGTGAAAGTGCCGCCGGCCTCGACGTTCAACCGGCTGGTGCACGCCCTCGCGGACCGCCAGGGCCTGCTGGGAACCGCGGCGCAACGGCGAAGGCATTCCTCGCGGCCGGCTCCCCCGTTCACCCCGACGGTGGCGCTGCGGCCCGGCGAGCTGGTGATGCTCGACAGCACCCCGCTGGACGTGATGGTGGTCCTGGCCGACGGGGTCACGGGCAAGGCCGAGCTGACGATCGCCCTGGACGTGGCAACACGCAGCATCTGCGCGACCGTGCTGCGGCCAATGGGCACCGGATCGGTGGACGCGGCGATCCTGCTGGCGCAGATGGCGACACCCATGCGGATGCGCCCGGGATGGGAAGAGGCGCTGGCGCTGTCGCGCTCGGTCATCCCCTACGAACGCCTGGTGTCATTGGACGCGCGGCTGGAGGGGGCGGCAGCCCGTCCGGTGATCATGCCGGAGACGGTGGTCGTCGACCAGGGTTCGGTGTTCATCTCCGCCTCGTTCACGGCGGCGTGTCAGAGCCTGGGGGTGTCGGTGCAGCCGGCGCCGCCGGCCAATGGCCCGGCCAAGGGGAACGTCGAGAGGATGTTCCGCACCATCGGCGCCCGGTTCTCGCAGTACGTGGCTGGCTACACCGGCTCGAACGTCACCGAGCGCGGCAAGGCCGTCGAGGACGAGGCGTGCTGGACCCTTCCCCAGTTGCAGGACCTGCTGGACGAGTGGCTGGTCACCGACTGGCAGCACCGCCAACACGCCTCACTGCGCCATCCGCTGGCGCCCAAGCTCCCGGTGTCACCGAACGAGATGTGGGCCGCGCTGGTCGGCGTGACCGGCTATGTCCCGGTGCTGCTGAGCGCGGAGAACTACATCGAGCTCATGCCGGTCAAGCGGCTGGGCATCAACGATTACGGCATCCGCTTCGACTACCGCACCTACGACCACAAGGTCCTCAACCCGCACCGCGGGTTCAAGTCGACAGCCTGGGACGGGATGTGGGAGATCCACCACAACCCCTACGACCCCCATCAGATCTGGGTACGGCTGCCCGACGGCTGGCAGGAGATCCCGTGGATCCACCGGGAGCGTGTCAGCCTTCCCTTCACCGACTTCACCTGGCGGCACATCCGCGCAACCGTCGAGCGCCGCAGCGACCGCGACGAGCACGAGCAGCATCTCGCCCAGGCCCTGGACCGCCTCCTGCGGCGGGCCGGCAACGGGGAAGGCACCCGCCGCGAACGGACCGTCGCAGCACGCGCCGGCGCCGCAGCATCGCTGGCCGGGCCCACTCCGCATCAGCCCGATCCACCCGGCCTACTCACGGCCCCGACCCTGTCCTACGGCCTGGTCGGCACCTTCACCCCACCTGGCCTCGACGAGCCCGACGGCGAGGAGGTGCCTGCGGGCGAGGAGTTCGAGGACGGCTGGGACGAGGACGACGACCCTTTCGGCTCACCGAATGATGCCGGCGGCGCTCCCGCCGGGCACGAACCACCACCCGGGCCGGCCGCGATCCCCCGCCCGTCCCGGATCTACGACGCCCTCCAGGAGGCAGCCCAGTGGTAACAGCAGTCGCCGAAGCCGGTCCCGTCCCGGACCAGGAGCAGCAGATGGCGGCGTATGCGCCGCCGACCACGCGGGAGGGCTGGCAGCAGTTCGTCGGCACTCCCCCGCTGCAGCCCCCGCCGGACACCAGCGAGGACTGGTCGCTGGAGGAACGCCTGGATTACCACTCCCGGTTCGTCGTCCTGACTACCCCAGCCATGGAGCGCATCTCGCTGTCGGTGCGGCGGCTGATGCTCCTCAACCGCCGCCAGCAGGGCACCGCCCGCCGCGGGCTGATCGTGTCCGGGCCGCCCACCACCGGCAAGACCACCACTCTGCTGGAAATGGGCCGCACCTTCGAGCTCGCCGAGCAGCGCCGCCACCCCGGGCGCACCGACCGGCTGCCCGTGGTGTTCCTGGCGGTGCCGCCCGCCTCCACCCCCAAGATGCTGGTCTCGGAGTTCGCCCGGTTCCTCGGCATCCCCATCGCGGTCCGGATGAACCAGGCGCAGATCACCGACGCCGTCTGCCACCTGCTGTGCCAGCTGGGCACCGCGCTGGTCCTCGTCGACGACGTCCACCTGCTCGACACCCGCACCCGCGCCGGCGCGGAGACGTCCGACCAGATGAAGCACCTCGGCGAGAGGATTCCCGCAACTTTTGTCTACGCCGGCGTCGACGTCGAGGCCTCCCCTCTGCTCAACGGGCCGCGCGGCGCGCAGCTCGCCGGTCGCTTCACCCTGGTCCGCAACACCGCCCTGTCCTGCGGCACCGTCGAACAGCGCGGGATCTGGCTGGACCTGGTCACCGCCATGGAAAACGCCCTGCGCCTGCGCCACCACACCCACGGCACCCTGGCCCGGCATGCCGACTACCTCCACCAGCGCACCGGCGGAGTCATGGGAAGCCTGTCCCACCTCATCCGTGAAGCCGCCCTCACCGCCCTCCTCGACGGCAGCGAAAAGATCACCAAACGGCTCCTGACCAGCATCCAGCTCGACATCCGCGCGGAACAGCAAGCCCGCCCGCCCCGAAAACGCCTCCCGCGCCCCCGCAACAACGGCACTGGATTCTGACGAGGCGGACCAGCGGTGAAGAAGACCACCAGCCCTTTAATGGAACCTGCCGTCAGGGATGATTCGCAGCCACCACAGCGCGAGCAGAACGAACTCGCCCTGCACAGTCTGCCTTTGGGCGCGGTGCGTGTCGCTCCGCTGAACGGCGAGACGACGCTGTCGTTCATGAGCAGAGTCGCCTCCCGGTACAAGCTCACGGCCAAAGAACTCATCGGCGCGCTCGTGGACGTGGGACGGCGGCCCAACCTGTTCACGGTGCGGCCCGACGGAGAAGTGGCCTTCAACGCCGAGGCCCGGGCGGTGGTCGCCGCTTTCTGCCGCATGCCCGAAGAACACCTGCACCGTGCCCTGCCGGCCTGGGGCAGAGACGGCCCTTCGAGCAGGCTCGGGAACGGGCCGGCCGCCTGGGTCCGCACCGCAGCCACTATCCCGCCGACCGGCCCCGGATGCCGGGCCTGCACCGCGACCGCCACACGAGGCCGGGAAGAAGCACGCCGCTACTTGATGCCGCACGGCCGGGTATGCGTCAAGCACCAGTGCTGGATGCTGGAAACACCCGTCGTCGACGGGGCAACGGCGGGCCCCGGGCAGTTGGACCTACGGTATGTACCGCAGAGCGGGGCGGCCCAGCGCCGTCATGTACGGCTGCTGCGGCGCTCTGCGCACGCCGGCGAAGCGTTCACCGTGGCGCAGGCAATTATGGCTTCGTGGTGGGACGAGCCCTGGCTGGAAGAGATCCTCTGGCCCGATCGGCTGCGGCTGATGGCACCCGGCAACGACCTCGCTTGGCGTGCCGCGGCGCGGGATGCGGTGACCTATCCCGAAGCCGTCACGCTGGCCGCGGCCCTCGCCGACCCGGGCCTGCAGCAGCGGCTCCTCGATGACGCGGGGCGGCATCAGCCGCACGCGCTCGCCGATGTCCCCAGCCTCGTGGACGAACTGGCTCGGCGCCTTGAGCGGCCATGGATCGCCGGTCGCCTCAGCGCCATCACGACAGGCCCGCTGAACGCCTGGGTACGCGCCTGCGTACGCACGCAGGCTGGGCACAAGCCGAAGACACGCAGCATGTGGCACGTCTCCCCGCCCCACCGGCCCGCACCGATCACCCGGCTCCTGGCCGAAACCCAGCCCGTCGACGAAGCACCCGGGAAAACGGCGTCGGAGGAGTCGTCGGCCCCAGACGCGGCCGAGACCGCCAAGGGGTTCGCGCGCGGCCTACGCCACGCCCGCACCTACGCCACCGAACACGGCCACCTCTGCATTCCTTACCGGCACGAAAAGGACGGGTTCCAACTCGGCCTGTGGCTGGCCAACCAGCGCGCCGCAGGCCCTCAGCTCTCCCCCGAGCGCAGCCAGGCCCTGGCCGCTCTTGACCCGTGGTGGAATCCTGCGTGGAGCACGCTGTGGCAGCGCATCTATCTGCGCGCACGACGGCTGCTGGACTCAGGCACCGACATCAGACCCGAGCAGGGCTTCCCGGGCACCAGCGAGAATCTCGGCACCTGGCTGTACCGGCAGTGCCAGGTCTACAGCAGCCTCCATCCCCAGCAGCGCAGACTACTGGCACAGATCGGCATCAGTGCCGAAGCCGCCCGCCACGCACTGCCGCGGCGTCGCAACCTCGCCGAGGCCCGTGACCAGGGCCTGACCAATGCACGCGCCTACTGGAAGCAGCACGGGCACCTTTGTGCGAGCGCTGCTGATACGTACGCCGGCTTCCCCATCGGCAAATGGCTGACCAACCTCCGCGTACGCGCCCGACGCGGCATTCTCGATCCCGCCCTCATGCAGCAGCTGGACGCAATGGATCCGTGGTGGGCACCGCCCTGGCCCTCCGACTGGCAGCGAGCCTGCTACACAGTGCGCGATCTTGTCCGCTCCGGCCACCCCCTCGACCCCGAAAGCGCCTTTGCAGCCTTGGATGACGAACTCGGTCAATGGCTATACACCCAATGCGCGTCCTACCCCGGCCTGGCAGTGGAACAGCGCCGACAGCTCGCGGCCGTCGGACTGACTGAGCAGACTGTCGCAACCGCCCGCCCCAACCCCGCCACCCACAGGCCGTCCCTGGAGACCGGTCTCTACTACGCCCGCTCCTACGCGGCCCAGCACGGCGACCTCAACGCATCACCCTCCGACCGGCACGAGGGCTTCCCCATCGGAAAGTGGCTGGCCCGCCAAAAGCACCAGGCCAGCCTTCACACCGCCAAGTTCGCCGCGCCCTACCCAGCCGACCCGCTGCTGGCCGCCGTCGACCCATGGTGGAACCCACCCTGGAACGGGGACTGGCAGATCAACCACCGCGCCGCCCGCAAACTCGTCGAGAACGGGATCAAACTCCTCCCTGCACAAGGTTTCCCCGGCACCCCCGACTGGACTGGGCAGTGGCTCTACACCCAGTGCGTCGCCTACCAGAACCTCCACCCGGGGCAGCAACACAGGCTCACGCAACTCGGCATCACCAGCGCGAACTCCTGCACCGCACAGCCCCGTCGCGTCACCCAGCAAGCATCATTCGACACCGGCCTTGCACACGCCCGCTCCTACGCCGCCCGGCACGGACACCTCGCCATGCCCAAGAGCACGAACCACCACGGCTACCAGCTGGGCACATGGATCGCCCACCAACGCAAACGGGCCGCCAACGGCCGACTCCCCCACCACCGCGCCGAGGCCCTCGCCGTCCTTGACTCATGGTGGAACCCGCCCTGGGGCCTACCGTGGCAAATCACCTACCATGCCGTCAGAAACGACATCCACGGCCACGCTCTGAACGCGGCCGCAGGTTTCCCCGGACTCCCTCCAGCCGCCACCAGATGGCTGCTCACCCAGTGCATCAACTATGACGACCTCCACCCGGGGCAGCAGGAACTCCTGACCGGCCTCGGCATAACACCCCAGGACGCACACGCCGCCCGCCCCCGGCAGGAAACACGCACGCGCCGCCGAACCGGCACCAGCCGGTCGCGCCCCACAACCGTCTCCTCATCCATCGACGGCGGACTGCCCTACGCCCGCTCCTACGCACACACTCACGGCGGACTCGGCACCGCCCACTACACCACCGAACACGACGGATTCCCCCTGGGCTGGTGGCTGTACGAGCAGCGCAAACGCGCCGTCGCCCACCTACGCCGCACCGGCCGGCCCTGGCCCCACGACACGCAGCTCACCGCACTCGACCCGTGTTGGAACCCACCCTGGCGGGCCTCCTGGAACTACAGCTACCACCAAGCCCACACCCACCACACCGCCGGCCGCCCATTCCCTGGCACCACGACCAAGTGGATCCGCACCCAGCAACGCGCCTGGAACCAACTCCACCCCCACCAACAACACCTCCTGACCACCCTCGGCATCCACGGACCCGTACCCCTCATCAGCTACAACAGCCGCCCAACGAAGCTGACCGGCCAACCAATAGAACTGACCAACGGACCCACGGCCACCCCGAAGCAGGAACACCACAGCTCACAGACCCCACCCAGTCCCAGCCCGCAAGCAACGTCAAGCCGCTCGCCAACACAGAGCACACCGCCAGCCCCAACCAATCAACTGATCAGCCCAGCTCAACACACCGAACACCGATCAGATTGAACGAGCCACGACACAAGCACGCCAGGAACGACAACGGCCGCCCCTGCACACTGCACAAGCCGCCCGCTCCCGGCTGCTTGCACTCGCTGCTTCCTCCGCGCCGACTCCCGCCCGGCGCATCAGCGTGAAGGCCCCGCCGACACGCAACAAGACCACACCGCCGCCTCCGATCCCCCGGCCGCACGCCCGCCCGCCCGCGCCGCCCGCCGTCCCCTTCACCTTCTCCTTCTCCTTCTCTTCTGTTGCGGGGCGGGCGCGGGGGTGTGCAGAGGGGGATGTCGGGCTCCCGACCACGCTTAGAAAGGTGTGGTGACCTGCGGATATGCCGTCGGCGGGCGGGGGGCTGCGGGCAGTTGCCAGCAGGGATGCCGGTGGGGATGTCGGCCTGGTCGGGGGTGGTGTTGTCGCATCGTGACCGTGGTGGGGTCTTGGTGGTCGTCTGTCTGGTCGGGGCCGGTTGGTGCGCTGCGTCGTGCACGCGGCGCCCGATGCAGCGGCGCCGCACCGTACGGAAGGCGGGAGTGGTCGGGCGATGACGAATGTGGATGCGGGTGGCGCGGACCGGTTGGCGCTGGCGGTGCTGGTGCAGTACCGGATGGCGACCACCGGGCAGATGCACCAGATCCTGAGCCCTGAGGTGCGTCTCGAGCAGACCCGGCGCCGGCTGGTGAAGCTGCGTAGCGAGGGGCTGGTCGACCGGATCACCTTGCCGCAGGCCGGCCGCACTCGAGTGTGGTTCCCCACCGGGTACGGGGTGCAGGTCGCTGCCGACTGGCCGGAGTTTCGTGGGCGGCGGGCGCCGAAGACCGCGTCTGACCCCACCGCGGTGCGGCTGCGGGCCGGTCATGGTCTGACGGTGACCGAGACCGGGCTCGCGTTCCTCAAGGACGCCCGTCGGCGCGATGACGTGTGCCAGCCGCTGGACTGGATCCCGGAGGTCCACCATGCGCTCGGCGGCGGCGAAGCCGTCGTCCCGGACGCGCTGCTGTTCTACCGCCGTACCCGTAACGGAGTTGACGAGGGCGAGAGCGGGGCGATGCTGCGGGCGTTCGTGGAGGTCGACCGGGCGACCATGGGCCCGGAGCGTCTGGCCGCGAAGATCGGCGCATACGCCCGCCTCCACCGCTACGCACCGGTGCCTGCCGCCCGGCGGCGGACGGCCAGTCTGGAGCCGGTCCAGGAAGAATGGCGACGCCGCTACCCGCTCTTCCCGCGGCTGCTGTTCGTCCTGGACGCCACCGGCCCGGCCGGCATCGACCATCGCATCACCGCCCTGCACGCAGCCACCCACGACACCGCCGTACACGGCTTCCTACGCGAGGTACCCGTCCTGGTGGCCCCGTTGGTCGACGTGCTGCAGGGCGGGCCCTCAGCGCTCGTATGGCGGCCCATCCAGACCCCCAACCAGCAACTCCCCTGGTTCCATCGCCGGGACACGTAGACACCAGCACACGACCGTGCGCATCTGCCCGCAGGGCCGGCCACGGTTGCCCGGACTCGGACTCGGACTCCGACCCAGACCCAGACCCAGACCCAGACCCAGACCCAGACCCAGACCCGACCACAGATCCGACCACAGATCCGACCACGGCAGGTCACAGTCCTGCGCAGCGAGCTGCGCAATCGCCGGACAACTACTGCGCACAACAGCTCAAACGCGACGCTCACCACCCCTGCCGAAAAGCTGGGCGAGCAACTCGGTGCGCAGACCGGCTGCCCCGCATTCGGTTGCGCACCGCCCGCTGCCGGTCTGCGCAGCAGCCCGACCAGGGAGGCCTTGAGTGTGTTAGCGACGGCTGAAAAGTGGACCGGGGGCGGCGCTCTCCTGACGATGCTGCCGCCGGAACCATCCCCGCGAGGGCGGGGAGCAGGTCGATCAGGCTCGGGGCCGCGGCCCGGTCGACGGGACCATCCCCGCGGGTGCGGGGAGCAGATCGAGTCCTCGAAGTACGCCCAGCCGGGCGCGGGACCATCCCCGCAGGTATGGGGAGCAGAGATCACGCTGGAGGCGCCGAACCTGTTCCGCGGGACCATCCCCGCGGGTGCGGGGAGCAGTCGAGGTCGTCTGGAGTGAGGCGGGCGAAGGTGGGACCATCCCCGCGGGGCGGGGAGCAGAGCCGCTCGGGGGACCTGCTGTCCGGCTCTTCGGGACCATCCCCGCAGGTGCGGGGAGCAGGACGAGTGCGCCGAGGTCGGAGAGAGCGAAGAGGGACCTTCCCCGCGGGTACGGGAAGCAGTCGGCCCCGGCATAGCTGGCGCCGACGTGCGCGGGACCATCCTCGCAGGTGCGGGGAGCAGTCCAGGGAGCAGCGGACGCCGGACGGCCTCCGGGGACCATCCCCGCGGGTGCGGGGAGCAGTACGGCATCCAACTCACGGCCGTGGACCCCTGGGGACCATCCCCGCGGGGGCGGGGAGCAGCGCCTCTCAGCCTCGCGCACCAACCTCCCCACGAGACCATCGCTGCGGGTGCGGGAAGCAGTCATCCACAGGTCAACCTCGACATCGAGCGGGGGACTATCCCCACAGGTGCGGGGAACCGACGGAATGCGCTGGTCAGCTGCTGCCGAGGGGCGGCCAAGAGCATTTCCCGGGCAACGGTTGATCGTTTCCCGCCTTGCACGTCAAGCAACCGACCAGGCAGCTGACCCGTTGTCGAGCGCTTCGTCGATCAGTACTGACAGGCTCTTGGTGGCATTGGACGTAAGGCGCTCCACCTTTCCCTTAAACGCATCCCACGCGTCGGCGCTGTCACCCAGTTCCCTCTGCAGCAGCAGGGCAACCTTGGCAGCCTGTGCCGTACTGCCGAGAACGATGGCGGCTGGCAGTTGCCGGAGGAGGTCGGCATCCGCGAACCGGGATGCGGCGATCGCCTCGGCGACCTGCCGCTTGTACGCCGCCGGTCCTTTGAGGGGCAGGAAAGCAGCCAGCTCGGCTCGCGGGCTCCCGCTCTCGGCCAAGACCTCATCCGCAGGTACCTGCGGACGCTCAGGTTCCTTTCGGGAGGTCCGTGCACCGTGACGCTCGCTGTGCATCTTTTCGATGGCCTGAACAACGACCTCTTCCGCTGCCTTCCGTACCTGTTCATCCGGGTGCAGGACGAAGCGAGCGGCGGCTGTGGAACTGAGCAAGGGAGCAATGCGAGCCAGAGCCACCGAGGAGAGCAAGGGGTTCATGGCCAGAGCATCGGCGGCCCTGGTCCGGCCGGCGGCCCATTCGGGATCGGGCCCCGGGCCGCGTTGCCAAGACGGGCGGGCGGCGGTCGACAGGACACTGGCGACATCGTCGAGCACCTCGGGACTGGTACACACGGCAGCGACCGGCTCGAAGTGCGACCAGTCCCACTTCGATATGCCCTTCTCCCTCGAATCAGCCAAAGCCGTTGTGGTCAACGCCGCCACCCGGGGACGGAGAACGACTCCGTGCAGAAGAAGAGCGCGAGGATGACGGTTAACGATTCTCGCGATCCGCTCAAGCTCCAACCATGCTTCCCAGCCTCGGAAGTCAGGGTCGGGGTCGGCTTCAGGAGCACCGTCGGTGAACGCCAATCTCAGGCAAGCCGACAGCGTCTCGTCGGTGAGTTCCTTCGCCTTGCTGAGCAGGAAGTTGACGATGAGGTCGGTGCTGTCGTGGTCCTTGCCACGAGCGATGAGCTCTGGCCACAGCTCCTTGGCGGACTCGGCCGACAGCAGCACCCAGATGTCGTCGTGCCATGCCTTCACCTTGGCTATCCACGCATCCTGCTCGGCTTTGCGCCGCGCATCGGAGATGACGTCTTCTTCAGGCTTCTGGGGACTGTCCCGAACGGCGGCGTCGATCAGCGCCGTACGCAGCTCACGGCCGACGTAACCCCACGACTCCGCAACGCGACGAGCCGATGCATGATCCAGCCTCTCAACGAGCAGCAGCTGAGCCTCTTGGAGGTCCCACCGCGTCCGGGCGACCTCGGTCAGAACAGTCTCAGCGCCCAGCTTGTCGGCAGCGATCAGCAGCATCTCCGTGGTCACCACAGGCGTAGCCAGTACAGCCTTGATCAGTTGCCGGTCACAAGCCTCCCGAATCAGGTGAGTGCGGGTCTCCGCTGCTACATCTGCCCGGGTGAAGAAGCGTGTTGCCGTCTCGGTGTCACCCCGCTGAGCCACGAGCCCGGCCAGGACATGCTGCTGAGAGGAGGACAACGAGGGAGCGTCGACGAGTGCTGCCCAAAACGGTTCAAGAGCCATGAGCGGACGGTAGCCGACCACACGGACCGCAAGCGAGGCAGCCCAGGCGCCAACCTTGCTCCCCCGATGGCCAGCACAATTCCGACATAGTGGCACAGGTGTCGCCGAAATAGACGAAAGCGGCCCGCTCCATGGAACCAACGAAGACTCAGCCACCGGCTGCGTGTTGGAGGTCCTGGGGACCATCCCCGCAGGTGCGGGGAGCAGGACCGCCTCTACGCGTTCTTCCACCTGATCTCGGGACCATCCCCGCGGCTGCAAGGAGCAGGACCAGCCCGTGATCCGCATGAGGTCACCCTCGGGGCCATCTTCGCGGGTGCGGGGGGCAGGACGCGTAGGCGTAGCCCGCCTCCGGTCCCCTGGGACCATCCCCGCGGGTGTGCGGGTCAACTTTCAAGCGCCTACGGTCCAATTTTTCAGCCGTCGCAGGCAGCGTGGATCGTCGGCCAGTTCGGAGACGCGTCCCCGACACGGTGGCCTGGTCCCTCCGACCTGCCAGGCGGACCATGAGTGTGCCCGCTCCAAGGAGGTTCTCGAGCGCCCATGCGCACTTGCGTGCGCCCGTATCCACGTTCGTACGGTGCGGAGCCATGTCAGCATCCACGGAAGAGGTACTCGCCCGGCTCAGTACAAAGATGCCCGTCCACGTCAGCTCGCCCGCCACCCTGGTCTCGGATACGGACAAGGCTGCCGCCGCTATCGACCGTCAGCGCGCGCAAAAGAAGAAGGACGAGAAGGAACCAAGTTCCCGCAAACCCGACCTCGGTCCGTTACGAGGCGCCGACCGACAGGATCTCGTCGCCACACCCTGGGCACTGCTCGGCATCTTCGCCCGGGCGACCACCCTCGCCCGTCAAGGACGAGGCAGAGGACTGGCCGAACACTGGCAAGGGTTGAAGTACTGCCAGGCCCTGGCCACCGGCCCCGATAACCATCTGGCCCTCACCGACGAGGGGCAGAGTCCGGAACTCTCCTACAGAGCCATGCAGGCACGTGAGCTGGGGCGGGCCTTCGGACTTGCCGTCGCGGAACGCACCGTGCGCAACCGCTTCCCAGACCACATGATCTCCACCCTGGACTCAGAAGCCATACTCCTGGCGGGCTTCGCCCGCTCCGGCCCCCGACCGTCCCTCGGCGCCCGGCCACGACCCGACTTCTTCATCGAAGCATGGCGCCCGGGCGAACCGTCCCGCGTCTTCGCGATAACAGTCAACGGCAACCATCAGAAGGCCACCAAGCGCACCGCAAAAGCCGACCGCTCGGCATTCAAACAACTGGCCAGGGGCAGCGAGCGCGCCGAGCACTTCCAACTCACCGAGTGGAACACCACGCCATGCCTCTTGATGTCCACCGAACTGCTCGCGCCGGAAGGCATCACCGTCAACGCCCTGCAGGCACCGGGCGAAGGGCTGCTTCCCGTGAGGCCGGCCACCGGGCGCGGAAGCGCGGACGCAGTCCTTTCGGAACGAAACCCTCCGTATGCCGATGCGGTAAGGGTCCCAGCTGCCGCTGGCCGCAGCGAACGGGTCCAGGACGGGTTCCTCATCCCCCGCAAGGACCTCGGCTGGTACAGCCAACTGCTCGCGCGCACCGGTGCCGCCAGCCAGCTGGCATTCGCCGGAGCGGGCACCGAGATCGCCCAGTACCTCACCGACAAACAAGGCCACAAGCACTACAGACAACAGACGTTCGCCGGCTCCTCCAGCGTCCGGGACGCACGGCACAAGATCGGTCCGACGGTGCACGTGGGAACGGACCAGGTGTTCCGCCTCAACCGGGTCCGCGTGGAGGCATTCTCCGGCATCGCCGAGGAACTGTACGAACTGCTGGTCAAGGGAGAAGTCGAGACGTACCGGAACAGAACGTACGACCTGCGCGACACCTACCCCACCAGCACCACGGCCCCGTCGTGGGGCCCCGTCTCCTACGGCAACGACGGCACCGTCATGGCCCTGCGAATCCTGCCCAACAAGGACGACAAGGAAAGCCTCTGACCGCCGACCCCATCACCGGCCAACCCCGCAGGTACGGGAAGCAGTTCAACGTCCTGCGCGCCGCCCTGCTGGTGCTGGAACCATCCCTGCGGATGCAGGGAGCAGTGGATGCAGCCGCCGTCCCTGTAGGCGCCGGGGGGACCATCCCCGCAGGTACGGGGAGCAGGCCTTGTTCTATGGGGGCTTCCGCGAGCCGGGGGGACCATCCCCGCGGGTGCGGGGAGCAGGTTGGTGAACATGGGGATCCTCACGGGTTGTGGGGACCATCCCCGCGGGTGCGGGGAGCAGCCCTCGACCAACTGCGAGGCCGAACCAAGATTGGGACCATCCCCGCGGGTGCGGGGAGCAGCTCTTGGCCGGGGCGGCTTGCTTCGCGCCCTCGGGACCATCCCCGCGGGTGCGGGGAGCAGGCCACCGGCATCCCCGCGAGCTTGACCGAGTAGGGACCATCCCCGCGGGTGCGGGGAGCAGGTGGGAGGCCGCCTCGTGACTGCCTTCCTGTTGGGACCATCCCCGCGGGTGCGGGGAGCAGGTCGCACGCTCGGTACGCCTGTCACGGTATGTCGGACCATCCCCGCGGGTGCGGGGAGCAGTCCGGGCCGGGCAGGGAGCCGACCACGACGGGGGGACCATCCCCGCGGGTGCGGGGAGCAGGTCGAGGAGGGCCTGTTTCTCTGCGGTCTGGAGGGACCATCCCCGCGGGTGCGGGGAGCAGCGGCGCTGGCAGCCGCCCTTGGACCACATCTCGGGACCATCCCCGCGGGTGCGGGGAGCAGATCTCCAGCTCATATCCGTAACTGGTGGTGGGGGGACCATCCCCGCGGGTGCGGGGAGCAGGCCGCTGCGCTGCATCGACAAGGTGGCAGCCCGGGACCATCCCCGCGGGTGCGGGGAGCAGTGGCCGCTGGCGCTGGTAAACAACCCGCGCTGGGGACCATCCCCGCGGGTGCGGGGAGCAGTCCGCACTACTGGGGTCCGTCTCCCGCTGGTGGGGACCATCCCCGCGGGTGCGGGGAGCAGTGGACGAGCTTCTCGGCCTGCTTCAGCTCCTGGGGACCATCCCCGCGGGTGCGGGGAGCAGACCACGACCGATGAAGTGCGCGAGCACGACGAGGGACCATCCCCGCGGGTGCGGGGAGCAGTGCGGCACCATCGCGGACGCCTTCTTGGTGACGGGACCATCCCCGCGGGTGCGGGGAGCAGCCGTCACCCTCCGCACTGCCGTTCGTGTTGGTGGGACCATCCCCGCGGGTGCGGGGAGCAGGACAGATGCGGCACCAGTGACGACGTGCAAGAGGGACCATCCCCGCGGATGCGGGGAGCAGAGCTGGCTCGCCGCGTACTGGCTCCACTGGGCGGGACCATCCCCGCGGGTGCGGGGAGCAGGAAGCCACTCTTCACGGGTCATCTCTCGCATGGGGACCATCCCCGCGGGTGCGGGGAGCAGTTCGAGCCAACCAGCTTCGCCGGTTGCTGGTCGGGACCATCCCCGCGGGTGCGGGGAGCAGGAGGCATGGCGCGCACCGTAGATGATCATCTGGGGACCATCCCCGCGGGTGCGGGGAGCAGACGCTGACCCGGATGGGCACGCCGTCGATCACGGGACCATCCCCGCGGGTGCGGGGAGCAGGTTGCAGACGATCCGGCCGTCGTCGTCGGTCAGGGACCATCCCCGCGGGTGCGGGGAGCAGCGGCCGGCAGCTCGAAGAGCGTGACCTTCTGGGGGACCATCCCCGCGGGTGCGGGAGCAGTTGTCGCGGCGCCCCTTGCCGGGGTTGATGGCGGGACCATCCCCGCGGGTGCGGGGAGCAGCGGCCGAGGACCACCTGCTCCGGCTGGCCGGTGGGACCATCCCCGCGGGTGCGGGGAGCAGCCGGCCGCCCCGCCCGCCCCACGGGTGGGACGGGGACCATCCCCGCGGGTGCGGGGAGCAGACGGAAGAACTTTCGTACTCACTCGCCGGGGGGGGGACCATCCCCGCGGGTGCGGGGAGCAGGCCGTCTACAACGACGGCATGAGCCGCGAGGAGGGACCATCCCCGCAGGTGCGGGGAGCAGTCCTCGGCCTTTACGTAGACCCCGGTGTAGTGGGGACCATCCCCGCGGGTGCGGGGAGCAGCGATGCAGCCTCCCGGGGAGGCCTCGGTGGCCGGGACCATCCCCGCGGGTGCGGGGAGCAGCTGGCGGATCCCGACACCTACGTGAATCCGGAGGGACCATCCCCGCGGGTGCGGGGAGCAGTTGGTAACCCCCCGGAGCGGAATCCGTGAGCGGGGACCATCCCCGCGGGTGCGGGGAGCAGGTGTGCAGGACGGAGACCAGAGCGGTGGCAGCGGGACCATCCCCACGGGTGCGGGGAGCAGGGCGGTGTCTCGCATGGTGCTGCTCCTGGCTGGGGACCATCCCCGCGGGTGCGGGGAGCAGACGCGCTCACCGCGAAGATCACTGCGGCGAAGGGGACCATCCCCGCGGGTGCGGGGAGCAGCCGAACGTCACCTACGTCGGTTCGTCGTTCTGGGGACCATCCCCGCGGGTGCGGGGAGCAGAGTGCCGTTTCGAGGCCGGACCGGATCCCGTCGGGACCATCCCCGCGGGTGCGGGGAGCAGAGCGCGGTCATCCGCTTCTCCTTGTCGATTTCGGGACCATCCCCGCGGGTGCGGGGAGCAGCGAACGCGTCGGCGTCGGTCGCGGTCGCCTCCGGGACCATCCCCGCGGGTGCGGGGAGCAGCGCGTCGGTGGAGAAGCTGTTTCGCCAGGGTGGGGACCATCCCCGCGGGTGCGGGGAGCAGACGAGCTGGCGGTCCAGCGCGGTGACGGCGTCGGGACCATCCCCGCGGGTGCGGGGAGCAGAGGCCGGGGCCCCGAAGAACACGAGGTCTCCGGGGACCATCCCCGCGGGTGCGGGGAGCAGTCGGGGTGCGCGGTGAGGGAACTGGTGTCCTTGGGACCATCCCCGCGGGTGCGGGGAGCAGCCGTCGCGGACGTCGAGCCGGAACCCGCGGTTGGGACCATCCCCGCGGGTGCGGGGAGCAGACCACCGACGGCGCCACCTCCCTGGTGTGGGAGGGACCATCCCCGCGGGTGCGGGGAGCAGGATGTTCGGAATCCCCGCCTCGGCGCAGCGCCGGGACCATCCCCGCGGGTGCGGGGAGCAGGTCGCATCGTGCGCAAATCATGATCAGTCCTTGGGACCATCCCCGCGGGTGCGGGGAGCAGGACTTCACCTGCGGGCTGTACTTCTGGATGTTGGGACCATCCCCGCGGGTGCGGGGAGCAGGACGTGCGGTCCCTGTTCAGCCAGTAGTCGGTGGGACCATCCCCGCGGGTGCGGGGAGCAGATCTCGCGCGCCATGGACAGTTCCATCTCCCAGGGACCATCCCCGCGGGTGCGGGGAGCAGTCTGAATGACCTGCAGTTTTACAGTCGTCGCCGCTGCTTTCTGACCACATTCTCAGTTTCCGACGAAAGGTTCATAACGGGCACTCCTTGTCAGCTTCTGTCGAAGCGTCGTCGTCTGGATGCTTTGCTCCAGCCAGTTGGTGGGCTCTGGGCGCCGGCAGGTGAGGTGGTGCCCGGTGATGAACGGGGCGCGTTCGGATCAGGACGGCGAATGAGAGTGATGCCCTCGTGGTCGGTGGGATGCCAGGTGTGGTCGTGGGTGCGGAAAGTGAAGCCCTGTTCGTTGTTGGTGGTGTGGGCGAGCAGGGCGCGGCCTTGGCCGGCGTACTGCTGGACTTCGTTCCAGAGAATGTCGCGGATGCGGGCAGTGGGGTTGCCGACGAACACGCCTGCTGAGATTTCGAGGAGCCAGCGGGTGAGGAAGCCGCGGAGGCCGGCGGGGCAATTGGTGAGGACGATGACGGTCACCAGAGTCCGTCCCCGTAGTCGTCGGGGCCGTCGTAGTTGAGGCCGGAGGCGACGTGGTGGCCGCCGTCGCTCTGGAGCATGACCACGTCCCGGTCCTCGCCTGTGGGGGTGACGGCGGTCGTCTGCGGCAGCAGGAGTTGTTTGATGTCGTTGACGCATTGGTTGAGGAGGGAGGTTTCGTTGATGCGGTCGCGCAGGGCGCGGCGGGTTCGGGAGCCGACGTCTTCGTCGCCGAGGGCGGCGATGTCGAAGGCGAGGGGGATGCCGATCTGGGTTTTGTAGAGGTCGGCGATGTCGAGGACGAAGGAGAGTTCGTGGCCGGAGTGGACGAAGCCGAGGGCGGGGCTGCAGCCCAGTGAGGTGACGACGGCGTGGGCGATGCCGTACATGCACTGGGCGGCGGCAGTAATGGCCTGGTTGACGGCGTCGCCACTGGTGAAGTCGCCGGGGATGTAGCGGCGGCCGCGCCACGGTATGCCGGTGCGGGCGGCCTGGGCGCGGTAGCAGTCTTTGACTCTCTTGCCTTCGTGGCCGAGGAGTTCGCGTCGGGTGAGGCTGGCGGGGTCTTCGTCGGGGAAGCGCAGGCGGTACATCGCGCGGGCGACGGCCAGGCGGGTGCGGGGGTTGGCCCACTGCTGGGCCTGGGCTTCCATCAGGGCGGAGGAGCGGGTCAGGGCGCGGCCGGAGGCGTAGTAGCGCACGCCGTGTTCGCCGACCCAGGCAACGGCGGCGCCGGTTTCCCCCAGAACACTCATGGCCTGGTGGGTGACGCGGGTACCAGGGCCGAGCAGGAGGGTGCCGATGGTGGCGGCGGGGATGTGGGTGGTGCCTTCGGCGTCCTGGGCGGTGATGGCGTTGGCATCCCGGTGGACGGTGCAGCGTTCCAGATAGATGAAAGAGAGACGGTCCTCGGTGCGGGTGAGATGTCTCGGGGTCAGAGCGGGGCGTCGGGAGACCGTACTCACGGGCTGGCCGGTGGGGTGGATGGGGTGAGGGGCGCGAGTGTGAGGAGACCGCAGCCGTAGGCCTTGGCCCGGCCGATGCCGTGGATGAGCGCGTGGCGTAGGGCGGTGGGGTCGGTGACTTCGAGGCGGCCGTCGTAGGTGACGGTGACGAGGGTGACGGGTTTGCTGTTCCTGTTTCCGTCGGTGCTTCTGGACTTGTCGAAGGAGCGGTTGTTGTGGTCCCGGACGGTGAGTTCGTACTGGTCGCCGTGGTGCTCGTGCTTGCCGTGGTAGGTCGTTCCGGAAGGCAGCAGCCGCTTGTCGTGACTCTTTTCCAGGATGCGGAAGCCGCAGCGTTCCTGGCGTTCGAGCAGCCATCGCATCTGGTGGACGGGGGTGAGGTGGGCGGTGACTTTGCGGGGTTCGCTGTCTTTGCGGCGGATGGTGTGGACCGGGTTGGCGGTCAGCCGGAAGGCCCAGTTCTCGCCCGCGGTCAGCTTCTCCAGGAGCGGTGTGTAGGGCTTGGTCTGCCATCCGGGGGTGTCGGGGCTGGCGACTGCCGGCCAGCCTGCCTGTTCGACCAGATGGGTCAGGTCCGGGCGGTCGGGGCTGACGATGTAGAGGATCACCTCGGCGCGGGCCTGGTGGTCCAGCCGCCACAGCACGCGCGGCCCGTGCGGGTTGGGGGCGTCGGTGGGCAGGAGGGCGGGGAACGAGGACATGACGGCGGCGTGCATGGCCTGCGGCGAGGACAGCAGGCGCCGGGCGCCGGGCCGCGCCGTGTTGACGCGGAAACGGGAGAGGAACATCAGCTGCTCTCATCCTCCAGAGCATCGAACGGGTCATGTGCCGGGGCGCCGGCCGCGCCACCGGGCAGGGGCACGGTGGTGGTGACGACGGTGCGCAGGGCGTGCCGGCGGTGTGCGGCGGTGAAGCTGAGCGGCTGGTCGCGCAGGGTGTCCGCGCCGGCGTGTTCGAAGGCTGCTGCTTCGCGCAGCACGGTCAGTGCTTGCGGGGCCTGGTGGCGGTGCTGTCTGCGATACCAGGCAGAGGCTTGCCAGGGCACTTGTGCCAGCACGCTCTCGAGCCGGGCGTCTTCATACAGGCCCAGCTCGAGCTGCTCGGCCGGCGGGCAGGAACGCCGGCCGAGGAACGGCGCATACACCGGGTTCTGGAGGGCGGTGTAGGACTGTGCCAGCAGGGTGTGTTCGCCTTCCAGGGCGGCGACGAAGACGGCGTCCGCGAGGTAGAAGCGCTCCGTGAGCGGCATCGACTTGCCGCTGACTGCGTGGTGGGCGGTGTGGAAGTCCCGGATGCGGGTGCCGGGCTGGTCGATGCGGACACCGAACCGCAGTGCGGCTAGGGGCGCGAGGGCATGGTCGTCGCTGCGTTCGATGCCTGCGGCGGCAGCGAGCAGGCCGATGACGCCGCTTTTGGTGGGGGCGGATTCGGTGGTGCGGCGGGTGAAACGGGAGGAGGCCCCCCAGGACTGCAGGGGGCCTGCCAGACGCAGGACGAGGACGCTGCTCACGCGGGCTGCTCCAGCCGCTGCGCAACAGCGTGGCCGACGGCGGTGACGAGGTCGCCGAGCGTGTCGGACTCGGTGCCAAGGCTAGCGAGTTTGAGGGTGTTGGGTCCGACGCGCAGCACCCAGGTGAGGGTGGATTCCTCGTGGCTGTAGGCGCGTTCGATGTCGGGGATGTAGGCGGCGAGGCGGTCGCAGGCTTCGCGGACGTGGCCGCCCTGGTCGCCGCGGATGGGGTCTTCGAATGCGGCGACGAAGCTGATCGGGCGGGTGGTGCGCAGTTTGACGACGACGGCGTCGGGCAGGGTGTGGTGGCCGAACGTGTTGATTTTTCCGGTGGGCAGTGAGGCGATGAAGCTGTGCACGAACGCCTCCACGGCGCGGCGCACGGGCTCGGTGCGCGGCTCGTCCTCGCGCAGTCCCTCGCCGAGGTTCGCGGCGAGCTGGTGCACGCCCAGGGCGGCGTAGCGGTAGAGGGTGGCGGAGTTGAAGTCGACGGTGCCGATCATTCCGGCGCCGGTCTCCTCCTCGGTGTTCTCATCGTCGACAGCGGTGTAGTAGTCGGATTCGTTCTCTACCCGGTGGACGCTGAGGGCGTGGGCGACCTGGACCGCGGCATCCACGTTGAAGTCGGCGCTGTCGGCGACCATCCGCCCGAACAGGCTGATGTCGACGGAGTGACGGCTGTCCGCGATCTCCTTGGCCTTGTCTTTGTTTGCCTTCTCCTTGAAGAACGCGGTGATGTCGGCGGCACCGTCGACGGCGTGGCGGGCCAGGCCGTCGAGCTGGCGGGAGCTGAGGAAGACCAGGTACTTCGCCTCCGGCGTCGGGGCGGCCCCGCTGTCCTTGGCGGCGTCCGCTTTCCGCTTGGGCACCTCGGTCTTCAGCCCGGTCGCCTGCACTGTCGCGTTGGCCAGCTCGAGCGCCTGCTGCCCGTGCAGGGACTCGTCCAGCGCGGCGATCCGCTCGGCCAGCACCTCCACCACCTTCTTCGTCCGCACCCCGAGCTCACCGGGGTCAAGGAGGCGCTCATCACCGAAGTAGGTGCGGGTGGCCCGCTTCCACGCCTGGCTGGAGACCCGGGCGCGCGGCACGCCCCCGTAGACGGCGGTCTTCGGCGCGCCGGTGTCATCCCTGTTGAGGTTGCTGGGCGGGATGGTCTGCAGGGCGTGCACGTCCAGGAAAATGCGGTTCACGAGGCGTCCTTGTCACGGTTCGTGGGGCGGGAGAGGTGGTCGTCGGCGTTCTGGGGCGGGGGGTTGTCGTTTTCTTCCTGCCAGGCGTGGAAGGAGCGGCCCCATTCGCGGCGGACCGTGCCGGCGCCGCCGGGCCACTGCCAGCTGTAGAGCTGTCCGGCGAGCAGGCCGTAGTTGAGGGGGATGTCGGCGCGGCGCAGCAGGACGACCAGGTCACGCAGTCGCTGCGTCAGGCTGGTCAGGTCGGCTGCGGTGCCGGCCCTCACCAGGCGTTTGCGCACGGGTTCGTCGATGCCGCTGGGCGGCATGAGGCGGTGGACGGCCGCGCCCAGTGCGGCCGACCGCTTCGAGGTGTGCATGCGCGCGCTGCGGGACTGCTGGTGCAGCGCCCACAGGGTGAGGGCTGCGTGCAGGGCGTTCTCCGCCCGCACCAGTTCCTCCTCGCTCAGGGACCGTGCGTTGTCCCGGCGGGTGTGCAGCGGTGAGGTGTCGACCAGCGTCCACAAATCGGGCAGGTCGGCTGCGTCGCGGCCTGCGCCGCGGCGCAGTCGGGCGAGCGCTGCGACGTCGGCGGGGCGGTCTTTGAGGTAGCCCTCCTGCCACATGGTGATCTGTGTTGCGGCCAGCTCGGCGACCCGTGTGCGCACGGTCGGCGATGCGGTCGTGGTGGTGGTCATGCGGACACCTTCGGGTCGGTCACTGATACGGCGTGCTCCACTTGTTCGCGCGCCTGCGGGGTGGCGGGCCCCGGCAGCGCGGGGCTGCGCTCGGGCGTGGTGTCCCGCGGGTACGCGCCGGGCAGGACACGGGCCAGGCGGCCACGGAACCATTTGTCGGCCAGGCCCGCGTTGAGCCACTGCGTGCCCTTGTTGTCGGTGACGGTCCTGCCCTGCCAGGCGGCGTCCCCGGCCTGCGCGATGAGCTGGCTGCCGAGCGGGCTGATCATGCGGCGCACCTCGCACTGCCAGACGCGGCGCCACGCGAACGGATCACGGCCGTCCTGTGTGAGAGCCAGCAGCCAGGCACGGTAGGGGCCTTCCAAGGCGGCGAAGCCCAGTTCTCGCGCGACCGACCGCGGTCCCTGCTCCTGCGAACCTGCCGCACGCGCCAGATCGGCGGCCAGGTCACCGAGCGCGCGGACCGCGAGTTCGGCGTCCTCGGCCGCATCGATCGCCTGCCGGGCACAGGTACGCTCCTGCCGGTGCAGCAGCACCACCGGCATGACGAGCCGGTCGTCGACCACCTCATCGATCACGGACTGCTGCGTCCCATACACGGCGCCCACGATCCGGGCCCTGATCAGGAAACCGTGTGGCAGTTCCCCCTCGGTGACCAGCCGGGCAACCCACTCCAGGATCCCGGGCCGTAGATACGCGGCAGCCTCCGCGCCCTGCGTGTTCTGCGCACGGTCAGCGACGAGCGAGGCAATGCCCCGCCAGGCAGAGCGCGCCGGATCATGCTCTCTCGGCAGATAAATGGGTGACTGGCCCAGCTTCTTCTCCTGGGCCAGGCTGCGCCGCCAGGCGGTCATCGGCTCCCGCCGGTGGGCGTTGCGGGAAACGAGCGGATCGCCGTAGCCGAGGACCACGCCGTGCACACTGCTTCCGTCGTGGTGCAGGCGCACCCGGCGCGACTGCCACGTGTACAGGTCTCGCACACCGGTCGGGGTGCGTTCGCTGCCGCCGGGGCCGCACGGCTCACGCCGCCACGCCGGCCGGTCAACGCTGGTGAACTCCATTGTGTCGGTGTCGGCCGCCACCAGGTTCAGCAGCAGCGTCTCCCGCAGCGTGTCACCCTCCACGAAGACACCGCCGAGACTGCCGGCCCATCCCGTGCCCAGCGGATACACCTTGCCGCCCTTGACCCGGCCGTCGCCCACCGCACCGGACTTGATCCCGGAGGTGTCGAACGCGTGGGCGTGCACGACCCAGCGGGCCGCCTCGGCGAACGTCAGCCGCTGCACGGTGGGCATCCGGGCGGTGAAGAACGGCTCGCCGTTGGGCACATCGGCCACGATCCGCGCGAGTGAGAAAACCTCGTCCTTCGCCGTGCGCAGCTGCGCGGTCTGGAAGAACGGCGCCGTCGGGTGGAGCAGATCGAACCGTTCACGGTGCTCGTCCAGATAGGCGCCCACGCCGGCGAAGCACTCCGCATCGCTCCACAGGTCCGCCCAGTGCTCGATGTCGCGCGGCCCGGCGAGTGCGTCGTGGGCGACGGCCAGCAGCAGGCGCAGCAGAGCGAACTCCTGTGTGGGCAGCTCCCCCACGATCCGGCGCACCTCAGCGGCGTGGGCGAACACTTCTCGCAGTGACAGCTCTCTTTGCACGCCGTCCAGGCCGAGGACCTCGATCCACGGCCGGCTCGTCAGATCGAAACACGCAGCATCGTCCGTGCTGCTGCCGATCGGTTCAGACACGGGTCACCTCCAGGCCGTCCAGCGGGCTGTAGCGAAGGGCAAAGCCTGCCAGCTGGGTCTGACAATCCTCATCGAGCGCAAGAATCAGCTGGCCGGCGAGCCACGGGCTGTCCTTGTGCTGCCACGCCTGCACGTGCAGCTGCTCCAGCTCCTCGATCGCCCGGTCCATCGTCTCGGCGTAGGAGAACTGGATGGGCAGCCGAAGCCCGCAACTCGCTGCCGTGCGCGCCGTGAACGATGCGGGTATCTGCTCCTGCGGCAGGTCCAGCCCGCTACGCCGGCGCCCCTTCGCATCGGCGTCCAGCCAGGGCAGCGTGGCGAGCGTGCCGTCGGAACGGCGTTGTACCACCACGACTTCCAAACTCTCGCGGCTGTCACGGACCTGCGCCCGCCCGGCGCGGGTGTCGTCCGCGTCGCCGACCCCGGCCGCCACCCAGCCGAACAGCGGTCGGCCCGCACGGCCGACGTCACCGAGGCGGAACACCGCCGCGCGCTCCGCCTGATCCGCACGGTGCCGCTCGAACCGTTCCCGCGCCTCCTCAAGCGCCGGCGCCCACTCCTGCGGCCCCACCGGAGCCGACCCGTAGGCACCCTGCACCAGCGGGCTGATGTCGGCGGGCAGCCGCACCGGCTGGCCGTCCAGATGAGGAAGCAGCACCGCAGCCGACCGCAGCAGCGCATACGCCCCGTACACGGCGACCGACCCGCGCACCGCGACCGGCACCGGCGCGTCCCAGTCCGCCCCGGTCAGCAGGCACCGCGCCACGCGCAGCCGCACCGGCCGCTGCGCCTGGCCCTCGCCGCGCTGATGGCGGTGGAGCCGGCCCATCCGCTGCAGCAGCAGATCCACCGGACACAGATCACTGACCAGGAGATCGAAATCGACGTCCAGGGACTGCTCGGCCACCTGGCTGGCCACCACGATGTGCCGGCCCCCCGGACGTCCCGTCGCCCTGCCCGGCGGACCGAACCGCCGCAGCAGATCACTGTCCTTCGCCGCCCGGTCGACATCGACGAAACACGAGTGCGCCACCGTCACGTCCTGCTCACCGAACCGCTCGCGCAGCACCCGCGCCGTCTCCAGGACCCGCTTGACCGTGTTCCGCACGACCAGCACGCACCCGCCGTCGGCCAGCTCCGCCTCCAGCCGGTCAACCAGAACATCCAGGCCGTCCGCCATACGCTCCACCCGGACATCCGTGCCGCGGGCCGACGCCACGGGCTGACGCACCACCGGCCGGCCGCCCGGCGACACAGCCGTCAGCAGCGGATACGCCACCTCGCCTGCCACACTCTCAGGCTCTGTGCCAGGCATGCCGGCGTACGCCTCGACCAGCTGCCGACGACGTGCGGCCGGCAGCGTCGCCGACAGCACCACCACCGGAACCCGGTACGCACCCAGCCACGCCAGCACCCGGTCCAGATAGACACTCATGTACGTGTCGTAGGCGTGTGCCTCGTCGATCACCACGACCTTGCCCGCCACCGCCAGATGACGAAGCGCCAGGTGACGGCTCTTCAGTCCAGCGAACAGCAGCTGATCGACCGTGCCGGCCACGAATGACGCCAGCATCGCCTTCTTACGACCCCGCAGCCACGCATGCGCCACCAACTCCGCACCCGCAAACGCCGCCGCCTCCTGCACGCCTCGTGCCGCCGGCACGGCAGCGTCCACGTCCACCGCCGCCACCCGCCCGCCCTCGGCCAGCAGACCGGCGAAGGTCTCGTTCAGCGCGGCTTTGGAATGCGCAAGGTGCACGGAGTGCCGGCCGCCGCCCTCGTCGGGAAGCTGCTGCAGCCATTCCAGCAGCCGCGGGAACATCGCATTGCCCGTCGCCATCGTCGGCAACGCGAAGAACACACCGCCCGCGCCCGAACGCGCCGCGAAGACCTCCGCCACAGCGAGCGCCGCCTCGGTCTTGCCCTCCCCCATCGGCGCCTCGATGACCATCAGCCCTGGCGCATCCATCCCCCGCGCCAGCCCCACCGCCGCTTCCTGCACCGGCCGGACCTGCGCCCCCGGCGCAAACCCGAATCGGGACGCAAACCACTCCTGCACATCGCCCACAGGCTCCACCGCCCGCCACGCAGGCGGTAGATCCAGCCCCCGCCACGCCGCGGCCAGCCGCTCCTTCCCGTCACACGCGGCAGCCTGCGGGAAGTACGGGAAGAGATCCGGATTGCTGGCGATCCAGTCGGAGACGATGACCAACGCCGTCAGCAGCACCTGCACCGGCTGCGGCAGCTTCACCGCCTGCCACGGCCCAAGCCGGTCCCGCACGCCGAAGACATCAGCACACGCATCCAGCAGCTCGGTCTGCACCTGCCGCCACACCCCGCTGCTGCAGCCCGGCGTACGCAGCAACTCCTCATGGTCATACAACGTTTTGATCTGACCACTCTCCGGCGGCACTCCATGATGCCCGCCCACAGCAACCGTGAACTGGCCCGTCTGCCGCGCCGCCCACCCCTGCCGCTCCTGCAGCCACTCCCCCAACAGCACCTGCCCGGCCAGCCCATGCGGCGCCAGCCGCCGATCCGGCCCCATCGCCCGACCAGACCGCATCTCCAGCCCCTGCGCCCGCATCACGTCAGCAAGCTGCTCAACCTGACAAGCGAAAGCTGGTGTCGCCTTCCCGATGTCATGCACACCGGCAAGCCACACCACGAGCCTCCGCCCGTCCACCTCCCCAGCAGGCAGCACCCCGGCAATCAGCCGCCGCACACCAACCGGCAGCCACTCATCCCACAACAACCCCGCAACAGCCGCACTGTCCTCCATATGCCGCCACAACGGCAGCCAGCCATCGGTGTCGCGATCATGCTTCGCCCACACCGATCTGGCCGGCCCTGCGAGCCGACGGCTCAGCTCTGTCTGCAACGCACCCCCCTGCGTCGGTTGTGTCTGATGAATACAGCAAGCACCGGCACAAAGTGGCCACTTCCGGCGTAATCGCCCGCCGCCACCCGCTGCATCCCGTCATGCGGACGCGCCGTAGCCCACCTGCGCGGCGCCAACTGCACTGTGTGCAGGCACGTTTGACACCACGAAGCCCATACCTCGATTATCGCCACCAACACAGCAACGATTCAAGGGGGAAGAGTGTCTGGGTGGATGCGATGGCTAGCCGTGATCGCAGGAGTGATCGTCACCTTCTGGTCGGGTCTGGTGCTAGGCCGGTGGCTGCCCTTGGGGGGACCTGATGACGACGGAATCAGGTGGGGAATCGCCACAGCACTGGCGAGTGCCGTTTCCGCCGTCGCCGTCCCGCCCCTGGTCCGCTGGGCTGAAACGAAACCCGACCCGTCAACAGAACCATGAATCCTCGAAGACCACCCGCTGCAAGGATGACCGGCAACCCGGCTAAGCTCACTGACCAGCAGAACCTTCAACAACAATGAAACGCACACCCTGCTCCCCGCCCACATGGGGATGGTCCCGATTCCAGGGGCATTATGACCCTGCTCCCCGCACCCGCGGGGATAATCTCCAGCCCCGCGCAATCCGGGGCTCTCGCAGGCCTGCTCCCCGCACCCGCGGGGATGGTCCCGCGTTCGGACATGAGGGGTGTGCCTCTCGTATCTGCTCCCCGCACCCGCGGGGATGGTCCCCCTGAAACCGCGCGACCGTCGAGGTCCGCGCCGTACCCCAAATAGTCTGCACAGCGCAGCACTCGGTCACTGCGGCGGCGAACGCTGCTACCTCCGGCGCGCCGGACGCACGCCGTGGTGAACGGCCGCCGCCGCTGGGACTGCCCGCGACGGCACGCCCTCAGCGCCCCAGCCACAACGCGCCTCCCATCGAACCCGCAAAGCCACTCAGCAGAGCAAGTACGAAGTACGGCACACGCTGAACAGTCAGGTGCACGCCGCCGATGCGCAGTTCCAGCAGGGAAGTCGTTTTCTCGACTCGATGCTGCTTACCACTCATGACGGACTCTCCGTTCGTCGGCGCCCCGAGCGGGCTGCCTTCGAGCTTCGACCGGCACCGCTGATGCGGAAGCGCGAACAGCCGGTTCCCGGCAGATGGAATCAGGAAACTACTCCAAGGTGGCGCAGCCGCTCAGTGCGGCATCGTTCGTGTGGGTCGAGGAAAGAGTTCGAACGCAACATGGTCCGCCAGCTCTTGGTCCCCGCCGCGGACCTGAAGGTTACGGACGAGGCCGGGATACTGCGTGGTTCCAATGTGTACGGCAGTGGCCTGCGACGGGCTATGCGGTAGCGCGGACCATCACCGTCAACACCGGCGAGGCTGGCGACGGCTGGCTCTGGCCGATGTCTCCGTAGCCCCACGACCTGTAGAGGTCGTGGACCTTGCCGTCGCCGGCGGCCGGGTTGACCATGAGCGTGACGTACGGCTCGTCTCGTACGGCAAGCAGAGCGTCGTGGATGCGACGGGCCGTGCCGGTCTTGCGCCAGGCCGGGCCGACACCGATCTCCTTGAGGGCCACTGCCGGCCGCTCGGTGTACCTCTGCGCCGGCGTCGGGCTGGTGCGCTGCCAGTACCGATCGCCGTGCTCGATGGTGTTGCCATAGGCGTAGCCCACCGGCCGGCCGGCCGCATACGCCAGGACAGCCGTGAATCCGGGTTCGCCGCCATGCCGGTCCAGGCGCTCGCCGAACGCGGTCACCGCGTAGTTCGGCAGGTGGAGCAGCGGTGCACGTACCTCGGCGTACACGTCGAGGACGTCACCGCGGATGGCTCCGAGGGCGGTGAAGGTTCGCAACTCGAGGGCGGAGGCCGTGGTCATGCGGACATCTTCCAGTCGGCGGTGTGCTCGGTCCAGGTTTGGCTCGCAGTGCTGTTGGGCGCGGTGGCGCGCAGGGCAGCCCCGAACTCTTGCAGCATGCGTGAGACGCGTGCGTGTCGGGTGGCGGCGTCGGCGGGGACCTGTCTCGCGGTGGCTGTGGCGGTCTCGGCGTCGCCTTGGGCGAGCTGGGCGTGGGCGAGCCGGGTGGTGGTGATGGCCCGGGAGCGGGCCATGTGGGGCCGCAGGGCGGCCAGACAGCGGTGCGCGTGGAACTCGGCGGTTGGGTAGTCGCCGAGGGCGAGGTATGCCGAGAGAGCCAGGTGGTCCAGCTCTGCTTGGTCGTAGAAGGCGAGCAGCCAGACGGGCCGGTGGTCGGCGGGGTCGGCGCGCAGCATGGCGTCCTGGGCTTGATCGAGTGCGCGGCGGGTGCCGGCACGGTCGTGCGCGGCGCCGTGGATGGCGCCCTGTCGCACCAGGCCGAGGGAGGCGAACAGAGGGTCTTTGCGGGTGAGGTGGAGGTTGCGGGCGACGTCGTTGGCGGCGAAGGCGTCGGCGGGGCGGCCCATGTGGCGGTACAGGGTGCCGGCGTGGCTCCAGATGCGGAATTTGATCGCCTGGTCGCCGGACATCTCGGCAAGCGTTTGGGCTTCTCGCATGTGTCCTTTGGCGATGTCGTAGCGTCGGCCGTCCATGGCGGCCCACATCGCCGAGGAGCGGAAGGCGGCTGCGGAGGCGTACAGGCTGCTGCGCACGCGTTGGGTGGCGCTGCCGGCGTTCTGGAGGTTCAGTGCCTCGTCGGCAAGTGCGGCGGCGCGCTGCTCGATGCCGAGGTGTCCGCCGTGTCGGTGGTCGCTGGCGATGATCTCGGCGAAGCGCTGGGTCAGCCGGTTGACGTCGCTCATCCCGATGCGGCGCGGGGAGGCGGTGCCGGGCGCTGCGGCTGCTGCGGCAGTCGCGGCGATGCCGCCGACCAGGGTGCGACGCTTCATGTCGGGATCCTTCTGCTGCTGGAGCGTTGCGGGTGAGAGAGAGGGCCGACTCCGTGGCACGAACCCCAGAGCGACAGCGGGCAGGCCGCTGACGTCCTCGAGTGCTCTGCGCGTAGCCGACTTGGGCCAGGTGACCCGGCCCGCCTTCCAGGCGCGGACCGATGAGCCGTCAAGGCCGCCCGGCCGTCCGGTCAGCCTCTCTAACGCCGTGTTCACAGCGTCGGCAAGGCTGTTGGAGCTGTAGCCGTGCTCGGCCATCCACGCTTCAAGAACCGTGTTGCGCGTGGTGTCCATGCACGCACCGTAGCTCCAGAACTGGCCCACCGACCAGGTAAACGGGTGGTCAAATCACCCTAGGTGGCTAACCTCGCGAGGCATCTGATCGCCCTAACCACAGGCTGCAACAAGGGAGTTCTCTTGGTGCTGGTCGCCTATGACGGCGGCTGTTGACGGCCTTAACTCTCGGGTTTCTCGCCTGAGCGGCTGGGCACCGAGACGACCTGAAGGCCCCTTCCCATGACGAGTCTGCGAACACCGGCCAAGGCCACCGCCGTCGGCCGCCCCACGTACAGCCAGACCCTCCCCTGCGAGCCGTCCGCGGCCCGGCTAGGCCGCGACCTCGTCCGAGAGATCCTCAGCCTGTGGCGTCTCGACAGCCTCGCGGACCGGGCAACGCTCATCATCACGGAGCTGATCGCGAACGCCTGCGGTCACACCCTGTGCTCCGACGTCCGCCTGGTCTGCGGGCGTCCAAGCCCGACTCGGCTGCGTATCGGTGTCGTGGACCGGGATCCGTGCCATCTGCCGGTACTCGACCAGGCGAACGGCGACGACGAGTCGGGGCGAGGACTCCTCCTCATCGACGCCATCGCCGACCGCTGGGGCTACGACTTCAAAGGCCCGGGCAAAGACCCCTGGGGCAAAGAAGTCTGGGCCGAACTGCGAACCGAGAACGACAGATGACGGCCGCAGCACTACTCGGGCCACGCGCGGTATCAGCGCAGACTTCGCCATTGGACCCCGCCGAAGTAACAACTGTCCTGCCGAAGCCCGGCCGCTGGCGGCCCTTCAACAGCGAGGCCGTCCTCGACGACGCCGCCCCGGTGCACGAACGCCGTCCGCCGCCACTGAACTGCTGCGGCACCTTCCCCCGCCCCGGGGACATGCCGGGGCCCCACGGCGACCGCAGGGTCAGGGTCGCACCCACCCCTCATCTCCCAGGCCTGCTGCGTCCCCAGGAGACGCCCAGCGATCACCGACAAGCCGTCGGGCGCCTGCGCCCTATGGCCTGGGGCGTCAGCGAACTGTTTGAGCCGCTGGTGGAGCTGCGCTGGCTGCGAGAGACGGTCTGACCTCCATGCGATTCACGACGACAGAGAGAGCCATGTCCGAACTCCTCACGCACCAGGGCCGTCCTGTCCACAACCGAAGCAGTGCCAGCCTGCGCACACCACTCCCCCAACGTTCGGCGAACCCGGCAGAACGCGCGCCAGCAGCACCCGTGGACTTCTCCACGCGCCCCCACACCATCCCGGCGGACGACGTCGCCACGGACATGAGCGACCTCGCCGCACGCGTGCGGAACCTGATGGACCTCCAGCAGAGCCGGGTGCTCCAATTACCTTTAGGCGGCCGCTTCTTCGACATCGTCGTCACCGCCTCCTGCCCCGAGGCCTACGCTGTGATGGACCTCCTGGACCAGGTGCAGCACGCTGGCCACGGTCAGCTCGACGCCTGCGGCCCGGTGATCGAAGACCCACACCGGCAATGGCTCATCTGGCTCGTACCGCCGGGAACCAGCGACACCTGGGGTCCGCACCGGTACGGCCTGTGTCTGGGCCGGCCGCACCAGCTTGCCCTGCCGCCCATGACACAGACTGAAGCCCCGGGCCCGTACTGGCTGCGCCCGTGCCGCGGCGACCGCCTCGTACCGCCCGTGCCGCTGCGGGACTTTCTCGACCAGTTCCGGCCCGGGCCGGCTCCGCACGAGGAACTCCTCGCAGAAACCCTGTGCACCATCACCTGATCTGCCCACGGTCTCGCCCCGGACCGGCAGACCCGTCGCCGGCCTGCTACGGGCCGGTACTCCGGCCGGCAGACCCGTGATCGTGTCCGGCCTGCAGGCCGCCCAGAGCGGCGCTGGCCGTGCGTATGCCACCCCCGTCACGCACGGCCGGCGCCTTCCACCTCTCCGCCCGCCATTCCAGAGAGAGCCATGACCGAACTCCTCGCGCACAGGGGCCGTCCCGTACATCACCCCATGGACCAGGGAGAAAGTGACGCAACCGACCCCCGTGGCCACGCTCAGCGGCATCACCTTCCCCGGCCCGGCATCACGCCGGACCGAGGACGACGATGTGCTGTGGCAATGCTGGGGACACGGCCGCGGGGCGGGCGAGCCGCTGTGGAGCGAGGTGCACGGCCCCGACAGCGGCACGCCATGAACAGACGCTTATGCCAGGTCTGCGGCGGACCCGCAGACCGCGACGAGCAAGGCTGGCTGTGGCTGCTGGAAGACGAGCGCGGCAGCGGCCCGACCTGGCCGGAAGGGGAGATGACGACACATCCGCCGGTATGCTCGTCGTGCCTGCCGGTCGCTGCTCGCCTATGTCCGCACCTGCGACGCAAGGGGGCGGTGGCCGTACGAGTCGCCGAAGTCATCGCGGACGCCGTCTACGGACACCGCTACCACCACGGCCCCTTCGGGCTCTACGCAGGAAAAGCCGACGTGTACCTCACGACCAGTTGGTCCACGAAGTGGGTGATCGGCAACCAACTGGTCGCCTCCCTCTCCCAGTGCACCGTCCTCGCCCCCACCGAAGCCGGCATCGAGACCTCGGCGTCCCGAGCGCAGATATGCCGATGACGCTCGGGACGCCGACAGGGGGCGCCGCTCTGATGCGGCACCCGTTCAGCAACCGCAGCCATCCCCTGGCGTCTGTCCGGTGCCTGGATGGCACGGCTTCCGGGCCACCGGTCAGATACCACGCTCCGCCCGCACCTGACCTAGGCAGTCGGCACGGGCGGAACTACGGCGCTGGGGCTACGCCCCCGACGTGCCCCAGCGCCGTCTACACACCATTCGAACTCATCTGAAGGGGCTACCAAGTGGATGCCGTCCTCCCGGAATTCGTCAGCCGCCTCTTGGCGCAGGAGCGTGATCCCATCCACATCCCTGACATCACCGTGTCGGCCGCCACGGGTTGGCTCTCTCCCCTCGCCTCTCGCGTCCTGCTGCTCCTTGGCACCAGCGCGTCCGGCTCGAAGGAGTCGTTCCGCGTGCACGGCTACGCATACCTGCCGCTCCAGACGCCAGACGCCTCGACGGTCTACCTGCGCGTCTCGGACACCCGCGCTATGACGCCCTGGCGAGTGCACGTACCGGCCGTGGTCCTCGCGGTGGCCAGCGTCACCACGCTGGAGATGTATCGGCATCCGGACGACGCGCAGGGCGGTCGCCCGCAGTACGTCCGCGTATTCAGTGCTGGGGAGTTCTTCACCGTGCACCCGGACACGCTGTGCGCGACCCGGGGGACCGCGGCCACCGTGCAGGTCCTCGCCACCACAGAGCCGGTGACCGACCGCGAGGGGCCCCTGTCCGACGCGGCACACACCTCCTTCGCCCGGCGGGCCCGCCAGTACCTTGAGCAGGCCTCTCTCGCCCCGGCAGGCGGACCGTGCTGAGCGCGCCGGCCTCGTGGCTGGATGCCGTGCCACCGCTGGACAGCGACAGTCTGCGCACCCTCCAGCGGATCAGCCGCATTGTGCTCGACCGTCTCGCCGATGATCGGAAGCTGCTCACCAGGCTCGTCAACAACGTCCTGCACGACCCGGACCGCCTGGCCGCCAGCCGCGTCACCATGCTGCTCAACCGGCTGTCGCTGTACCAAGCCCCGGACCAAGGGTTCGAAATCCGGCTGAACATGAACCCCCGGCCAGACAATCAGCTCGTACCGCACGATCACTGCTATGCCTTCGCCACCCGGATCCTCACCGGCGGTTACGTGCACGTCGTACGACGCCGCACCAACGGCTGGGAGGGGCCGTTCACCGGCGCGGACCTGGAACCAGCCATCGTGACCGTCGAGCGGCCCGGCAGTGCCTACTCGCTTGGCGAGTCGATGGTGCACCAGGCCGTAATGGAGCCCCGCACGGTCACCCTGTTCGTGCGCGGCCCGCGCCGCAAGAACCTGTCTCACGCGGCCGAGGAGCTGATGCCGCCGCCAGGCAGTTGGCCGGCGGCCGCCGTCCCAGGGGATGCACCGGAGGAGTCCCGGCCGTGCACCCTCGCCGAGTACCAGAACATGCGCACCTACCTGATCGAACATGACCTCATCGGCTGACGTCGCAATTTTGTGGCCGCGGCGCGTCGTACGGCAGTGACGCGAGAGGCTACGGCGAGCACATCCGGCACACCGAGGAGCAACCGATGAGCAACCTTCTGACCGTCGATCACCCCGCCTGGCAGACGTACGAGGGCGGCACACGCGCGCGTGCTGTCCGTACGGCCTCCGGCATCTGGACCCTGTCACACGACCGGGACGGCCTGCACCTGGCGTGCGTCGACGGAACCGAAGACGTCAAGCCCGAGTTCGTCAGCACCGACCCTGTACACCTCCCGCCCGCCGCCCCGGCCGCCCTCCGCGACAACCTTGCCGAGCTCGGCGTTACCCGGCGCCTGGCGAACCCGTGGCTGTGGGATGCGATCACCACGGCGATCCTGCGGCAGGTCGTCCGCGCTGACCAGGCCCGCAAGGTGTACCGCACCTGGTGCAGCGCCTACGGCACCACTGTTGAAGGCCCTCGGGGAGCACTCGCCGTAGCGCCCGCACCAGCCGCAGTCCTCGCCCTGGCCGACGAGCAGTTCGCCGCCGTCGGCGCAAAGTTCCACCGCACCGCCCTGACGGCCGCAGCAACGCACTACGAGCAGCATCACAGCGAGTGGGAGCACCTGAAGGTCGGCGCCCTGGCCGCCGCACTCACCCGCATCCCGCGCATCGGACCATGGACCGCCGCCGCGGCCGCCACGGACTACACCGGCGACTTCCACGCCTACCCGCACGACGATCTGGCCGTCCGCACCTGGGCCGCCAAGATCGCCCCCACCTACGCCTGGCCCGACAAGGAAGACAAGGCATTCGGCCCGTTGTGGACCGGCTGGGCCGGGACCGATCGCACCGCTCTGCACACCCTCACCCTCGCGACCCTCACCTGGGGGGCGCACACCCGATGACCTGGAGGACGTATGCAGCAGTTACCGCTGATCGCGGGCGCCGACGACCGCCACCCGCTGGATGCCCTCTTCATCAACGCGCCGCTGCGTGACTACACCCTGCGGCCCCGGACCAACGACTACACGCTCCCCGTACTCGGCATGGCGTACATCGCCACCTACGCCCAGCAGCACGGCTACAACGTCGGCGTGCTCGACGCCGAAGCCCATGGTCTGGGCGTTGAGGCGACTGCCCGGATCGTCAATGAGGCCGCGCCCCGCTGGGCCGCCATGAACCTCCTCGCCCCCACCTACGAGATGTCCGCAAAGATCGCCGACCTGCTCGATCCTGATATCGCCCTCATGGTCGGCGGCCACCACGCCAAGGCCATGCCGGACCGGGTCCTTGCCGACCTGCGAATGCGCCACCTGCGCGCCCTCGTTCTCGGTGAGGGAGAGTTACGCGTCGCCGCCCTCCTGGAGGACGAACACAACCGCCGCACCCTGCCGGGCGTCCTGTGGCGCGACCACCTGCTCGGCACCCGGGCTGCCGGCATTGCCGACCCCAAGACCAGCGCGGCACTCCTGGGCCCCGACATCGACAGCCTGCCGTACGTCAACCGCGCCTTTCTCCCCCAGGACCCCTACCAGGCCGCGCCCACGGCAACCGACCTCCGCCTCGTCGGCGAACGGCCCTGGCTCGCCGGGATCAGCCCCCAAGGGCACTGGGAGGCCAACATCGTCGGCAGCCGGGGCTGCCCCTACAACTGCACCTTCTGCGGTGCTGCCGTCTCCGCGAACCCGGACCTCACGATCCGCGTGCGCTCGCCTGAGAACATCATCGGCGAGCTGGACCAGCTCCACGATGCGTACGGCGTGACCGCTTTCCGCTTCGTCGACGACCTGTTCCTCGGCGTCGGCAGGGTCATCGAGGAACAGATGGAGGCCTTCACCCGCCACAAGATCGGGGACCGGTACGTGTGGGACGCCACCGGCCGCATCAACGTGCTCAACCGGCTCACCGACACCGACCTGGACCGTCTCGTCACCAACGGGCTGCGCGAGGTAGCCCTCGGCATCGAATCCGGCAGCGACCGCATCCTGGCCGCGATGGACAAGCGGATCGACGCAGAGATGACTGAACGCGTCGCCCGCCGCCTTGTCTCCCACGGCATCGGCGTGAAGGGGTATTTCATCCTCGGCTTCCCCGGCGAGACCAAAGCGGACCTGGACGCCACCGTTCGGCACATCCGCAATCTGTGGGCCATCTCCGACCAGCACTGCGGCAGCATCCGCGCCAGCGTCTTCGAGTTCCGCCCCTACCCGGGCACGCCCGTGTGGACGACCCTCACCGCCGAAGACGGCTACGACCCGGACAACCTGCTCGCCTACGGCGACGTCGACCTCACCCAGAACGGTGCCGACGAGTCCATGCGACAGCGCGACGAGTTCAACTTCTCCGTAGGCATCCAGTTCGGTGACGTGGCATTGCCCGAGATCCGTTCCACGCTCGCGATGCTCACCCGGGAGCAGCACGAACGCAACCAGGCCGGGATGGGAGAAGCCGCATGAGCGGGGACCGCAAAGGCTTCTTCGTCTCGATCGACGGACCGAGCGGCGTGGGCAAGTCCACCACCATCCGGGAGTTACGAGCCTGGCTTGCCGCGCGGGACGTCCCAGCCCAGTGGACGGTCGAGCCGCCCCGCGGGGACTTCCTCGGGGACTTCACCCGCACGCACGGCGGCCAGCTTCACGGCCTGGCCCTAGCCTGCCTCGTCGCAGCCGCACGCTACCGGCACATCGAGACCACCATCGAGCCCGCGCTCAGGGGTGGCCGGCTGCTGATATCCGACCGGTACATGGCATCTACGCTCGTCCTTCAGCGGCTCGACGGCGTACCGATGGACTTCCTGACGTTGCTCAACGGCTACGCGCCGCAGCCCGATCTGGCGGTGATCCTGACCGCTTCCCCGGCCGCGATCACGGACCGTATCGCCCAGGCCGGCGTCACCCACCGCTTCAGGGCCGATCCCGCAGCGCCCACCCGGGAAGTCGAGCTGTACCGCGACGCCGCGAACATCCTCGAAGACCTCGGGTCCAAGGTACTCATGATCGACAGCACCGGCATCACCCCATCGGAGGTCGCGCACCGAATCGCCGACGCGCTCCCCGCCTTCCCACTACCGTCAGATGCTTCAGCGACTCGAACCCCCCAGGAATCATGAGCGGACACCCGGCACAGCCCACCATCGACACCCACGTTCTCCTGCGCGACGGCGACAAGATCCTGCTGTCACAGAGAGGCGGCCCCTACGGCTATGGACGGTGGCATCTGCCCTCCGGCAAGCTCGACCAGGGCGAACCCCTCACCGTCGGAGCAGCTCGTGAACTGCTCGAGGAGACCGACGTCAAGGTCGACCCCGAGCATCTGGAACTGCGGCACGTCGTACACCACCGGCAGGAAGACGGATCCGAACGCATCGGGTTCTTCTTCGTAGCCACCCGATGGCAGGGAACACCCCGCAACAAGGAGCCGGAGAAGTGCCTTGCGCTCCAGTGGTTCGCCGACCATGACCTCCCCGAGGACATCATCGACTACCCCGGGGCGGGCCTGCACGGCTGCCTCGCCCAGACCGGCGCCCTGACGCTGCACGGCTGGCAGTAGAGACACCACAGGTTCCACACAGACTTCTCCCGGCCAGACATACCGTCCGGCCGGGAAGAGGCAGTCCCCTACCGCAAGCGCCCCTGGGACAGGTCTGCGTAGAGCCTGGGGGCAACAGATCACGGCCGTTGACGTTCTCCGAGCAGCGAAAGGGTGTTGGCCTCGATGTCAATCCCGTAGCGACTTGCAGGAACGGTGTGACGACCGCGACAGCACCACTACGGCGGCTGCGGAGCGCAGCGAACCGGGGATGCGGTGGCCAGGCCGATGCGCCAGGCGGGCGCCTGGTCAGCCACGGCAGGGCCAGGCTGCCGGTCTCGTTCGGCGGCCGATCCGCCGTGGACGCGGCGCACGAGCGCCTGGATGTGCCAGCCGGGCTTCCTGCGTGAGGCGGGGCGGCGGGTTGCGGCCTAACGGGTGCTCGTGCGCGCGGGGCTGCTCTGTGTCGGCTGGGGCGTCTTTGGTGTGGGTGTGCTTCAGCGTCTGGGCGGCTTGGTCGGCGAGCTGGGGCATCAGCCGCCCGCAGACGGGGAGCGGGGCCGGGGCCGAGCGGGTGTTCTTGGTTTGGGGCCTTCCGGCTGCGTTCGGCTGCGGGTGCCGGCCGGTCTCGGCCGCGTGGCGCGGCTCAGGGCGGTCGCTGCCTGTGGCGGATCGCGGGAGGCAGGGGTGCGGGGATGCGCGGCGCTGGGGGTCTCGGCGGGCTGTGTCGCCTGGGGCGCTGAGGGTGTGATCGCGGTTGCGGGTGCGGGCGCCCCGTCGGTGGGGCAGGTGCCTGGGGAGCAGCGGGGCCAGCAGGGCCAGGGGCCAGGCGATGCCGGCAGGTATGCCGTAGCCGGCCGCGTGCAGGACGGCGGCGCAGCCGATGAGGGCCAGGACAGCTGCGGTGTAGCGAAGCGGGCCGGGGATCGGTGTCGCCGGGGCGGGGCGCCGGGTGAGTGGGCGCATCGCCAGGGGGCCGGTGAGTGTCGTGGCCGACGGCAGGGCGCCGGTGGTGTGGGGACGTTTCTGCGGGAGGCTGTCGGCGGGCACGTTCTGGGCGGGCCGGTCCCGCCGGGTGTGTTCGTCCGCGAGTGAGGGTTCGCAGGCGGCCGTGCACGTGTGGTCGCCGGCGGAGCCGGTGCGCAGGGCGTGGGAGTGTTCCGCTTCCCGTCGGCCCGGGCCAAGGGCGCAGGGACTTGGCAGTGGTGCGGCTGCGGGCGGCGGTGGGGTGCGGGGCGTGTCGGTCACAGGCTGCTTCCTTCCGGTTGGTGGGTCAGGCGCCGGCGCACGTGGTGCAGCGGCCGTCGCTGTCGGGGTGGGCTCGCTTGCGGGTCGGGCCGGGGCAGGTGCGGCAGGGCGGCCAGCCGGGGCAGGCCGGGCAGAGGTCTTCGCCGGGGGCGGTGGCGGGAGCGCCGCAGCCGGCGCACTCGACGAGGGCCCGGTAGGTGAGGGCCTGGGTCACGGAGCGGGCGGCGGCCGCGGTCGATGACCGCTTTCTGGTCGCGTCCGCCAGTGCTTCGTCCAGTGAGGCCGCATCGTGGCGGGCGACGGCGGCGGGTAGGCCTGGGCGGCGCGGAGCCGGGCGGCGGTGATCGCGCCGACGGAGGTTCGCACCGGGTTGGGCAGCGGGTGCCTGGGAGGTGTGGTCAGGCTCGGCCTGGGCGGGTGCGTGCTTGAGGATGTGGGCGACCTGGTCGGCGAGCTGGAGCATCAGCCGTTCGCGGACGATGAGGCCGGCTGATGCCGATCGGGTGTCCTGGGTTTGAAGCAGGCCGGCGGCGTCCCACAGCAGGTTGTGGCCGATCTCGGCCGAGCGGCGCAGTTCGTAGCGGTCGCTGCCGGCTGCGGCCTGGGCGAGCGTGGTGTGCAGGGCGGCGAGTCGCTGGAGGTAGCGGCAGGCGCCATCGCCTTCGACGCTGCGGACGTGTTCGCGGGCCCGGGCGTCCACCTGATCGGGGAGGCGTTCGGCGAGCAGCGGCGCGAGCACGATCGCTGGCAGGGCGACATCGGCGGGGATGCCGTCGGCCATGGCGAACAGGCCGACGATCAGGGTTGAGAACGCGACCGCGACGGCTGTGAAGCGCAGCGAGCCGGGGATGCCGGGGGCCAGGCCGATGCGCCGGGCGGGGCGCCTGGTCAGCCAGCGCAGGGCCAAGCGTTGTATGGGCGTGGCCGATGGGGTGAGGACTGCGATCTGGTGGGGGAGTTCGGGCCGGGAGCCGTCGCCGGGGATCGTCCAGGCGAGCCAGCCCCACCGGGTGCGCTCGTAGACGAGCACGGGTTCGCACTCGGCTGCGCAGGTGTGGTCGCGGACGTGGCCGGTTCGCAGGGCGCATGCGTGTTCTGCCTCCCACCGGCCCGGGTCAGCCTCGAAGAGGTGCAGGTGCTGGGTAATGCCGCTTGTCGGTGGTGTGCGACGGATGTAGGTCACGGGCTGCTTCCTTCCGGTTGGTGGGTCAGGTGCAGGCGCACGTCGTGCAGCGGCCGTCGCCGTCGGGGTGAGCGCGCCGGGGTGTGGGGCCGGGGCAGGTACGGCACCGCGGCCAGCCGAGGCAGGCCGGGCAGAGATCCTCGCCGGGGGCGGTTGCGGGAGCGCCGCAGCCGGCGCATTCGGTAAGGGCCCGGTAGGTTAGGGCCTCGCTCACCGTGCGTGCGGCAGCGGAGCCGCTCATCGGCTGCGGCGGCGGGTCGTCCCGCACGGGTGCGTCATGGTGGCCGGCCGAGAGGGTGGGCGGCGGGTAGGCCTGGGCGGCGCGCAGGCGGGCCGCGATGATCGCGCCGACCGTGGTGCGCACCGGGTTCGGCAGGGGCCGGGCGGCGATGACGTGCCGCAGCTGTTCACGGCTCCAGCCGGATTCCAGCATCACGGTCACGACGCGGCCTTGGTCGGTCAGGGCCTGCCCGGTCAGCAGCAGCTCGGAGCGGGCCGCTGCGAGGTCGAGCAGCAGCCGGATCCCCGGGTGCATCTCATCCGCCGCAGGCACGGCCGGCTGGGACGTCGGCGTGTCCGATTGGTCTGTCCGTCCCGGTGTTCGCGTCGCTTCGCCGTGGCACGGACGGAGGGCTCTGGTGTTCTGCTTGTTGGTCTTCTTTCTGTTGGTGTTCTTAGTGGACCGATCAGCCAACGTAGGGTCATCCACTGGTGGAAAAACCGACTCTGGTTGTGACCTGCTGCTTTGCAGAGCGGGCAGGTCGGTGATGAAATACGCCGCCGCACCGAGGGTGCCGTCTGGGCCGCGCTCGCGTTCTCGCACCAGGAAGCCGTGCTTGGCCAGCTCCTTCAGCCCGCTCTTGACGGCTGAGTCACCGTCGCGGCCACGGCGGGCGATGTCGGCGACCGTCATCCGCCAGCCGCCTTGATGCGTGGACAGCAGTCCGAACAGGCCCTTGGCCTTGAAGGACAGCTGCGTGTCGCGGAAGAGCCCGTTGGCGACCTGGGTGAACTGATCGGCCGCCATCACGCCCCGGCAAATCCCTGCCAAGAGGCCGCCGGTGTGCTCGGCCCCGGGGGCCGTCCCCACCAAGTCGGCCTCCAACAGCGCGACGTCCAAGGCGGCCGGGCGGTCCGTAATGCAGTAGACGATCTCGCCCAGGGTGCCGTCCGGGCGGCGCAGACGTTCACGGACCAGGTAGCCGTGCACCTTGAGCTCCTGCAGGCCTGTGCGTACCGCTTCGCGTCCGTCCGGGCCCAGGCGGACGAGGTCGGTGACCGTCACCTGCCAGCCGTTCCTGTGCGTACTGACGTACCCGAAGAGGCCCTTGGCTTTGAACGACAGCCCGGCGTCACGGAACAGCGCGTTGGTGATCTGGGTGAACTGATCGGCCGCCATGACGCCCCGGCGGATCCCGGCCCCGAAGCGGCTCACCGCCGACTTCCCGACGCATGCCACGGGCGGTGCCCACGGCAGCACACCTGGCCCGCCGCGGTGGGGCGGTCGGTGGTCCTGGGCGTGGAGGCGTGCGGGTGTTCCATCGCGTCAGCTCACCGGCCGGCCCCGACCAAGGGGACGGCCACGAGCCCCGACCATCGGTCACGATCCGGCAACGGAGCCGTCCAGCTGCCGTGGCCGGGCTCATAGCCGGGCCGACCATGATGAGGATCTTTGGAATCGGTTCTGTCCGCACTTCCGTGAACGATCTTTCTGCGGCCACCAGGCGGATCGGTAGGATCGCCGCATGATTGGAGATCCCGTGGTCGTGCTGCCGGAGGTCGAGTACCGACGTGTATGGGACCGTTTCTACGAGGATTTCAGCTTCCGTCCGAGTGTGAGTCCGATCAAGTGGCCGGCCATCGAGGAGCCCGTCGCGTCGGTGACCTGGAGCCTCGCTGCGCTTGACGGTGATCTGGGTGACGAGCGTCTGGACCGCCTGGTCGCGGTTGTCGAGCAGGGGCTGTCTTCCTGCGTTGGCCCGTCAGGCACTCTGTTCGCCCTCGACTGGCAGCACACGTCGTATCGCTTCGCACCGCAGGAGGTCGGCGGTCCTGGGCAACCGGCCTGGCCGCTGAGCCCGTATCCCGACGGGGACTACTTCATCTTCCTTGCGGAGGACTTCCGCTTCGGCAGTTTTGGCCACCCTTGGGAAGGGTCTCTCTGCTTGTTCGGTGAGGAGCTTCTTGACGTCGCGGCCACGGAAGTCGACAAGGTTCTTGGCCCGCCGATCCGCAGGTCAGGCAAGGCGGTAGGCCCGGCCTGAGCCTGGGCCCGGGCTCACGGTCTCGCGAGGATACGTGCCCGCAGCAGGGCGAATGTTGCGCGTCCGTGGCCGCCGGCGCGTCCACGGCGTCGAACTTCTCAGCAAGGTGGCGCAGTACCAGGACAGCCGCCAGCTCTGCTATCTAAGGACTGTAGGGCCCGGGTGACGATGGTCAATGCGGCGGAGGCTGTTCGATCGCACCGCCCCGATGAGGTGTAGGGATGTAACCCTTCGCCCCAGGTGGCAGATCGTTGAGGCACGCCTGGGAGCAAGCGTTGACCAGTAGCGGCAGGACGTCGGTCGCCACCACCTGGGAGAGCCAAACCTGGTGAGGGCCCGTCGCCGAGATCGGCCCGGTGCAGACACTGCAGGTGCGGGCCGCGGTGGTTCCCCAGCGGAAGGGAGCCAGGCTGTCGAGGTCCAGGACCGTATCGCCGGACGGGAGGAGCCGCGGGAACGGCGGCCGGTACTTGAAGTTGCCGTAGATCGAGCGCGTGCTCACCGTGCTGCTCGCCAGCCGACCGCACCGCGTGATCTCGTACGGGAACCAGTGCAGCCGATGCGAGGTGTAGGGGCTGAACTCCTCCAGGCTCGTCATCTCGCCGATTTCCGGAGGTATCCGGACCAGGTTGCTTCCGTACAGCACAAGGGTCCGCACCGCCGTCAGCCTCCCGATCGACGCCGGCAGCGTCACGATCTGCCGCCGCTCCTCGGGGCTCAACTCCGGCAGCGGGCGGAACTCCTCCCGGCCGTCGGCCGCCGCCTCTTCGATCAGTTCCAGCAGCCGGAGCCAGCCCGGAGCACTGGTGTCCTGGATCTCGGCGTGGAAGGACGTCGCCGCGCCGGGCGGACTCAGCCGGACCTGGTCGAAGCAGCGGCAGCGGTCCTGCGGCGCCCCGGGTGGGGAGTCCTTCGCCTCGGGAAAACGGTTCGGGAAGACCTGTGCAGGGAGCTGTTCGTCCGTCATGGCGCAACGATAGGGATGCGGCGTCCGCGCGACACCATCCGAACACCAGCGAACACACTGGCTGGCACGGCTCGCACACTCCACGATCGGGCGGCGCCAGCCGACAACGCCACACTTCGCTCGTTGAAATGCCCCACTCCATTGAATTTCGGATCGAGTGGAGCGACGAGGGGCTCTGGTCAATTTCGAGGCTCTGTCCACAGTTTCGTGAGCCCGTTCAGAAGGACCGGTAGATCCCCTTGGGATCATCGTGAGCCCATGCCGCGTACTCCTCGAAGCCCAGGTTGCCGATGCTCAGGTTCGCGTGGACGTCGTGGAGCCCTGCGGGGATAGTGCGGAAATCGCGACCGAACTCGGTCAATTGTTCGTAGTCTTCTTCATCCACGCACTCCTCCCGCGTCAGCGTGGTGACCGCCAGCAGCGGGTGGCTCTCGGCCTGCATGGTTGTACGGTCGGCGAGAAAGACAACGGCCAG
>NZ_JBSFIA010000052.1:0-52440 GCF_053597355.1 Streptomyces sp. NPDC001443
AGGTCCTTGTAGCGGAGCTACCAGGGCCTTTCGGCAACGCGGCGAGGGTGCGTGCCGGACACCGCCCGCCGGGCCCCACTTTTGTTCGGAGCTCTAAGACCTCCGCCGTCGACCCCGGGCACGACGAGCCGATCCGGCGACGCGACGACGCCCCCGCCGAGTCCGCTCCACCGGCTGCCGCCTCCTCCCCCGGCCGGCATCACTGGTTCGGCCACCGGGCGGCGTCCGGCTGACAGCGGCCGGGGCCCGCTCGCGCCCTCGGAACGCGTCAGGGGCCGGGAGGCGTTGCGGTGTGGTCCGGGTGGCCCGGGGTGCGGCGGACCGTCTTGAAGTGGGCCTCCAGCAGGTGGTCGCGGCCCTCGGCCAGGTCCTCGACGATCTGGCGTTCCATCGCGGCGAAGGGCCGGTAGTAGGTGGAGTTGTAGGCCTCGACGATCTGGAAGGTCCAGCATCCCGGGACGACGTTCCTGCCGACGAGCTCCCGTTCGACCAGTGCGGCCTGCTCCTCGTGGCCCGCCTCGCGCAGGAGCCGCACCGCGTAGTCGAGTTCGAAGTCCGCCGTCCCGGTCAGCTGGTGGAACCCGTACAGATGGCCGCGGGCCCGCTCCGTGGTCTCCAGCGCCTTCGACAGCGCGCCCAGGGCGCGCACCGTCTTCCCGTCGACACCGTGGGGCACCTGGTGGGCCTGGTCCAGCTCGCGATCGTTCTCCATGGTGTTCCTCTGCCCGGAAGGCGCCCCGCCCAGCGGGCGACTGGGCCGTGCGGCGTACACCGGGCCCGCCCGTCTCCTGCGGGTGGCGGACCACCGCTCCGCCGTCGCGTGCGGTCCCGATTCTCCGACGGCCGGTACGGAGCGGATATCGGGGGTACCCGCCGGACAGCCGGGCCGGAAGACCGACCTCCGTCCCGGTTCCGGATTCGATCCGATGCGCGTGACGCGGTGAATGCGGGACCCACGAGAACCGAGGGGACGCAGGACCCGTCGCGTGCGGCGTACGAGCCCAAGGAGGTGTCGGCAGAAGCCTTTTCTGCCGTCCCTCCGTTGACCGGAGGAGTTGTTTTTCGCGTGACTGAGCATGTGTGGAACTACCAGCCGACCGCCGGCCGTCTGGCGGGTGCGGACCTGACGGGCTACAAGGTCGAGGCGACCGACGGAAGCATCGGAAAGGTCGACAAGCACTCGGACGAGGTCGGTGACGCCTACCTGGTCGTCGACACCGGCGTGTGGATCTTCGGCAAGGAGGTCATGCTGCCGGCGAGCACCGTGGTCAGCATCGACCCCGACGACGAGAAGGTCCTGGTCGACCTCACCAAGGAGCAGATCAAGAACGCTCCCGAGTTCCACCGGGACAAGCACCTCGGCGACCCGGGGTACCGGGACGAGCTGGGTGCGTACTACAGCGCTCCGTACGGCGACTACCGCGCCTGACCGCGCCACGCACCACTCCGGGCCCGGCACCCCTCGGGGTGCCGGGCCCGGGCACGCTCGTCCGCGCGCCCCTATCCGGCCGCTGCCCGGTCGCCGGTGCCGGCGCCGTGCCGCTCTTGAGCGGCAAGGACCTGATCCGCGTGCTCGACGGCCCACCGGCCGAGCGCGGCCAGCGGTCCCTCGGCGAGGCTGTCGCCCAGCTCGGACAGCTCGTACGCGACAGAGCGGTCGGCCGGTGCGGTGATCCGTGTGATCAGGCCGTTGGCGCACAGCCGGCCGAGGGTCTGGGTCAGGACCTTGTCGCTGACGCCCGCGATGTCGCCCAGAAGGTCGATCCGGCGACGCCTGCCCGCGCGCAGGGCCATCAGCACCACGGGGTCCCAGGTGTGGGAGATCAGGTCGGCGGCCAGGCGCACCGCGCAGTCGGCCGCGAAGGGTGAACAGTGGTCGGTCACACGTCCCTTCCTACCGGATTCGGGCCTACCGATCGGTAGGCCCGAGGTTCCTACCGTACGGGGTGTCAGGACTTCGAGGAGTGGGAGAGCGACGTGCGGATCGGGATTCTGGGCACCGGCGTGATGGCCGCGGCGCTGGCGGAGGCGTGGTCGCGCCGTGGCCATCATGTCCTCGTCGGCGGCCGTTCGCCGGACAGGGCGCGGGCGATCGCCGAGCGGCTCGGCGAGGCGGTCGAGGCGTGCGAGCCGGTACAGGTGGCCGAGGCGGCCGATGCCGTGGTCGTGGCGGTGGCGTGGGAGGGGCTCGACCGGATGCTCGCCCTCGCCGAGGCCGACCGGGGGTCGCTGGCGGGCAAGACCGTGATCGACTGCACCAATGCCGTCGACTACGCCTCCGGCCTGCTCAAGCCGTCCACCGGCTCGGCGGTGGAGCACATCGCCGAGCGGGCCGTGGGCAGCCGCGTGGTCAAGGCGCTGCATCTGTTCGCGGGAGCGGGCTGGCTGGCTCCGACGCCGGCGGGGCGACCGAAGCGGACCGTGGCGATGTGCGGCGACGACGACGCGGCGCTCGCCGTCGCCGCCGAGCTGATCCGCGACCTCGGTGGCGTGCCCGCCACGATCGGCGGACTGGAGCACGCCCGGCAGCTCGAAGGCGTGGCGGGTTTTGTGATGCGGCTGGTCGCCGCGGGGCACAACCCCGTCACCGCGGTGCCCGTCGTCGACCGGTCACAGGGCTGACGGCACGAGGTCGTCCCGCCACCGTCCCTGCCGGGCAAAGCGGCCGACCGGGGTACGGCGTCACGACTCGACCGGGAAGCGCAGGCATGGCCGCGGCCGTCCGCTTAAAGTCACCTGAGGGAGCAGGCCGGCGGACCGCTCTGCCCCTTCCCGGCCGGGCGACTTCACCCCATACCGGCCGGGACCCAGGCCGAGCCGACCGTCACGAGTGGGCCACGACCTCGCCGGCCACGACCTGGGGAGGGCTGGGGAGCAGTGCGGCCAGGTGGTCCCGTACGAAGTCCGCAGCCCTCGCGATCGACTCGTCGGCGCCGGACCGGTCCCGGAAAACGCTGGTCGAGACCATCACTCCGTCCCCGGCGTCGATCCAGTAGTAGGCCACGAAGCCGGATACCTGGCGCATGATCGGCACGAACCCGTCGTTCACCAGACGTGCGGCCTCGGCCGGATCGGTCACCCCTTCGTACCGTCGGACTGCTGCGTACATCACCGAGCTCCTCACGGCGTTCCGGGTCGTCCTCTGCCTGGACCTCGTACCCCCGGGACGGCCGGCCGGGCTCCTGGGGCGTGCGGCAATCACCTGAAAGGCCGCCCTCGGGCGGTCCGAACGGCGGCCGACGCCCCGGGTCCGCGGCCCTGCCCGCGTCCGCCACGACAGGGCATCGACACGCACCTTGCCCCACCTATCGAGATTCGATAGATTCCCATCGTAACTCGATTGAAGGATGGGTCATGGGAAAGCTGACCGTGCACGCGCTGCGCGCCGTGCTCATGGTGGTGCTCGCCGGCACCGTGCTCGTACAGGCCGGGATGGTGTGGGTGCTGGTCAGCGGGAGCGACCCGGAGGACGGGTCGATACCGCTGACCGCGTTTCGCGTGATCACGGTCCTGGGCATGGTGTCGGCCCAGGTGGCCCTGGTCAGCGTCTGGCGGCTGGTGGCGATGGTGCGACGCGGAACCGTGTTCTCCCACGCCGCCTTCCGGTACGTGGACGCCGTGATCGGCGCGATCGTGGCGATCGCCCTCCTGTGGTTCGCGGTCACGGCCGTCAACGCGCCGGGCCAGCGGGAGGACCCGGGCGTCACCGTGATCATGGGCGGGATCGGCCTGGCGATCCTGGGGGTCGCGCTCGTCGTGCTCGTACTGCGGATGCTGCTCGCCCAGGCCGTCGCGCGCGATGTCGAAGCGGCGCAGATGCAGGCCGAGTTGGACGAGGTGATCTGATGCCGATCGCCGTCGACATCGACGTGATGCTGGCCCGGCGGAAGATGTCCGTGGGCGAGCTCGCGGACCGGGTGGGGATCACACCCGCCAACCTGGCGGTGCTCAAGAACGGCCGCGCCAAGGCCGTGCGCTTCGCGACCCTCGCCGCGCTCTGCGAGGTGCTCGAGTGCCAGCCGGGCGACCTGCTGCGCTGGGAGGCCGAGGACGCCGAGGACGCCGAGGGCGCCCTGGAGGGACGAGGCGGCCGATGAGCGCGCCGCCGTAGACGGTGTAACCGACACCGACCAGCCAGGACTGCACCACCAGGATGATGCCGACCGCGCCGTAGGAGACCGCGTTGGACACGATGAGCGGCACGAAGACCAGTTCGGAGAAGATCCGCAGACCGGCGAAGGCGGCCACGGTGGCGAACGCGCCGGGAAGCAGGCGCAGCCAGGTGACGCGCGAGTCGAGGAGGAGGTGCTGGAGCCACCAGAAGTAGAGCACGCCGCCGCACGCGCCCACCGCGATCCGGGGTGTCGTCGCGGCAGCGCTGCCGAGCCAGGGAAGGCCACGCCAGGTGCTGAGGAGGATGAGTGCGATCAGTCCGGCCAGGCCCAGAACCTGGCGCCACAACGTGTGCCAACGACCGGGCGGAAGGTGCCAGATCCGTTGGTAGGCGTTCTGGACTGCGGCCATCAGCGAGATGCCGAACACGGCGAGGCCGACCAGACCCAGCGCGGTGGTGGTGCTCAGGACGGCGCGGCGGGAGGCGAACAGCCTGTCCACCGCCTGGGCCGAGCTGCCGGACACGCCGAGACCTTCGTTGATCCAGTCCGCGACCCCGCTCCCCCGGGCAGGCAGAGCCGCCGTGATCACGACGAGCAGGGGCACCAGCGTGACGAAGAACAGGGTGGCGAAGGCCATCGCGCGGTGCAGCAGCTCGATCTCCCGACCGGCGCGCCACACGCTCCCGGCGGCCTCGCCCACCTGCCGAATCGCCCTGCCGACGGGTGAAACGTTCCGGTCCCCGGCCACGTACCCCGGGTACCTCGGCCGGCGCCCGCCATGCCCACGGATCGCATCGGGAACGCGTGCCCCCGCCGCCCCCTCTCAGCGGTCCTGCAGTACGAGCAACGCGATGTCGTCGAGGCGTTGCTCTGCGGTACCGGCCTTGCTCAGCACGGTGTCGATGAGCAGGTTCAGGTCCTGGTCGTCGGCTCGGGCGAGGTGGCGGGCGAGACGGGCTATGGAGTCGTCGAGGTCGACGCCCGGTGTCTCGACGAGGCCGTCGGTGTACAGGGCCAGCAGCATCCCCTCGGTGAGCGGATGCTCGGTCATGGGGAAGCTCGCGTCGGGGTCGATGCCGAGGAGCGGTCCGGGCCGGACCTCGAGGGGCCGGGTCCCGCCGCGGGGAAGGCGCATGATCGGTGGCGGGTGACCGGCACTGGCCAGGATCATGCTTCGGCGGGCGACGTCGAGGTGGACGTAGAGGCAACTGGTGAACAGATCGGAGCCGAGATCCGCGACGAGCCGGTTGGTCCGGCGAAGGACCTCGTCGGGGGTCGTGCCGAGGGTCGCGTGGGCGTGGACGCCGGTGCGTACCTGCCCCATCAGGGCGGCGGCGGCGACGTTGTGTCCCTGCACGTCCCCGATGACGGCGGCCACCGCGGTGTCGCCGAGGCGGATCAGGTCGTAGAAGTCTCCGCCGATGTCCATGCCCCGGGTGGCGGGGAGGTAGCGGGCGGCCACGCGCAGGCCGTCGATCGTGGGGAGACTCTGCGGGAGCAGCGCCTGCTGGAGGCCGTGGGCCAGTTCGTGTTTGGTGTCGTAGAGGCGGGCACGGTCGAACGCCTGGGCGATGAGTCCCGCCAGGGAGGTCAGGACGGCACGTTCCTCGGCGGCGAACGTGTGGGGGTTGTCGTAGGACAGGACGCAGATGCCGACCGGTCGGCCGGAGATGACCAGGGGCAGGAAGGCCCAGGCCTGTTTGTCGCTGACCGACGGGGCCTCGGGATGGCTGCGCCGCATCTCCTCGACGTCGGCGAAGAACGCGGGTGTGCCGACCGCCAGGACCTGCCCGGCAGGGGTGAGACGGGTGCCGAGCGGGAGGCCGTCCAGGCGCGCGACGGTCTCCGAGGCGTAGCCGCGGTGGCCGGTGATCCTGAACCGGCCGGCGTCGACGGTGGACAGGACGAGGCCGCAGGCACCGAAGGCGGGCATGATCTGGTCGGCGACCAGGTCGACGACATCCTGGACGCCCACGACCTCGGTCAGCGCGGCGGCGAGGTGTGTGAGCTGGTACAGCTGACTGACGCGGGCCGGGACGTCCCCGCCCGCGGGATCGACCGGCGGCGGGGGCGACACATGTGCGCTGCCGGGAAGGATGCGGACGCTGATCCCGCTGTCATCGGGGTAGAGGTGGAAGTCGAGGTACCGGTCCGGCGGACGGCAGGCGGTGAACGAGACGGGTTCCCGGCTGATCAGCGCGGCACGGTAGCGGTCCTCGTAGAGGGGGTCGTCGAGCCAGCGCAGCGACAGCCACGGCACGGTCCCCAGCAGTTGACCGGCGTCACCGCCCAGGAGGTCGCCCGCACCGGAGCTGATGTAGGTGAAGCGACCCTCCAGGTCGAGGGAGCAGCTTCCGCCCGGCAGCCGTTCGACGAAGTCGGTGACCGCCAGCGCCGAGGGCCGACGTCCGGTTCCCACAGGAACGGCGCGGGGCGCCGCATGGTGGACGGGCCGGCTCTGCTCGGCGGCTTCCTCGAGCACCCGGGCCAGACGACGGCAACTGGAGGTGATGTTGCCGCGCTCGCGCGGGGTCATGTGGGAGGGACGCGTGGCCGGCCACATCAGCAGCAGCGTCCCCCATCGCCGGGTGCCGACGACCGGCGCGGCTGCCAGCGCCAACGGATAGGGAAGCACCAGGGCGGTACGGGGGTAGGAGCGGGCCATTTCCTCCTGGCTGCCGACCCACACCATGCGCTCCTCGCGCACGGCCTCGGCCACGGGTGCCGGGGAGGCGAGCACGACCCTCTCCCACGGCGCGGCGAACTCGACCGGGAGGCCGCACACCAGTTCCAGACAGAGCAGCGGCTTGTCCGACGCGAGCAGGTACAGCGCACCGATGGACGCACCGGTCCGGCGCACCGTCTCCGCGAACGCGGCGTCCAGCACCTCGGCCTCCGTGCCCGGATCAGCGCCACTGGCCATGCCGTCCGCTCCTCTCGGGTCCTGGCTCCTTCCCACCTGCCCTCGTGCGCAGCTTCTGTCACTACTTGCGGAATATAAGACAGCTACGGCTGTCGCGCCGCGCACGGCGTCCGTTCTGGAACACCGGCTACTCCCGCGGTGGCTCCGAGGCCTCTCGTCGGTCCGAGTGGACAGGGATGATCTGGTCGAGGCCGACGATGCGCAGGATGCGCAGCGTGTGGGCGGGGACGGCGGCCAGGGCGATGTCCGCTTGTGCGGCCCGAGCGTGGTGATGGGCGGCGATCAGCGCGCTGAGGCCGCTGGAGTCGCAGAATTCCATGCCGCCCAGGTCCAGGAGCAGGCGCTGGCCCGGTCGCAGGGTGATGGTGGAGATCAGTGCGCGCAGTTCGGCGGCAGTGTCGTGGTCGAGCTCGCCGAAGATCTCCAGGACCGGACCGCCGGCGGCATCTCGGGTGATGATCCTCAGGGGGCTCATCGGCTGCTTCCTGTTCGGCAGTCGAGGGCTGGGACGCCGAGGGCGAGCAGAGCCGTATCGTCGTCGAGTCCGTCACCGAAGCCGTGCAGGAGGCCTGTCAGCGCCTGGACCAGAGCGAACGGGGGGCGGCCGGCCAGGTCGGCGGCGAAGGAGAGCAGGGCCTCGTCCCCGTACAGGCTGGTGCGGTCCTCGCCGGTGCGCGCTTCGGTGATGCCGTCGGTGTAGAGCAGGAGGGTGTCGCCGGGGGCGAGGACGGCCGAAGCGGCGCTGAAGGGCGCGGAGGGCAGGACGCCGACCAGGAGGCCGCCCGGGGTGGGCAGGAACTCGGCGGTGCCGTCGCCGCGCGTGATGATGGCCGGAGGGTGTCCGCCCGAGGCCAGATGGACGGCGACCTGCCCGGTGCCGGGACCGGGTTCGAGGGTGCCGAAGATCGCGGTGCAGTATCGCGGGTCACCGCTGCCGCCTGCGTACCGCTCGTGAAGCACCTGGTTCAGGGTGCTCAGGGCCGCGACGGGTTCGACCTCGTGCAGAGCGGCGGCGCGCAGGGTGTAGCGGGTCAGCGAGGTCACCGCGGCGGCCTGGGGCCCCTTGCCGCACACGTCGCCGAGGAAGAAGCCGAAGCGCTTGCCGTCGACCGGGAAGACGTCGTAGAAGTCGCCGCCGAGCCGGTCGGGGTGGGCGGTGTGATAGTAGGCGGCCGTCTCCATGCCCGGTATCGGCGGCAGGGTGTCGGGCAGCAGGGACTGCTGGAGGACGGCGAGGGCGTCTTTGAGCCGGGATCGGTCCGCCTCCGCCTGCCTGCGCGCTTCTTCGGCCTCCTTCCGCCCGCGCAGGAGTTCTTCCTCGTAGGCACGGCGGTCCCGGGCGTCGAAGAGGGTGGTGCGGATCAGCAGGGCCTCACCGGTGCTGCCGTACTTGACCACGGCGGAGACCAGCACCGGCATCCGGCCGTCGGCCTGCTTGATCTCCAGGGCGATGCCGTTGATCTCGCCCTGCATCCGCAGCAGCGGTGCGAAGTGCGTCTCGTGATAGAGCTTGCCGCCCACGGTCAGCAGGTCGGTGAACCGCATCCGGCCCACCACCGCCTCACGCTCCAGGCCCAGCCAGGTGAGCAGCGTCGTATTGATCTTCGCGACGGTGCCGTCCATCAGCGTGGACAGGTATCCGCACGGTGCGCTCTCATAAAGTTCCTCGGCGCTGTCCTCCAGCAGTGCGGCGAACGTCGGATCGGCCGACTCCCCGTCGTGGGCGTCGTGCGGATCGGGGTGCTGCCCGGCGCGGCACATCACCAAAGGCCCGCCAGGAAGTCCCGGATGGCCTCATTGGTGACTTCGGGCGCGGACAGGTGCGGGCAGTGCCCGTGCGCATCCAACGTGACAAGGATCGAACCGGGGATCGCCTCGTGGATGAAGGCGCCCACCTCACGGGGAGCGATGACGTCCTGGGCGCACTCCAGTACCAGGGTCGGCACCCGCACGTTCTTCAGGTCCTGCCGCGAATCCGACAGGAACGTGGTCCGGGCGAAGACTCGCGCCATGTCCGGATCGGTGGCACAGAAGCTGTTCTTCAGCTCCTCGCCGAGGTGGGGCCGGTCCGCGTTCCCCATGATCACCGGTGCCATCTGCGCCGACCAGCCCAGATAGTTCGACTCCAGCGACGTCAGCAGTTCGTCGATGTCGTCGATGCTGAAGCCGCCGTGGTAGCCGTCGTCGTCGATGTACCGCGCGGACGGCGCGATCATCACGTGTGCCGCGATCCGCTCCGGAGCCATGCCGGCCGCCAGCACACCGATCATCGCGCTGACGGAATGGCCCACGAACGCCGCGTCGCGCAGATCGAGCACCTCGCACACCTCGACCACGTCCTGGGCGTAGCCGGCCAGGGATGTGTAGCGGTCCTCCGAGAACGCGGTCGCGTCCGAGCGGCCCGAACCGACGTAGTCGAACAGCACCACCCGGTAGTCCTCGGCCAGGGCGGGCAGGGTCAGCCTCCACATGTTCTGATCGCAGCCGAACCCATGAGCCAGCACCACTGTCCGCCCCCGCGGGTTGCCGGTGACGGCGACATTGTTCCTCCGAGCGACATCCATGCTCTTCAGTCTCTCAGGTACCGCCCAGGGCCTCGGTGTGAGCCGCATGCTGTGACGCCGGCCATTTCCCCGGACAGATCGCCTGTCTACGCTGTTGCGTCACAGGCGGGGCAGCGCGGCTCCGCGAACCAGCTCGCAGGACGGATCGGCCGGACACCGGCGAGCGCGCTCCCGGGAGACCCACTGCCGTGACCGATGACCTGACGCCTGTCATAGCCGCCTCCACTCGATGGCTCCTGGCCGCCTACCCCGCGCCCGCGGGCGCGCTCAGCCGGGCGCTGGCCGAGGCCCAGGCCCGGCAGGCCGCATTCCTCGCTGCCGCCCTGCGCTACCCCACCGACTTCGACGTGCAGCTGCTTCATCTGCTCGCGCCCAGCGGCGCGCACCGGCTGGACTGGCTGAACGGATACGATCCGCAGCCCGACGACTCTGCCTGGCGGACCTGGGTCGACGAGACCGTCGTCAGCTGGGCGGCCTGTCTGCTGGCGGATCCCGCCCTGGCCTCGTCCGCCCAGCGGGCCGTCAGGGAGACCGAGCACCACGGCGACGCGGGTGACCTGCATCGGCTGACCGATCCCGGCAGCCGGGATCACGAAGCCGCCGTGCTGCTCCGCCATCCCGACCTGCTCGAAACCGTCGCCGCCCTGCACCGATCCGAGCTCGTGGAACTGCTCAGCGTCGAGGGCGCCGAGCTGCCGTGATCCTCCGCTCACCGGTCGGTCCGCCTGTCCACGGCGGGCAGTTCCACGGTGATGCGGAGCCCACCGGCGGAGCGTGGGGTGAGGGTGAGCGTGCCGTCGTGTGCGTGGGTGATGGTCTTGACGATGGCGAGGCCCAGGCCGACACCCGCGTGATCGGTGTGTACGCGTTCGGTGCCGCGCTGAAACGGTTCGGTGAGTGTCGAGACCAGCTCCGGTGTGAGCTTCTCACCGGTGTTCTCGACGGTGAGCACCACGGTCTCGGGGCGCACGCTGGTGTCGACCCACACCGTGCCCTGCTGGGGCAGGTTGTGGACTATGGCGTTGTGCACGAGGTTCATGGCCGACTGCAGCAGGAGCGCCTGCGATCCGAGGGTGCGGCCGACGGCTCCGCCGGTCTCTATGGTGACGCCGTGCTTCTCCGCGAGGGGCAGGAGTGTTTCGGTCGCCTCCTCCGCCAGGAGGGACAGGTCGACCGGCTCCCGGGCGAAGGAGCGCTGGTCGGCGCGGCTGAGCAGGAGCAGTGCCTCGGTGAGGCCGATGGCTCGGGTGTTGACGGCGTGGAGGCGGTCCATGAGTTCGCCGGTGTCGGCGCTCGGATCGGTGCGCGCCACGTCGAGAAGCGTCTTCGAGATCGCCAGCGGCGTGCGCAACTCGTGTGAGGCGTTGGCCGCGAATCTCCGCTGCTCGGCGACATGGGCTTCGAGTCGCTCGAGCATCGCGTCGAAGGCGTCGGCCAGTTCGTGGAACTCGTCGCTGCGGCCTTCCAGCTCGATCCGGTGGGAGAGCGAGCCGTCCGCGGCCATGCGGGTGGCGCGTGTGATGCGGTTCAGTGGGGCGAGCATGCGACCGGCCAGGATCCATCCGCCCAGCAGGCCGAACACCAGCAGGAAGGCCAGCACGACGGCCGCGATCGGGGCGAAGTCCCGTAGTACGGAGTACTGGTAGTCGGGTTGGAGCAGGAGCCCGACGTGCGGCACACGGGTGAGGAACACCCACACCGCGGCGAGCAGCAGGCCGCCGGCCAGCATGAGGAACCCGGCATAGCTGAGGGTGAGTTTGACGCGGACGCTCAGACCGGGCTGCCTACCCTCGACGATCGGCACACGCATGCTCTCGATGCTACGAACCGGAACATATCGTCGGCATATCGAAAACCGGATACGTGCCGGCAACACCACATCGCTTTGACTGGCAGCATGACTCGAACCCCGCCGTCAGCACGAACAGCCACCGACCGTACGCGCGAGCCCCTGGCGGCCGGGCGGGGCGACGCCGGACTCCGGGATGTCCGGCCGGGGACGCTGCGCGTGCTCGTCCGCCGGGCCATCCGTGCCGGCTCCCGTCCGGGGCCCTGGAAGCGCGGGCCGGTGCTCGCGGCACTGGCGGTGCTGCTCGGCCTGCTCATGCTGCTGCATGCGAAGATCCCGAACCGGATCGGAAACCTCGGCAGCCTGGCGGAGACCTTCCTGCCGTGGTTCGGCCTGTTCGTCCCCGTGCTGCTGGCCGCGGCGCTGTGGCGCCGCTCCGCATCCGCGGTCGCCGCGCTGCTGCTGCCGGTCGTGGTGTGGGTGGGCCTCTTCGGCGGGCTGCTCGGCGACAAGTCCCACCCGGGGAGCGACCTTACCGTGGTCAGCCACAACGTCGACGCCGACAACCCCGACCCGGCCCGCACCGCCCGTGATCTGGCCGCTTCCGAGGCGGACCTGCTCGCCCTGGAAGAGATCACCGCGCAGGCCCGGCCGTTGTACGAGAAGGCGCTGGCGAAGGCGTACCCGTACCACACGGTGCTGGGCACGGTCGGGCTCTGGAGCAGGCTGCCGCTGTCGGACACGCGACCGGTCGACACCGGGCAGGACGTCGGGCCGCTGGGCGACGCCAAAACGGCCGACGAGAAGATGGCGTACAACCGGGCGCTGCGCACCACGGTGGCCACGGACCACGGGCCGCTGGTGGTGTACGTGGCCCACCTGGGATCGGTACGCGTCATGCCCCGGGGCGGCTTCTGGACGGAGAGCCGGGACAGGAACGCGCAGGCGCTCGCCGAGTCCATGGCCGCCGAGCACGACGGACGGGTGGTACTGCTCGGTGACCTGAACGGCACCACGGACGACCGCGCGCTCGCCGGCCTCACCTCGCAGCTGCGCTCGGCGCAGGAAGCAGCCGGGGACGGCTTCGGCTTCAGCTGGCCGTCGGCGTTCCCGGTCGCGCGGATCGACCAGATCCTGGTGCGCGGCGTGGAGGCGGACAGCTCGTGGGTGCTGCCGGCCACCGGCAGCGACCACCTGCCGGTCGCGGCCGGGATCAGCTGGTAGCCATCGCCACGGCCCTGATCCTGGATAGGCTGCCGCCGGTGTTTCCGGCAGGGGGGTCAGCGGTGATCGGGAGCGGTGACGCAGTCCGCGAGATGTCGGTGCCACCGGGTCTGGGTGCGGTCGCCGATCTGGCGCCGGTGCGCGATCGGGAACGGCCCGTGTGGCTGGTACTGGGCCTGGACGGGACGATCGGCCGATGGGACATGGAAGCCGGTGTCCACAAGGCCCTCGGGACCACCGCCGTTCCGGAGGAGCCCGACCGCAAGCCGTGGAACGGCCGTCGGCTGCGCAGACGCCTGCACGCTTCCCACGACGGCAGCTTCGCCGCCGTGGTCAACGACTACGGCCGGTTCGGGGAGGTGATCGACCTGCGGACCGGCGACGTCACGCTGACCCTGGACAACCAGGGCGGCCACGAAAGGACCGTGCCGTTCTCGCTGGAGTTCGCCCAGAGCCGCGGGCGTTGTGTCGTGATCCACCGCACGGCCTGGAACCGGCTGGACGTCTCGGACCCGCGGACGGGAGCACTGCTGACCGAGCGGTCGCTCGCCGCGCCTGCCGACGGGGACACCGATGCGGAGCATCGGCTCGACTACTTCCACGGCGCACTGCGTGTGAGCCCCGACGGAAGGCGGGTCCTGGACGACGGCTGGGTGTGGCATCCGGTCGGGATCCCCTCGGTGTGGGATCTCGACCGATGGCTCGAGGTCGACCTCTGGGAGTCCGAGGACGGTCCGAGCCGGGTCGATGTGTGCGGCCGGGAGTACTACTGGGATCACGCGATGACCTGGATCGACTCGGTCCGGGTCGCCGTCGGGGGTATCGGCGACGACGAAGATGTCATGCGGCCCGGTGCGCGGATCTTCGACACGAGTCGAACCGCCCGGACCGGACTGTGGCGCATGCCGACGGCCGTGGAGCTCCTTGCGTTCGAAGGCCCGACCGGGCGTTTCTTCAGCGACGGCACCTGCCTGTTCAGCAGCGGTGAGACCGATCTGTCGCTGTGGGATCCGGTCGAGGGGAAGCTCATGGGCGTCGTTCCCGGCTTCTCCCCCACGCATCACCACCGGTCCGCCCGACAGTTCGTGCAGGTCGTGGACGACGTGGCGCGCGTGTGGAGCGCTTGAGCAGCCGCCGCCCGCCCTCACGCGGGCTGGGCGGCGGCCGATTGCCCGGTCGCGGTCGGTCGCGGTCGGTCGCGTTCAGTACCGGGCGGGGCACCGTCGAGCAGTGCCATATTGGCGCCGTCCCACCGGGTACCCACGAAGGAGCGCACGTGGACGACCGAACGCGGCTGGAAGAGGCGAGTCCGCAGGTGCGGAAGCGCGTCCGGGCGAGTTTCGACCAGCAGGGGCTCATGGCCCACCTCGGCGCCCGCATGACCCACATCGGCCCCGGCCGCGTCCATGTCGTGCTTCCGGTCCGCCCCGAGGTGAGCCGGCAGCACGGTTACGTCCATGCCGGCGCCACCAGCGCCATCGCTGACAGCGCGGGCGGTTACGCGGCCCTCACGCTGTTCGACGAGGACTCCGATGTGCTCACCGTCGAGTACAAGATCAATCTCCTCGCGCCCGCCGCCGGTGACCATCTCGAAGCGATCGGGACCGTCCTGAAGTCCGGGCGCACGCTCACCGTGTGCCGGCTGGAGGTCCACGGCGTCGGGGCGGACGGCGAGCGGAAGATCGTCGCCGACGGGCAGCAGACGCTGATCCGCTTGAACAGACCGCCCGGGTGAGCACGCGGCTGCCACCGTCGGCTTTCGCGATGATTCGTCCGTATCCGGCGTGGGAACCCGGCTCGGGTCCCGTGGGCAGGACGTTCGAGACGGGAAGCGAGGAAGACGCGTGGGGTACGAGTTGCGTGCGCAGTATGCGGAGGATCCATCGCCGCGCTCCGCCGGGCCCGTCGTCGAGATCTGGCACATGACGGAGGAGGGCGAGACCCAGGCTCTGTGCGGGCAGCCGCTCGATCCGGCCGCGTGGACCCAACCGTCCACGGCCTGGGGCACGCCTGCGTCCGATCCCTTCTGCCGCGAGTGCGGGGTGCGCTACCTGCGGACGGGCGTCGGCTGACGTACGTGGCGGAGCGGGCGCTCCCGGCCCGTGAGGGGAGAATTCGGCGGGTCGACAGGGGGTACCCGATGGACGACGCGGTGGACTTCGGCGGCCTCTCACCGCCGCCGCATCCGGGTCGGCAGGAGGCCGGCGCGGGGCCTCGCGGCCGGACCGCGAGCCCGGGGAGCACACACCTCGCCGTGCGCGTTCCTCCGCCGCGTCCGAAAGGAGGGCGACCGTTATGCGCATCGCATTTCTGGTGGCGCCGGAAGGCGTCGAGCAAGTCGAACTGACCGCGCCGTGGAAGGCCGTGACGGAGACCGGGGACATCCCGGTCCTGGTCTCCACGAAGTCGGGCGAGATCCAGGCCTTCGACCACTTGGACAAGGCGGACACCTTCCCCGTCGACGCGGTCGTCGACGACGTCACGGCACGGGAGTTCGGTGCCCTGGTCCTGCCGGGCGGCGTCGCCAACCCGGACAACCTTCGGATGAACGACGCGGCGGTGGCGTTCGTGAAGGGCTTCTTCGAAGAGGGGCTGCCGGTGGCGGCGATCTGTCACGCGCCGTGGACTCTGGTCGAGGCGGACGTGCTGCGGGGGCGCACCCTGACGTCCTGGCCGAGTCTGCGCACCGACATCCGAAACGCCGGCGGCACCCATGTCGACGAGGAGGTACACCTCTGCGACGCGGGTTCCAACACACTGATCACGAGCCGCAAGCCGGACGATCTTCCCGCGTTCTGCAGGGCGTTCGTCACCGAGTTCGCCAAGACCGGGAGCGGGGCTTCCTAGCCCAGGCGTGAGCGGGCTTCCGCGAGCGGGGCTTCCGCGAGCGGGGCCACCAGCCCGGACGCGAGGCTTCGGGGCGCTTCCCGGCCCGTCCACGAGGCCCCGTCCATGACGAAGCCCGATCCGGGCGGATCAGGCCAGAAGTCCCGCCTGCATTCACTCTCTGCCCCTATGGACCGCCGCCCGGCACCCGTCCGGAGCGTTCATCGGGCCACCACGTTCGCGCGATGTCCTTCCGGATCTCGGGACGCGAGCCCCTCTCCGTCTCCTCCAGCGCGCGACGGCTGGACGTGGACTTCCTGCCGGACCTCTCCTGCACCATCCTTCGACGCATCTGCCTGCCTCCTCTGCTGCTCCTGCTGTCTCCTGTGTCCCTTGCTTCTCCAGAGTTCCGCGTTTCTGACAATCTAGACGCATTTCGCCCGAACTATACGAAATAGCAGTCCTGCTCGCCCGCCCTGGCATGTCCGCACTCGCGCGCCGCTACGACGGACACCCTTGCGCAGGCACCCGAACGAGGGGGCGACGGCTGGGGCACCATGCCTGACGCCGTCCCCATCCACGGAGGGGGACGGCGTCAACGCGCGCCGCACGCAGCGGCATACGGCGTGACTGAACCTCAGGAAGCTTGCTCAGCAAGCGCCTTGATGTCACGGAGGGGGCCTCCATCCCGGCGCGCAGCTCAGAGTTCGGCACGCCGGCTCGCCATGGCGCGGACGACGAGGACGTCGCGCTCCAGGCCGTCGACGGGGATGCGGGACGGGGACCGCCGTGCATTGAAACCCTTTGGCACGCAGGATAAATTCGTCGCTTGCTGAGCCATTGCAGTCCCCGGGCGCAAGGAGGCACGTACGTGAGCGGACACCACGACGAAGGCCACACCATCGCCGGATGGACCGGGTTCGCCGTCGCCACGATCGGGGCACTGGCCGTCGGTATGGGCATCGTCAGCTGGCGCCCGGGCATCTGGGTCGGCCTCGCCGTGCTGGTGACGGCGGCTCTGATCACGTGGGCTCTGCATCTGGCGGGCTGGGGCAAGCCGCCCGTACCGCGCAGCGTCGACCAGCGGCGGCTCTCGGCACGGGACCACACCGTGCGTGGCGGGCACGAGAACTGCCTCGGATGCCGGCTGGCAGGGCGCCACGGCGGCCGGGCCCGTACGATCGAGGCGCCCTGACGAACGGGGACCGGCACGGCGGACGCCGGGACGTCACGATGACCGCCGACGACAGCGGACCCGCCTCGCTCTGGCGCAACCGCGCGTTCCTGCTGTTGTGGGGCGGCCAGACGGTCAGCGAGATGGGGTCCCAGATCACCGTTCTCGCCCTGCCGTTGGTCGCCGTCGTGCTGCTGGAGGCCTCGGCTCTCCAGGTCGGTCTGTTGGCCGCGGCGCAGACGAGCGCGTACCTCCTGGTCGCTCTGCCGGCCGGGGCCGTGGTGGACCGGGTCGCCAAACGACGGCTGATGATCTGGTGCGACGCCGCCCTGTTCCTGGTGATCGGGTCGGTGCCGCTCACCCACGCGATCGGAGCCCTGACACTTGCCCAGCTCTACGCCGTGGCACTGGTCTCCAGCGTGCTCTCCGTCTTCTTCGCGGTCGCCTACCAGGCCTACCTGCCCGCGGTCCTCGAACACCACCAACTCCTGGACGGCAACGGCAAGCTCGCCGCCTCCCGGTCGGTCGCGCAGGTCGCCGGGCCCGGTACGGGCGCCGGTCTGGTGACGCTGGTCGGCGCCGCGGGGGCGATGGCGGCGGACGCGGTATCCTTCGCGGTGTCCGCAAGCGCGCTGACGGCGATCCGTACCCCCGAGCCCCGGCCGCCCCGGGCCGGGACCGGCCCGCGGACCACGCTGCGGTCGCAGATCCGTGACGGGCTCCGTCATGTCGTCCGCGATCCCATCCTGCGGAACTCGGTGGCGTTCACCGGCACGGCCAATTTCTTCGTCATCATCGTGGAGACCCTCGGCCCGGTCTTCCTGATCCGCACGCTGCACCTGCGCCCGGGCCTGGTCGGGCTGCTCCTTGCGCTGGGGGCCGTGGGTGGGGTGGCGGGCGGCGTGGCGGCGCCTCACCTCGCCCGGAAGTTCGGCTCCGCGCGGATCAGCTGGATCTCGATGACCGTGCTGTCGTTGCCCGGCCTGCTGATCCCGATGGCCGGATCCGGCTGGTGGGTGCTGCTGTTCGGCTTCGGCTGGATCTCGTGGACCTTCTCCTCCACTGTGTCGAGCATCTCGCTGACCAGTTACCGACAGGCCGTGTGCCCACCGGAGATGCTCGGCCGGGTCAGCGCCGCCGCTCGCTGGTTCACCTGGGGCACCCTTCCGCTGGGCGGCCTGGCCGGCGGCGCACTCGCCACCTTCCTCGGTGTCCGGACCACTCTGTGGATCGCCGTCGTCGGTGGTTGCTGCGCGGGCCTGTGGCTGTTCTTCTCGCCCTTGCGGAGCCTGCGCGACATCCCCCTCGGAGATCCCGGATCCAAGTCCGGGTCCGGGCCCGGACTTGAGCCCGAACCCGAAGCCAGAACCGTGACCGAGGGGTCGTAGGACCGGGAACGAGCGTGTCGACGGCGGTCACCCCTCACGGGATCAACCGTGGAGGCCCCGAGCCGGGCCTCGGTGTCGGGACAGCGCCAGCACGCTCAGGCCGAACATCAGCACCCCGAGGGGGAGATGGACCGACGGGATGTGCGCGATGCCGAGCACGACCTGGATCGAGGCCAGTACGAGGAACCCCGACGCGTGCCGGACCGGCCGGGGCGAGCCGCCGCCCGGCTTCCACGCCAGCACCGCCGCGAGCACGTACAGCATCGACGCCCCGTACATCACGCGGGCTCCGGCACTGTGCAGCGTCTCTCCGTAGGAAACGGTCAGCAACAGGCCTGCGGAAACCGCCTGAAGGAAGATGGTCAGAGTCTGGAGGATGATGGCGATCCGCAGGAACGAGGAGCCCCGCCGTACGCTCGCCGTGCCCGTCATCTCAGTGGCCATGTCGCAGTCCCCTTGTCCGCCCTCGGGCGACAGATCGATAAGGTCTCACCGGTCCGACGACGCAGGCGGGCGAAAGGTAAGGCGAGGGGGCGACCGGAAGCATGGAAGGTACGCGGGCCGGTACCACCGGGGCGGCCGACGAGCGACGTCGACTGGTCAATGTCGCCTACCGGTTGCTCGGGTCGGTGACCGAGGCGGAGGACGCCGTGCAGGACGCCTACGCGCGCTGGTACGGGCTGCCGCAGGACCGGCAGGAGGAGATCCTCTCCCCCGGCGCCTGGCTGACGACGGTGACCAGCCGCATCTGTCTGGACCTGCTCGGCTCGGCACGGGCCCGCCGTGAACACTACGTCGGCGCGTGGCTGCCCGAGCCACTGCCCGACCGCTCCGAGTGGAACCACACGGCGGGAGCCGATCCCGCCGGCCCTGCGGACCCCGCCGAACAGATCGTCCTGGACGAGTCGGTGGCCATGGCCTTCCTCGTGGTGCTGGAGTCGACGACGCCCGCCGAGCGGGTGGCGCTCGTCCTGCACGACATCTTCCGGTACCCGTTCGCCGAGATCGCCCACGTGCTCGGCCGCACCCCCGCGGCCTGCAAGCAGCTCGCGGCCTCCGCCCGGCGGCGGGTCGGCGTCGCACAGGCTCCGGTGGCCGCGAACGGCCGGGCCGAGGTGGTGCGGCGGGTCAAGGCGGCATGGGAGACCAAGGACATCGCAGCGCTCGTCGGTCTCCTCGACCCGGCCGCCGTGATGACCGCCGACGGCGGCGGCCTGGTCGGCACCGTACTGCGCCCGGTCGAGGGCGGCGCGCGCATCGCCCGGTACCTGGTCGCCATCGCCGACAGGGCTCCGGGGCTCGAGCTCCTGGAGCGATCGGTCAACGGTGTGCCGGGCCTGGTGGCCCGGCGTGCCGGGACCGTCATGACGGTGGCGGCGTTCGACGTCTCCGACGGGCGCGTCACCCGGATCTGGGCGGTCCGCAACCCGGAGAAGCTGCGACCGTGGACGCAGCAGGACAGCGGCGCCGGCCACTGAACTCGGCGCTCGAACCCAGTCCCTGACAGCAGTTCATACTGTCCCGGCCTGGGCCCGGACCTGGGCCGGTGCCGGTGCCGGTGCCGGTGCCGTCAGGAGTTGCTCCAGCCGCGGGTGCTGAGCACCAGTCGGTAGCCGTCCGGGTCTTCGACGCCGGCACCCCAGGTGTCCCAGTACGAGTTGCGCGCCCGCACGCGCTTGCCGCCGTGGGCTTCCAGGCGTGCGAGCAGTGCTTGCGGTACCTGCTCGTCGAGATAGACGACGAGCAGGTCCTCCTCGGTGGGCCGTGGTTCCACTGCGGCGTCGTGGACGAGTTCGAGGTGCCAGGAGGCGTCCGGCCAGCCGACCATCAACAGATCGTGCTCGTCCGGCCTGCCCGCGTTCTCCGACCGGAACAGCACGCTCAGGCCGAGCCCGCCGACCCAGAACCGCTCCGCTGCGGCGAGGTCACGGGAGGGCCGGGCGATACGGATGTGGCTCTGGCCGGTGGCGGGCATGGCTGCTCCTCGACATCGATCATGTTCTGACCAAGGCAGCGTAGGAAGCGGTGTCCCCCGCCGCATCGGCCCAGCGGCACAGGAGCGATCCATCGTGAGTCCTACGTCCCCGAACCGATCCGGCCCGCACGGGCCCAGCCGAGGCCGTCATCGGGACGGCATCCCAGGCTTTGCTGTTTTTGCAGGTCAACCGGGTTGAGATCATTCCATCGTTGTGAGTCGGGCGGCGGCTGCCGGAAGATTTTGTGCGGGCAGATGCAACTGATTCACCGAGTTCTTGGAGGTCTGATGAAGTCCGTGATCCGGAAGGCTGCGGGATTCGCGGGGGCGAGCGTGGCCCTCGCGGCCATGTCCTTGACCGGCGCGTCCGCGGCCCACGCGGAAGCCCCCACCCAGGGTTGTCCTTACCCCTATGTCTGCTTCTACCTGAACAACGACGACCTGCTGACGGGCAAGCCGATCTCGAAGTACAAGGACGTCACCAGCAGCTATCAGGCGGTCAAGCCCCGACCGCACTACGGGGTCATGAACACCCGAAATGACGACGTGGCGTATCTGCGGCTCCAGGACGGAAGCTCGATCTGCCTTCCGCCGAACACCCAAACCCTTTTCGCCGACGGCTACAGCGTCACCGGAATCAAGATCTCGAGCAGTTCCAGGTGCTGAATCAGCCGTAACGGCCGGCACCCGGCTTCCGCCGCTCGGTGAGCGGCGGAAGCCGGGTGCCGGTCAGGCATGGAACTGGTTCGCCGGGACCGGGAGCCCGTAGTGCTCGCGCAGGGTCGTGCCTTCGTACTCCTCGCGGAACAGGCCCTTGCCGCGCAGGATCGGCAGGACGTGCTCGACGAAGGCCGCGAGGCCCGAGGGCAGGGCGGGCGCCATGATGTTGAACCCGTCCGCGGCACCGCCCTCGAACCAGGCGATGATCGTGTCCGCGACCTGCTCGGGCGTGCCGACGAACTCGAAGTGGCCGCGTCCGCCGCCGAGTCGGGAAATGACCTGACGGACCGTGAGCTGTTCCCGTGCGGCAAGGTCGATGATCAGGTCGGAACGGCTCTGTGCGCCCTCCAGTTTCGGCTTGGCGCGGATGAAGTCCGGCAGGGGCGCGTCGAGTTCGAAGGCCGACGGTTCGGTCTCGAACACGGCGGCCAGCTGACGCAGCCCGTACTCCGGAACGCGCAGTTCGTCGAACTCCCGTGCCAGTGCCCGGGCTTCCGCCTCGGTCGACCCGATGTAGGGGACGATACCGGGCAGGACGATCACGCCCTCGGGGTCGCGGCCCGCGGCCCTGGTGCGGGCCTTGATGTCGGCGTAGAAGGCGGCCGCGCGCTCGTACGTCGTGTGAGCGGTGAAGACGGCCTCGGCGTGACGGGCCGCGAAGTCCTTCCCGTCCTCGGAGGAGCCGGCCTGCACGAGCAGCGGATAACCCTGGGGCGGGCGCTGGACATTGAGCGGACCCGCCACCTTGAAGTGCGTGCCCCGGTGCTCGAGCCGGTGCAGCCGCTCGGGATCGGCGTAGCGTCCGCCGGCCTTGTCCGCGACGACCGCGTCCGACTCCCAGCTGTCCCACAGCGCCTTGGTGATCTTCAGGAACTCGTCGGCGCGGGCGTAGCGCTCGGCGTGGCCGGGGCGGTCGTCGAGGCCGAAGTTGGCGGCCTCGTCCGCTCCCGCCGAGGTGACGATGTTCCAGCCGGCGCGGCCGCCGCTGACGTGGTCGACGGAGGCGAGTCGGCGTGCGAGGTTGTAGGGCTCGTTGTACGTGGACGAGACGGTCGCGATGAGGCCGATCCTGCTGGTCGCCTGGGACAGGGCGGTCAGCAGCGTCAGTGGTTCGAGCTGGCCCGGTGGCCTGAACTCACCGGTTCCGATGAGTGCCGGACCGTCCGCGAGGAACAGCGAGTCGAACTTGGCGCTCTCGGCGAGCCGCGCCAACTCGATCCAGTGGCGCAGGTCGAAGTCCGCCCGGGGGTTGCTGTGCGGGAGCCGCCAGGCCGCCTCGTGGTGGCCGGCCTCCATGAGGAAGGCGTTGAGGTGGAGCCGGCGCCGTGTTGCGGTCATGGGTTCTCTCCTTCGGGTGTCGAGGTGGATGGCGGGGCTCAGTCGAAGGTCAGCTCGGAGCTGTCGTAGCCGGCCGGAAGGAGGTTGTCGGTGATCGACGCGAGGTCGACCTTCTTGGTGATCTGGCCCGCCTCCAGGAAGGCGTCCGCGAGCTTCTGCTCCAGTTCGATGTCCGACTTCTCGACCGGGGTCACGCGGTTCGAGTAGGCGGCCAGGGACGCCTTGGCGTCGGCCAGGGGGATGCCCTGTTCCTGCGAGAGCGCCTTCGCGTACTGGTCGGGGTGTTTGATCGCCCAGGCGTACTCGCGGGAGAGCCGCTCCAGGACGTCGGTGAGGGCCGCGCGCTTGGTCCTGTCCTTCAGCGACTTGTCCGTCGCGACGTAGTAGCTGCTCGTCTGGTCGATCGGCGGGAGTCCCTTGACCAGGACCCGCGCGCCGTTCTTGACCGCGATCGCGGACTGCGGGTTCCAGATCGACCAGGCGTCCACCTTGCCGGTGTTGAACGCCGTCGCGGCGGCCGCCGGGTCGAGGAAGACGAGCTTGGCGTCCTTGGGGCCGAGGCCGGCGCTCTTGAGGGCGTTCAGGGCCAGTCCGTGGGCGGAACTGCCCTGCGGAACGGCGATCCGCTTGCCCTTGAGGTCGGCGGCCGTCCTCAGCTTCGAGCCCTTGGGCACGATGATGTTCTCGACCGCCTGGTCGGGCGTGAGCGAGCGGTTCACCGCGACGATCTTGAAGCCGTACTCCTTCGCGGCGCCGGTGATCGGCGGTACGTCACCGACGCTGCCCAGGTCTATGTCCCCGGACGCCGCGGCCTGGACGAGCGGCGGGCCGTAGGTGAAGCGGGCGAACTTCACCTTGTAGGGCGCACTGTCGAAGACTCCGGTCAGTTTCGCGAGGGCTTGGCTGCCGTCGCCACCGTTGTCTCCGATGGTGAAGGTGTACTTGCTCCATTCAGGATGCTTCGCACTGCTCGCGTTGCCGGCGTTGCTCAGCGGCGCGGTGACGTCCGAGGACGAGCCGCAGGCGACGACAGTGCTCGCGAAGGCGAGGGAAGCGACGACGGTGACGATTCTGCTGGTTGTCCTGTGCATGGGATTGTCCGGTGCTTTCTGTGCTGGATGCCGGTGTTCGGGGAGGTCAGTGCTGTCCGGCGAGGCCGAGGTCTTCCAGGAGCCGGGCACGCAGTTCCTCGCGAGCGAGGCTCGCCTCGCGGTCGGCGGCGGAGAGGCGGACCGCGTGGGAGTTGCCGATGCGGCCGTCGCTCATGACGAGTACTCGGTCCGCCAGGGCGATCGCCTCGTCGATGTCGTGGGTGACGAGCAGCATGGCCGCCTGGTGCTTCGTCCGCAGGGCGCGTACGAGGTCGTGCATGCGCAGCCGTGTGATGGCGTCGAGGGCCGCGAACGGCTCGTCGAGCAGGACGAGTTCGGGCTCCGAGACGAGCGCCCTCGCGAGCGAGACCCGTTGCGCCTCGCCGCCGGAGAGTTCCTTGGGCCAGGCCTTCTCGCGGCCCGAGAGTCCGACCTCGGCGAGCACGTCGCGTGCCTGCTGGTCCGCGTCGGGTCCGTGCAGGCCGAGGGTGACGTTGGGAAGGACCCGCTGCCAGGGCAGCAGCCGGTCGGCCTGGAAGACGATCGCCCGCTTCGCCGGGACCTCGACGCGTCCGCCGTCGGGTCGGTCCAGTCCGGCGAGCAGCCGTAGGAGGGTGCTCTTGCCGCAGCCCGAGGGGCCGAGCAGGATCACCAACTCACCGTCGGCGATGGTGAGATCGAGTTGATCGAGCACCGCCCGGTCGCCGAACCGCCGGACGACCCGCTCGACGACGACACCGGTGTTCCGGCGAAGATCGGTCGCAACTGTGCTGCTCATGACGCCTCATAACTCGGGCGCCACCGCAGCAGCACCCGCTCGAGAGCCCGGACGACCTGGTCGGCGAGCAGACCGAGGAGCGAGTAGATCACCAGCCCCACGAAGACCTGGTTGGTCTGCAGATAGGTCTGTCCCTGGGTGATGAGGAAGCCGAGTCCCTGGTCGGCGTTGACGGTTTCCGCGGCGACGAGGCCGAGGACGCTGTACGCGAGGGAGAAGCGCAGGCCGACCAGGAAGCCGGGCAGGGATCCGGGCACCAGCACACGCGTCACCAGGCGCCACGTACCCGCCCCGGTCGTGCGGGTCATCTCGATCAGCCGCTGGTCGACACCGCGGATCGCGGCGAACAGGTTGAGGTACATCGGGACGCCCGCCCCGAAGGAGATCAGCAGCACCTTCGTGAGCTCGTCGATGCCGAACCACACGATCATCAGGGGCAGCACCGCGAGGAGGGGGATCGTGTTGAGTACCTGTACGACGCCGTTGAAGAGGTACTCACCGCTGCGCAGGAGTCCGCCGAGCACTCCGGCGACGATGCCCACCGTCAGACCGATCGCGAGACCGATACCGGCCCGCTGCAGGGAGATGGCCAGGTCCGGTCCGAGCACCCCCTGCCGCCACAGATCGACGGCGGATTTCACGATCGAGGTCGGAGCCGGGGCGTAGGTCTTCGTCAGCACGCCGACCCGGGCGAGCACCTCCCAGGCCACGAGGATCACTACCGGAGTCGTGTAGATGCCCAGCGGCCAGCGCAGCCGCTCGCGGAGTGTGCCGAGCGTCGTCCGGCGGCGCGCGCCGCGCGGAACGAACACCTCACGTTCCCTCTCGTTCTTCGTCGCGGCGTCCGGGCCCCTGAGGAGGGCGGGAGCCGGGATGCGGACCTCGGTCATGCCGCCACCGCCAGGACGCCGGTGTAGTGCGAGGCGTCGCCGACGAGTTGCTCGCTGCGGCGCCCGTCGGCGCCGATCGGCACCTCTCCCGCGACGGTCACCCGGTTCAGGAGTCGCGGGTGGTCGTCGTAGTTGTCCACCGCGTAGTGCTGGGTGATCCGGTTGTCGAAGATCAGCAGCTGACCGGGGGACCAGGTCCAGCGCAGGATGTTCTCCGGACGGGTCACGTACGACTGGAGGATGCGCAGCAGATCGGCGGATTCGCCGCTGGACAGGCCGACGATCCGTTTGGCGAACCCACCGATGAACAGGCCTCGTTCGCCCGTCAGTGGATGCACCCGCACGACCGGGTGTTCGGCCTCGTACGGTGTCGAGACGAAGACCCGGTCGTACTCCTGCTGTTGTGCCGTGGCGGCCGCGGGGCGGGCGTAGTCGTACTGGTTGGTGTGCACGACTCGCAGGGAGTCGGCGAGGGTGCGCAGCGGTGCGGGCAGGTCGCGATAGGCCGCGGCGGCGTTGGCGATGAGCGTCTCACCGCCGTAGGGCGTGGTCACGAGGGATCTCAGCGTCGTGACCTGCGGCGGGTTGACCACGAACGTGACGTCCGTGTGCCACTCGTCGGCCTTGGAGGTCCCGCTGTCGACGGCGAGCACATTCGTCGTGCCGTCGACGGCCGCCACGTTCGGATGGGCGGTGGTGAGTTCGCCGAACCAACGGGCCACGCGCTCCTGGCCGGAGTCGTCGAGGCCGACGTCGTCGAAGACGAGTGCCTTGTGCTCGTTGAGGGCCTCACGGAGTGCCGTGAGCGTGGAGCCGTCCGGTGGCGCCGTCAGATCGACGCCTTCGGCCACCGCTCCGATGCGGCTGGTGAGCTTGCGAATGGACACGGGCATGAGGAGGTCCTTCTCGGGGAGGGGTGGGCGAGCCACCGTGGGCTGAGGGATGGGCGGCGATGACGGATCGCCTCGCCGACCGAACGGGAATGGGAAAGGGGCCGCGGTCACGACGCGGAGGCAGGCAGCCGTCGTCCAGGCGGGAGGCACGGCCGGGCGGAACCCGCCGCCAGGGGGCTGATGGCGAACCGCCGAATCCCGCGCCACGGGCTTCCGGCCGCGGCCGGGAAGGAGGAGTGCGGGCGAAGAACCCGGAAGGAGCCGCTGAGAGGTCGGATGCGACGGCCCTGCGGAACTACGGCTCCCCGAGCGCGGTTTGACATTGCATCAGCCACGTCGCCATGTCCGTGCGCGCTCGGTGCGCGTCGATCGCTGCCGCGGACGGCTTACCGGGTCAGCGACAACAGAACGTGCTGGCGACGTGCGCCAGATCGATGTGGCGCCGCCGGGTGAGGTCCACGTGCGGGTTCATGGGACGGGAGTTCAGCAGACGTCCACCGGGGTGGTCAAGAATGCGTCTCGCATCGCGGACACAGAGGACTCTCCATCCGTCCGGAACCGCAACGGTCCGACGCCGGGCAACGGCTCGCGCCAGACCCGTGCGAACCGGTCGGGGCGGATGGCGCCAGACCCGTCGCGCCCCCTGACAGCGCCCCCATGCGGGAGCAGAAATGCCTGGTCAGCATCGGTGTTGACGAGGGGTCGCCGGGACGCGCCGACCGACTCCGTGCACGTTCGGCGGACGGGGCGCGTGCACCCTGCGGGCAGTCGGCGCCGACCGCTCGCCGAGGTGCGCGGCATGTCCAAGGAGTGGACAGACAGCCGGTACGAACGGTCGGTGGCGTGCACCGAGGAGGGGCCGCGGGCGGCCGGTGGAGTCGCGCGCCGGGGCCTCCGGAGACACTTGGCGCTTGCCCTTGACCCGCACGTCAGGACTTAACGTGTGCGCGCCCGCGCCGGCCCGCCGCCGGGTTCCTTCCTGGCCCGCCACCTGGCCTCCCTCCTCGACCCAGGAGTTCTTCCATGCCCGCTCCCCCGCCGTCCGTCACCCGCGAGGTCCGCCTCGTCGCCGAGCCCAAGGGCCTGCCCGGCCCCGAGCTCGCCGTCGTCGCACAAGAGCTGCACGCGCCCGGCCCTGGTCAAGTCCTCGTCCACAACCGGTACTTCCTCGTGTTCCCCGGGCTGCGCACATTGATCGGGGGCGCACCCGAGGGGGTGCCGCTGCCGACGATCCACGTCGGTGACGCGCTCTTCGGCCCCGCCGTCGGTGAGGTCGTCGCCGCGGGACCGGGCAGCCGGCTGCGGCCTGGGGACATCGTCACGCACCTGTTCGGATGGCGTGAGCACGCGTTGGTGGCCGCCGCGGACTGCACCGTGGTCGACGATGCACTGCCGGATCCGGCCACCCACCTGTCGTCGGACGCGGCCTATGGCGCGCTGACCCGGCTGGCCGCCGTGCGCCCGGGCGACACGGTCCTCGTCACCGGTGCGGCGGGCGGGGTCGGATCCCCGGCCGGCCCGGTGGCCCGGCTGCTGGGCGCCGGCCGAGTCATCGGCACCACCCGTTCACCGGTGAAGGCCGAGCGGCTGCACACCGACCTCGGCTACGACTCGGCGCTGGTGCCCGGCGACCAGTCACGTTCGCTCACCAGCCAGTCGAGGGAGGCAGCACCCGAGGGCATCGACGTCGTGCTGGACACCGTGGGCGGTGAGCAACTGACCGCCGCACTCGCCGCGGCACGCCGTGGGGCTCGCGTCGCGCTCGTCGGCGCGCTGTCCGGCCAGCTGTCACCGCACCAGGACGGGGACAGCGCTCCGGCTCGGATCGACACTTTCCGTCTCATCACCCAGAGGAACAGCTCGCGGCGACCGGCGCCGCACCGGGTCTGGTGCGTCTGTCGGTCGGCATCGAGAACCTCGCCGACCTCAAGGCGGACCTGGAGGCAGGCTTCCGCGCGGCCAAGGGCGCGTCCTGAGCACCGTACTGACGTCCTCCCAGGAACCTCTCCCGCCGGCCACCGGTGCCTGGCGGGAGGGGACCCGCCGGGACGTCGCCGGTGGTACAGCCGTGAGAAGCCGCTCTCGCTGGAGGCGGGTGGTGAACTGCCGGGTGCGCGGCTCGCGTTCGAGACGTGGGGACGGCTCGCGCCGGACGCCTCCAACGCCGTCCTCGTGCTGCACGCCCTCACCGGGGACAGCCACGTCGCCGGACCGGCCGGACCCGGGCACCCCACCCCCGGCTGGTGGGACGGCCTCGTCGGACCGGGTCGCGCCCTGGACCCGGACCACTGGTTCGTCGTGGCGCCCAATGTCCTCGGCGGCTGCCAGGGCAGTACCGGTCCCTCCTCGCCCACAGCGGACGGACGCCGCTGGGGCGGTGATTTCCCCTTCCTGACACAGCGCGACCAGGTGGCGGCCGAGGCCGGACTGGCCGACGCGCCGGGCATCGACCGCTGGGCCCTGGTGGTCGGCGGTTCGATGGGCGGGATGCGGGCTCTGGAGTGGGCCGTGTCCCGTCCCGGGCGAACCGGCGCGCTCCTGCTGCTCGCCACGACCGCCGCCGCGAGCGCCGAGCAGATCGCCTGGGCCGACATCCGGCTGCGTGCCATCCGCGCCGACCGGAACTGGCTCGGAGGCCACTACCACGACACCGGCCGCGGCCCGCACACCGGACTCGGTCTGGCCCGGCGGATCGCCCACGTCACCTACCGCAGCGAGCCGGAACTCCACGCCCGCTTCGGCCGTACGCCCCAGGGCCCGGAGGACCCCGGGGACGGCGGCCGGTACCAGGTCGAGTCCTACCTCGACCATCACGCCGCCAAGCTGGTACGCCGCTTCGACGCGGGCAGCTACGTCGTGCTGTCCGAGGCCATGAACAGCCACGACGTCGGCAGGGGCCGCGGTGGCGTGCGCGCAGCCCTGCGCCGGGTCACCGCCCCCACCCTCGTGGCGGGGGTCGACTCCGACCGCCTCCACCCACCGGCTCAACAGGCGGAACTGGCGGCGGGCATCCCCACCGCCGACGGCCTCCGGCTGATCGGATCCCCTCACGGCCATGACGGCTTCCTCATCGAGGTGGCGCAGGTCGCCGACCTCGTGGGCGAACTCCTTCCCCGGAAGGACGCCGGGCGCGGAAGGCCGTGACCGTCCACGATCCCCGCGGCCGTCGACGCCACGGCCCCCTCCTGGAACCGCCCTCTGTCACACCACGCTCACCGGATGCCGCACCACCGCGCCGAACAGGTACCCCTGCGTGTTCGGCACGGCGATGTCCGGCTGGGTGCGGCCCGCCGTGTCCGTGGCGCGGGCCATCAGGTGGGTGGGGCCGGGCGTGTCGGGCTGCCAGCCGAGGGACCAGCGGGCCCAGGTACCGGCCTGGGGCCGGTCGTGCAGCCGGGCGCGCCGCCAGCTGGTACCGCCGTCGGTACTGACGTCGACCTCGGCGACGGCTCCCGCGCCCGACCACGACCGGCCGTGCAGTACGTGCCTGCGGCCGGCCGTGAACGTGGCCCCGCTCGCCAGCTCGAAGGCGCTCTTCGTGGTCTGCCGGGTGATCGGCGCGCTGCCGTTCTCGGGGTGGGCGGGGCCGAACAGCCGGTAGAAGGTGGTGTTCCAGGGCGAGAAGAGCGGCTGTGCGGACACCTCGATGTCGCCGACCCACTTGATCGACGCGATCCCCACCCATGAGGGCACCAGCACCCGTACCGGGTAGCCGTGGTCGTACGGAAGCGGATCGCCGTTCATCTCGTACGCGAGCAGTACGTCGTCCAGGGCCTTGGCCAGCGGCAGCGGACGGCGTACCCGGCCCAGGCTCTCACCGCCGCTGACGTACTCGGCGTCCAGACCGCGCGGCTGCACGTCCACGGCTCGCGCGGACAGCCCGGCCCTGCGCAGCACGTCGGCCAGGCGCGCCCCGCGCCAGCGCGCGACGCCGATCGCGCCCAGGGTCCACGGGGTGCCGGTGACCGTCTCCCCTTGTTGCGTCGTGTAGTAGGAGCGGCCGTTCCCGGCGCACTCGACGAAGGCGGTCCGGGTGACGGCCGGCAGCGCGCGCAGATCGTCGTACCCGAACTCCACCGGCCGGTCCTCCCCCGGTCTGCCGCGCAAGCCGCTCCCCCACAGCCGAAGCCGCCAGTCGTCGGCGTCCAGGACGGGTGTGGCGGTGTGGTTGCGCACGAAGAAGAGTTCGTTCGGAGTGTGGTGGCCGGTTCCGCGCAGCGCCTCCCAGCGGGTCTCGGCGTTGGTGCCGCGCTCGATGAACCACTCGGCGGGCAGCGGTTTGACGATCGTCCTGTCGGCGGCGTGGGCGGGCTGCGCGCCACCGATCGCGGTCGCGGAGGCGGTCGCGGTGAGCAGGGCGAGCAGCCGACGGCGGGTGACCCCGTCGGCTCTGGCCTCTCCCGCGAGCCACTGGCGCAGTCTGCGACGGTCGTAGTCGGTTTCGAGGTGTCGGCCGGTGGGGGTGGAGGAAGGCATGGCGGGTCCTCGTCATGACGGGGCGGGACGAAAGGGAGGGCTCGACGGCTCGGCGCAAGTCTTGCCGGGACGGTCCGCTGCGTGCCCGACCGGCTTGTGCTGGAAGGAGGTTGGCGGCAGCGCGAGGTCAGCCGGTCGTCCGACACAGCGCGGCGGCCACGCGGACGAGGTCCACGGCGCGACGGCGGGTCAGCGGCTCCGACAACGGCATGGCGGGATGTAAGCACGCGGGGCGGAAGGCGTCAACGGAGCCCACTTGCCGGTGAACCGCGTGTCCAGGCGGGTCTGCCGGCGTGGCTGCCGCGCCCCGCACCCGACCGACAGACCGGGCAGCACCGCCTCACACGACTGACATACAGCCGTCACACTCGGCAGGAATGCCGGCTCACCGGCCGCCCGTTCCCACTGACATGACTGTTGGCGTAGCACTCAACGCATCCGACGCGCAGAACCAGGTCGACGCCAGTGTGCGACTGGCCGAGGAGGCCGCGTCCGCCGGGCTGCGGTCCGTGTGGTTCGGCCAGAGTTTCGGCGCGGACTCACCCCAGCTCGCCGCGATCGTCGGACGCGCGGTACCGGAGCTGCACGTGGGCACCTCCGCGATCCCCGTCTTCGGCCGCCACCCCCTGCTGGTCTCCAGTCAGGCCCAGACCGCCCAGGCCGCCACCCACGGCCGCTACCACCTCGGACTGGCCCTGGGCACGAAACTGCTGACGGAGACCGGCTTCGGCCTGCCGTTCCGGCGGCCCATCGCCCGGCTGCGTGAATTCCTCACCGCACTGCGCCAGTTGACCGAGACCGGCACGGCCGACTTCCACGGTGAGCTGCTCACCGCCACCACCCCGATCCCCGCGCGCGTACCGGGCGCGGAGTCCGGTGTCCCGTTGCTCGTCGCCGCGATGGGCCCGCAGGCGCTGCGGGTCAGCGGTGAGCTGGCGGACGGGATCCTGCCCTACCTCGCGGGACCGCGCGCCCTCTCGGAACACATCGTCCCCGCCCTGGCCGCCGCGGCCGAGGCCGCCGGACGGCCCGCGCCCCGGATCGTGGCGCTGGTACCCGGCGTGGTCACGGACGACGTGGACGCGGTGCGCGCGAAGGCCACCGAGAACCTCGCGTTCTACGAACAGGTCCCGTCCTACGCCCGGGTCATCGAGCTCTCCGGCGGCCGGCGCGCCGCGGACCTGGCCGTGATCGGCGACGAGAAGGCGGTCGAGGCAGAGGTACGGCGCTACCGCGACGCCGGCGCGACCGAGGTCGTGTTCTCGGGCACCGAGATCGCGGGAGCGGCGGACCGGCGCCGTACCTGGGCGCTCCTCGGCGAACTGGCCGCCTGAGCCCCTCGGATCCACGGCATCCCGCCGAGCTCCGAAGACCCCCGTCCCCAGCCCCCGACCCAGCATCCCCGCGCGGGGGCCAACCTCCGTACACCGAAGGAGATTTCATGACCAGCGAGGCGACCACGGCAGACCTCCGTGCCTTCACCGAACAGTGGCTGGAGTGGTACCGCGAACAAGAGGCCCGGCTCTCCGGCCCGCACGGTTTCCTGGCGATCACCGGTCTGCACTGGCTCGACGACCGGCCGCAGCGTTTCAGCGACGCGCCCGGTAGCTGGCACACCGGCCCCGACGGGGTCGTCGTCGCGCTCGACGACGGTGAGGAACTGGTCGTCGACGGGAAGCCGGTGAGCGGTGAGCACCGTTTCGGCGTGCTGCCCGAACGCGGTGGCGTCGACGCGGTCTGGAAGGACGCCGTCATCGAGGTCGCCAAGCGGGGCGGTCATGACATCGTGCGCCCCCGGCACCCTGACGCGCCGCTGCGCACGGCCTTCATGGGAACACCGGCCTACGCCCCCGACCCGCGCTGGGCCGTGACGGGCCGTTACATCCCCTTCGACGAGCCGCGGTCCACCACCGTGGGCGCCGTGGTTGAGGGTCTGGAGCACGTGTACGAGGCGCCCGGCAGGATCGAGTTCGAGGTGGACGGGCACCGGCTGTCGCTGACCGCGTTTCCCGGGGCCGGTCAGGGCCGGTTGAGCGTGCTGTTCACCGACACGACCGCCGGGGTCACCACCTACACCGCCAGCCGGACCCTGTCCGTCGAACCGCCCGCAGCCGACGGCACGGTCGTCCTGGACTTCAACCGGGCCACCAACCTGCCGTGCGCCTACACGGACCTGGCCACCTGCCCGTTGCCGCCGGCGGAGAACCGGCTGACGGTGGCGATCGAGGCGGGCCAGAAGCTCCCGCGCGAGCGCGGCGGTTCCTGAACCATGACCTTCCGGGCGCGACCGCGGCCGTCCCCACGTCGCCGCGGGAGCGTCCGGTCGCGGCATTGACGTACGTCGGAACCGCTCCGTACGATCAAGAACGGCATTGAGTGTCAGCGTCAAGCCCTGGCTCGCTGACCGGCAACCCTCCCGCGCGGCGGGGTGCTCCAGGTGAAAGCCCGGCGGGATCAGCGACGATCCCCGCAAGCGCGTGGCCCTGTGTTCAGGGCCGACGAGGTGGAGGACCGTGATGCGACGCGATGGTGGCCCTGCCGCCTCCTCCCTGGTCGCCATGGTGTTCTCCCGGCTGGCGCGCCGACGCCACATCGATCTGAAGCGCTCGACCAGCTGCCTCTGTCAGGCCTGACGGCCCTTCCCGCGGCCGGGCTTCGGCGACCTTCCTCGCCGACGGTCGACATCCGTCACACCCATCAGCGGTCGATATCCCCCGTTTCCTGCTGATCTTCCTGATCCGCTTTCCGCCTGGCCCCTGTCCGCAGGGCACTTCCCCGTCATCGGCGTCGCGCCGACCGGGACCGCGCGCCTGTGCGCGGTCGTGCCTCGTGCGGTGCTCCATGCCGGGCGACGCATAGAGGAGAACCTCTCGTGAGAGCACTACCGGATTTCAGAACTCCCCGATGGGCGACGCTCACCGCCCTGCTCACCACCGGCGTGCTGCTGACCGCCTGCGGGTCGGGCACCGACGGCTCCGGCACAGGAGGCGGCAAGCCGCGGTCCGGCGGCACCCTGACCTTCGCCGTGGGTTCGGACGCCGGCTGCGTGGATCCCCAGCAGGTCGGCAGCAACGACACGATCTACTCGGTGCGCCAGATCGTGGACTCCCTGACGGACCAGGATCCCCGTACCGGCAAGATCGTGCCGTGGCTGGCGAAGAGCTGGGACATCAGTGCCGACTCGACCGCCTTCACCTTCCATCTGCGCTCCGGTGTCACCTTCAGCGACGGCTCCCCGCTGACCGCCCAGGTGGTCAAGGACAACTTCGACGCGGTGCCGAAGCTCGGTGTCCTGGGGACTCTGGCCGAGGGCTATCTGAGCGGTGTCGAAAGCACCACGGTGGTCGACCCGCTCACCGTCAAGGTCATCTTCCAGCAGCCCAACGCCCAGTTCCTGCAAGCGACTTCCACACATTCGCTGGGGATCGAGTCCTCGGCGAGCGTGACGAAGTCACCGCAGCAGAAGTGCAGTGACGGGGTGATCGGGTCCGGACCGTTCGTGCTGAAACAGTACGTGCAGAACCAGTCGGTCACCCTGACCAGACGCCCTGGCTACGCCTGGGGATCCTCGCGGTGGAACAAGCGGGGCGAGGCGTATCTGGACCAGGTGGTGTTCAAGGTCGTACCGGAGGCGGGCGTACGCGCCGGCAGTCTCCGGTCCGGCCAGGTGGACGCCATCGGCAGCGTGGGCCGGGCCGACGAGGCGGCACTCAAGGGCGGCCAGGTCGCCCTCCAGCGGCGGGCCAACCCCGGCATCGTCTTCGGACTCGCCCTCAACAACGCGCGGCCGGTCCTGAAGGACATCAGGGTCCGCCGGGCGATCCTGTCCGCCGTCGACCGGAAGCAGATCGCCGACACCGTCTTCCCCACCGGCACCCGGGCGGCCACCAGCGTCCTCGCACACACCACGCCCGACTACACCGATCTCGCCCCGGATCTCGCCTTCGACGCGGCCAAGGCGAAGTCCCTGCTGGAAGAGGCCGGTTGGCGGGTGGGCGGCGACGGCATCCGCGTCCAGGACGGGCGGAAGCTGAGCCTGACCATCGACTGGGTTCCCAACGCGGCCACGAACCAGCCCGCGTTGGAGCTGATACAGCAGCAACTGAAGTCCGTAGGCGTCCAGGTGACCCTCCGGCAGCTCCAGCTCACCCAGTTGTCGCCGATACAGCAGTCGGGCGAATACGACGTGATCTGGAGCAACATCACCCGCGCCGACCCCGACATCCTGCGCAGCACCTTCTCCACGAAGCTGGCCAACTTCTACCGCGTACCGGCAGGCGGCCTGGACACGGCGCTGTCCGCGCAGGCCGCGACCAGCGACCCGGCCGAGCGCAGCCGGCTGGTGGCCCAGGCACAGCAGTCGATCGTGCGCGACGCCTACAACGTGCCGGTGGTGGAGCTGCAGACCCAGCTGGGCGTGTCCACGAAGGTGCACGACCTCGCCTTCGACGCCTCCAGCCGGATCCAGCTGCACGACACCTGGATCGGCTGACCCCGTGCGCGGCTATGTGCTCAAACGGCTCGCGCAGGCGGTCGGGGTGCTGTGGGCGGCGTACACCGTGTCGTTCCTGGTGCTGGACTACCTGCCGGGTGACCCGGTCACGGCGATGGCCGGTGCCGGAATGGACTCGGGGCAGGTCGATCCCCGACAGATCGCCGCGCTGCGGCACGAGTACGGCTTCGACAAGCCGGTGCTCGCGCAGTACGCCGAGTATCTCGGGCGGGCGGTGCGCGGGGACTTCGGCGACTCGGTCAGCACCGGCCGACCGGTCGCCTCGACCCTGGCCGACGCTCTGCCCCAGACCCTCCAACTGACCGCGACAGCGCTGCTGTTCGCGGTGGTCCTCGGCGGCGGACTGGCGGTGGCCGCGACGTACACCACGCGGCGTCGGCTGCGGCAGCTGCTGCTGTCGCTGCCGCCGCTGGGGGTGTCGGTCCCGACGTTCTGGGTGGGGCTGCTGCTCGTCGAGGTGTTCTCCTTCCGTCTGCGCTGGTTCCCCGCGTTCGGCAACGACGGGCCGAGCGGGTTGGTGCTGCCGGCGCTGACGCTGGCGGTCCCGACCGGCGCCCAGATCGCGCAGGTGCTGGCCAAGAGCCTGCTCACCGCGCTCGACCAGGCGTATGTGGAGACCGCCCGTGCCAAGGGCGCGGGCCGGTGGCGGGTCCATCTGCGGCACGCGCTGCGCAACGCCTCCCTGCCTGCGCTGACGGTCGTCGGCCTGCTGGTGGGGCAGCTGATCGCCGGTTCGGTCGTCGTCGAGACGGTGTTCTCCCGTGACGGCCTGGGCCGGGTGACCGCGGCGGCTGTCACGGCCCAGGACATCCCGGTGGTCCAGGGGGTGGTGGCGTTCGGCGCGCTGGTCTTCGTGACGGCGAACCTGGTCGTCGACCTGGTCTATCCGCTGCTCGACCCACGGATCGTGATGGCCTCCCCGGGCGGAAGGGCGCGTGTCGTATGAGCCAGAGCCTGAGTCAGAGCCTTGTCGAGGCTCCCGCCGAGGCCGCGCCCGGCCTCGCCCGGCCGGTCGGTGCGTCGTCCGTTCCCGAACCGGGGCGCCGCCTCGGCGTACGGCGGATGCTGCGGTTCCTGGTGCTCCGGCCCGGTCTGCTGCTGTCGGTCGGCGTGCTGGTGCTGGTGGTGGCGGCCTCGTTCCGGCCGCGGCTGTTCACCTCGCGGGACCCGCTGAAGGGGGTGCCGACGCAGAACTTCCGCGGCCCGAGCGGTGCGCACTGGTTCGGCACGGACGAGCTGGGGCGCGATGTGTTCGCCCGGGTGGTGCACGGCGCCCAGCTGTCCCTGAAGGCGACGCTGATCGCGGTGCTGGTGGCCTTCGTGGTGGGCGGGCTGCTCGGTGTGGTCGCCGGGTTCGTCGGCCGTTGGGTGGACGACGTGGTGATGCGTTTCGTCGACGTCCTGCTGTCCATCCCCGCGCTGTTCCTGTCGCTGGCCCTGGTGACCGCGCTGGGATACGGGACGGTGAAGGTGGCCGTCGCGGTCGGCATCGCCAGTGTCGCCTCCTTCGCCCGCGTCGCGCGCGCCGAGGTGCTCCGGGTGCGTCAGGCGGTGTTCGTCGAGGCGTCCCGCTCCTGTGGGGCCCGCTGGTACTCGGTGCTGGGCCGGCATGTGCTGCCCAATGCCGCGGGCCCGGTGATCGTCCTGGCCACCCTCGACTTCGGCGCCTCCATCCTGGCGGTGTCGGCGCTGAGCTTCCTCGGCTACGGCGCTCCCCCGCCCGCTCCGGAGTGGGGCACGTTGATCTCCGAGGGCCGCAACTACCTGGCCAACGCCTGGTGGTTGACCGCGCTGCCCGGTCTGGCGATCGCCGCGACCGTACTGGCCACCAACCGCGTCGCGAGGGCGCTGGACGGCGAATGGTCCCGCCGACGATGACCGACCGACCGACGAGAGAAGGGTGGGAGTGGTGGGAGCAATGAGAGCGGGGCGGACAGTGAGGGCTCTGAAAGCGGTGCGGACGTGACCGCACCACTGCTGGAGATCCGCGGCCTGTCCGTCTCGTACCGCACTCGCGGCGGCACCGTGGCGGCCGTCCGGGGCGTGGACCTCGACGTATGGCCGGGACAGGTGACGGCGGTGGTCGGCGGGTCGGGCTCCGGCAAGAGCACGACCGCGCACGCCATCACCAGGCTCCTGCCGGACAGCGGCAGCATCGACGCGGGCACGGTCCGGTTTGGCCGGCACGACCTGACCACGCTGTCGGAGGCGGAGCTGCGCACCGTGCGCGGGGCGCGGATCGGCCTCGTACCCCAGGACCCGACCGTGTCGCTCAACCCGGTCAAACGGATCGGCGAGCAGGTCGCCGAGGTGCTGCGCATCCACGGACTCGCGAGCCGCCGCTCGGCCGCCGCCGAGGCGATCGAGGTCCTGGACCGGGCCGGACTGCCCGACGCGGCCGTCCGGGCCCGGCAGTACCCGCACGAACTCTCCGGCGGAATGCGGCAACGGGTCCTGATCGCCGTCGCGATCGCGGCGCGACCCGAGTTGATCATCGCCGACGAGCCGACCAGCGCGCTCGACGTCACCGTGCAGCGGGTCATCCTCGACCATCTCCAGCGCCTCGCCGAGGAGTCGGGCACGGCGGTCCTGCTGGTGACCCACGACCTCGGGGTCGCCGCCGACCGGGCGCAGCGGCTGGTGGTCATGGCGCAGGGCCGGGTGGTGGAGGCGGGCCCCACCCGTGACGTCCTCGCCGGCCCCCGGGACGCGTACACCCGGCAGTTGCTGGCGAGCGCCCCGAGCCTCACCGGCGGGCGCCGCCGCCCGTCCCCATCCGCGCCGCCCACGACGGACACGGGTCCCCTGCTGGAAGTGCGCAACCTGGTCAAGGAGTTCCGGCTGCCCCGCACCGGCGACGGGCCCCGGACCCTGCGTGCCGTCGACGACGTCAGCTTCACCCTCCGGCGCGGACGGACCCTCGCGCTGGTGGGCGAGTCGGGCTCGGGCAAGTCCACCACCGCGCGGCTGGTGCTCCGGCTCGCCGACGCGACCGCCGGGCAGGTCCTGTTCGACGGCGCCGACGTCACCACCGCCACAGGCACTCGTGCCAGACAGCTGCGCCGCCGTGCCCAGCTCGTCTACCAGAACCCGTACGCGTCCCTCGATCCGCGCTTCTCCATCGGCGAGGTGATCACGGAGCCACTGCGCGCCTTCAAGGTCGGCAATCGCGTCTCCCGGCTCGCGCGGGCCCGCGAACTGCTCGACCGGGTGGCGCTTCCGGCGGCCGTGCTGGAGCGGCGGCCCGCGGAGCTGTCCGGCGGGCAGCGTCAGCGGGTGGCGATCGCCCGCGCGCTCGTCCTCTCCCCCGACCTGGTGGTGTGCGACGAGCCCGTCTCCGCGCTCGACGTGTCGGTGCAGGCCCAAGTGCTGGAGCTGCTGGCCGAGTTGCAGGCGGACTTGGGGGTGGCGTACCTCTTCATCTCGCACGACCTGGCCGTCGTACGCCAGATCGCGCACCAGGTCGCCGTCATGCGGGCGGGCCGGGTCGTGGAGACGGGTCCTGCGGACGACCTCTTCGCCCGCCCACGGCACGCGTACACCCGCGAGTTGCTCGCGGCGATCCCTGGCGGTCGGGATCCGGTCCGCGCGGCCGGGACGGTGACGGGGTGAAGGACCGATGACGGCACACTGAGCCGACGTACCGTCAAAATGCGCTGTTCGTGAGGGACGTAGCCTCGGGGCAGCGGATCAGTCCGATGCTGGAGGTCACATGGCACCGTCCGAGGCGGAACCCGGGAGCTGCTGCACACCCCCCGGCGGCGGCACCCACACGGCTCGGACGGGGCTCGGGGCCACGGTCCGCCTGGAGCCGCACCGACCGCCGGGCGCCACCGACCCGGGCGGGCACCAGGGCATGGTGCTGCTCGACGGCGGCACGTTCCTGATGGGGACCGACGACCCGGACGGGTTCCCGGAGGACGGCGAGGGCCCCGTGCGCGAGGTCACCGTGTCGCCCTTCTGGATCGATGTCCACGCGGTGACCAACGAGCGGTTCTCCCGGTTCGTGGACGCGACCGGTCACGTCACCGAGGCGGAACGATTCGGCTGGTCCTATGTGTTCGCGGGGTTCCTGCCCGCACAGCTGCGGCGCGGGGCGGTCCGGCCGCCGCAGTCCCCGTGGTGGTGCGGTGTCGAAGGAGCTCACTGGCGCGCGCCCGAGGGGCCGGGCAGCGATGTCGACGACCGGGCGGACCATCCCGTGGTCCATGTCTCGCACCACGACGCGCTCGCCTACTGCCGGTGGGCCGGCGTCCGGCTGCCGACCGAGGCACAGTGGGAGTACGCCGCACGCGGGGGGCTCGAACAGCGCCGGTTCCCCTGGGGCGACGAGCTGACGCCGGGCGGGGAGCACCGCTGCAACATCTGGCAGGGCCGCTTCCCCACCAGGAACACGGCGGAGGACGGTTACCGGGGGACGGCACCCGTGGACGCCTTCGAGCCCAACGGCTTCGGGTTGTACAACGTGTCCGGCAACGTCTGGGAGTGGTGTGCGGACTGGTGGGGCACCGGACACGTTCCCCGTCGCCGCACCGACCCGCGAGGGCCGGCCCGGGGCACGTCGCGGGTGATGCGCGGCGGCTCGTACCTGTGCCATCACTCGTACTGCAACCGCTACCGGGTCTCGGCGCGCACCGCAAACACACCGGACAGCAGCACCGGGAATCTGGGCTTCCGCTGCGTCCGGGACGTCTGACGCGGACACTGTTTGTTGCGGCGTCATGAAACATTGCGGCCGTCCCGAAGTCCGACGACACGTCTCCGACCTGCACTGATCGCACCCGCGCGAGGGTCGGCCGCGAACTCCGGAATTTTTCCGGGCTGTTGACGTAAAAGTGGGGCCGTCCCCATCCTGGCTGCATGCCATCCGACCATCAGGGACCGCTGGCGCGCCTGCGCCGGGGACACGAGGAACGCGTACTCCGACTGCTGCGCACGCACGGCCCGCTCAGCCGGGGCGAGCTGGGCAGGCTCAGCGGTCTGTCCCGCACGACGCTGTACGACATCGTCACCGCCCTGGTGGAGAGCGGCGCCGTCGTGGCCACGGCACCCGCGCCCGCCGAGCGGCGCCGGGGCCGTCCGGTCGAGACGCTGACCCTGCATCCCGACGCCGGCCAGGCGATCGGCATCGACTTCGCCCGGCGGGCGGTGCACGTGGCCGCGGTCAACCTGGCTCACGAGGTGATCGGTTCGGCGAGCCAGGCGCACGCCCCGGACCTCGGCTGGGAGGACCGGGTCGAGCTGGCCGGAGTCCTGGTCGGCCGACTCGCCGGGGGCACGCTGCGGCTGGGCGCGCTGAGCGGTGTCGGCGTCGGCGTGGTCGGCCCGGTCGACGCCCGGCCGTCCGCCGACACCGAATCCGGCACACCGGCCGACCTCGCCACCGGCACCGGCACCGGCACCGGCCCGGCGGACGGCGTGGTGGGCGGCACCGAGTCCGCTCCCCGTCCCGCCCTCGCCGACCTCCCCCTCCTGCTCCGCAAGCGGTTCGGCGTCCCCGTGCTCCTCGACAACAACACGCGGCTCGCGTCGCTGGCCGAGGCGACCTGGGGAGCGGCGGCCGGTGTGCAGGACGTGCTGTACCTCCGGCTGTCGTACGGCGTCGGCGGCGGTCTGGTGGTCGGCGGGGCGCTGCACCGCGGCGCGCACGGGCTGTCCGGCGAGTTCGGCCACATCACGGCCGAGCCCGACGGGCGCCGATGTTCGTGCGGCAAGCGCGGCTGCCTGGAGACCGTCGCCTCGATCGGCGCGGTCCTGGACGCCCATGGCACGGCAGCCGACCTGCCCGCCTTCCTGGCCCTGCTGCCGCACGACCCGGCTGCGGTCCGGGTGCTGGAGCAGGTGGGAAGCCGCGTCGGCACCGTCCTCGCGGCGGTGTGCAACGCGATCGGTCCCGACGTCACGGTGCTGGGCGGCGAACTGGCCGCGGCCGGAACGGCGTTGTTCGGCTCCGTCGAACGCGCGCTGCGCGCGCACCTCATGCCGATCTCGCGGTCACGGGCCGACCTTCGGGCCGCCACCCTCGGCGAGGCGGGCGGCGCACTCGGCGCCATCGCCCTCGTCCTGCACGAATCCCCCCTGCTCGCCCGTTACCCCGCCTCCGATCCCTTGGAGTGATCATGAACGCTCCCGTCCCGCGGAGACCGCCATGGCCGTGATCAGCGCCTCCGGCAAGACCCCTGCCTCGTCCGCGTCGGCGCCCCGCCGGGGCCGCCGGACCCCGCCTCCGGCCCTGCTCAACCTGATCGCCCTGGTCGTGGGCGTCACCGTGTGGGCCGTCGCCGCCGCGACCCGGGCGGTGGACGTGCCGGGGCCGCTCTCGGTGGCCTACCGCGCCGTGCACCTGCTGGGCGACGGCACGCTCGAACAGGACGCCCTGGCCAGTCTGCGCCGGGTGTTCCTGGGCTTCGCGCTCGGCACCCTGCTGGCCGTGCCGGTCGGATTCCTGATGGGCTGGTACCCGGTGGCCCGCGGACTCCTCGAACCGTACGTGCAGTTCTTCCGGACCGTACCGCCGCTGGCGATCATTCCGCTGGCCATCGTGCTCATGGGCATCGACGAGACGCCGAAGGTGTTCGTCATCTTCCTCGCCGCGTTCCTGTCCAGCGTGGTGGCGGCCTTCCAGGGAGTCATCGGCGTCGACCGCACGCTCATCGACGCGGCCCGTGTGCTGGGCGCACCCGACCGAGTCATCTTCTTGAAGGTGGTGGTCCCGGCGGCGACCCCGTTCCTTCTGGTGGGGATGCGGATCGGCCTGGGCGCCGCCTGGGGGACCGTGGTGGCGGCCGAACTCATCGCCGCGGACAAGGGACTCGGCTACGAGATGATGCACGCCCAGACCTACTACGACATCCCCACGATCTTCGTCGGTCTCATCACCATCGGGGTGATCGGGCTCCTCATGGACCGACTGCTGCTGCTCGCCGAACGCCGGCTGACCGGATGGCAGGAGCGACGATGACCCTCCGAGGACCTCTGGAGAAGCCCTCCGTCCCGGCCACGCCCCCCATACCCCCCGCGTCCCCCTCGCCGTCCGTATCACCCGTGTCGTCCGCATCGCCCGTGCGCCCCAAGATCTCCTTCCAGGAGGTCACCAGGTCCTACCCCATGAGGAGCGGGGACTTCACCGCACTCGACCGGGTGTCGCTGGACATCGGCGACCGGGAGTTCGTCACCGTCGTCGGACCGTCCGGCTGCGGCAAGTCGACGCTGCTGAACCTGGCCGCGGGGCTGGTCGAGCCGAGCGCGGGGCAGGTGCTCGTCGACGGCGCGCGGGTCACCGGTCCCGGACCCGAGCGCGGGGTCATCTTCCAGCAGTACGCGCTCTTCCCGTGGCTCACCGTACGCGGCAATGTCGAGTTCGGGCTGCGGATCGCCTCGCTGCCGGCCGGCGAGCGCAGGCGGCGCGCCGATCACGCCATCGACCTCGTGGGACTCACCGACTTCGCCGACGTGCTGCCCAAGGCGCTGTCCGGCGGGATGAAGCAGCGCTGTGCGATCGCGCGCGCCTACGCGGTCGATCCCGAAGTGCTCTTGATGGACGAGCCGTTCGGCGCACTGGACGCCCTGACCCGAGTGCAGTTGCAGGACCAGTTGCTGACGACCTGGACGCGGGAGCGCCGCACGGTCGTGTTCGTCACGCACGACGTCGAGGAGGCGGTGTACCTGGCCCGGCGCGTGGTCGTGATGGCCGCCCGGCCCGGCCGGATCCACCGGATCATCGAGGTGGACCTGCCGTATCCGCGGACCGAGGAACTGCGCCTGTCACCGGAGTTCACCCGGATCCGCAACGAGGTCTGGACGTCGGTCTACCACCAGCAGCCGGCCGGCTGGGCCGTCTGACCTCCCTCCCCTTCTTCACTCCGGCCCACCGACTTCACCCCGGCCCACCGAAAGAAGAGACCCTTCCATGAGTCTGTCCCGTCGCGCCTTCATTTCGACACTGTCCGCCACCGCACTGACACTCTCCGTCGCATCCTGCTCGTCGTCCGACGACGCCGGCGGCGACGGGGCCACGAAGATCCGCTTCGGCTACATCGAGGACTACAACGGCGCGAGCCTGCTCGCGATCGCCGACGCGCAGGGCCTGTGGAAGAAGCACGGTCTCTCCGCCTCGATCAGGGCCTTCGTCAACGGTCCGGTCCAGATCCAGGCACTGGGCACCGGCGACCTCGACTACGGCTACATCGGTCCCGGTGCCCTGTGGCTGCCCGCGTCCGGCAAGGCGAAGGTCGTCGCGATCGACACGCTCACCTTCGCCGACCGGGTCATCGCCCGGCCCGGCATCACCTCCGTCGCCGGGCTGAGGGGCAAGAAGGTGGGCGTGCCCGAGGGCACCTCGGGCGAGATGGTGCTCAACCTCGCACTGCGGCAGGCCGGGATGACCATGGACGACATCCGGAAGGTGGCGATGGAACCGGCCACCATCGTCTCCGCGTTCGCCTCCGGGCAGATCGACGGGGCCGGCATCTGGTACCCGTTGCTCGACACCATCAAGGAGAAGGTGCCCGGCCTGGTGGAGGTGGCGAGCACACAGGACATCGGCGGCAACTTCCCGACGGCGTTCGTCTCCGGCCGGAAGGTCAGTTCGGCGACGGACAAGAAGGTCGTCAAGGTGCTGGCCGAGGCCAACGACTGGCGCTCCGCGCACCCCGACGCGGCGATCGCCGCCGCCGCGAAGCTGCTCAAGGTCCCCGAGGCCAAGGTCGGATCCGACGCGAGTCATGTGAAGACGCTGACCACCGCCGACCTGGTCGCCAAGACCGAGGACGGAACGGTCGCCAAGTGGCTCGACGGCATGAGCGACTTCTTCGTCGGCACCGGCCAGCTGAAGAAGGCTCCCGCCGCCGACTCGTTCTACACCGCCGCCCTCTACGCCGAGGCGGCCCGCCGGTGACCAACATCCTGTTCCTGATGACCGACCAGCACCGGGTGGACACCCTGGGCTGTTACGGCAACCCGCATGTCGCCACCCCCAACCTGGACCGGCTCGCGGCCGGCGGAACCCGCTTCGACCGCTTCTACACCCCGACCGCGATCTGCACCCCGGCCCGCGCCAGTCTGCTCACCGGCCAGGCCCCCTTCCGCCACGGTCTCCTCGCCAACCACGAACGCAACGTCGGCTATCCGGAGGACCTGCGCGAGGACGCCTTCACGTTCCCCCGCGCCCTGGCCGAACGGGACTACCAGCTGGGCCTGATCGGCAAGTGGCACGCCGGGGCCCGCCGCAACGCGGCCTCCCACGGTTTCGACGGCCCCGACCTGCCCGGCTGGCACAACCCCGTCGGCCACCCCGACTACCTGGCCTACCTGGAGGAACGCGGCCTGCCGCCGTACCGCATCACCGATCCCGTTCGCGGCACCACCCCCAACGGCAACCCGGGCAACCTGCTTGCCGCCCGGCTGCGCCAGCCCGTCGAGGCGACCTTCGAGCACTACCTCGCCAGCCGCGCCATCGAGCAACTGGACAAGTACGCGGCCGACGGGCGCCCCTTCTACCTGGCCACCCACTTCTTCGGCCCCCACTTGCCGTACCTGATCCCGGACGCCTACTACGACCGGTACGACCCGGACCTGGTCGAACTGCCCGCGTCGATCGCCGAGACCTTCGAGGGCAAACCCCCCGTCCAGCGCAACTACAGCGCGCACTGGACCTTCGACACCATGCCGATCGAGGTCACCCGCAAACTGATCGCCGTCTACTGGGGTTACGTCACCCTCATCGACGAACAGATCGGCCGCGTCCTCGACCGGCTCGACGAACTGGGGCTCACCGACGACACAGCCGTGTTCTTCACGGCCGACCACGGCGAGTTCACCGGCGCCCACCGGCTGCACGACAAGGGCCCGGCGATGTACGAGGACATCTACCGCATCCCCGGAATCATCCGCGTCCCCGGCCGACGGCCCCAAGTGCGACGGGAGTTCGCCAGTCTCACCGACTGCACCGCGACCGTCCTGGAGCTGGCCGGCTGCGACACCTCGCCCGCCACCGACAGCCGCAGCCTGCTTCCGCTCGTACGCGGCGAACACCCCGACTGGCCGGACGAGTTGCTCGCCGAGTTCCACGGCCATCACTTCCCCTGCCCACAGCGGATGCTGCGCGACGACCGCTACAAGCTCGTCGTCAACCCGGAGTCGGTCAACGAGCTCTACGACCTCCAAGCCGACCCGCACGAGCTGTCCAACCGCTACGGACATCCCGAACTGGCCGACGTGCGCCGCCGGATGATGCGCCGCATGTACGACCTGCTGAGGGAGCGCGGCGACAACTTCCACCACTGGATGACCCAGATGTTCGACATCGGCGCCTCCGATCACGACCCCACCCTGAGCTCCTTCGAACCCACCCGCTGAAAAGAGAGGTCCTCTCGGCATGAACCGAAGAGCGAGCCGCACGGCCCGGGTCCTCACCGCACTCGCCGCCGTGCTCCTGGCGGCCCTGCCGCCCGCCGTCCAGCAGGCCACGGCCGTCCCGCAGACCTCGGCGGCGCCACGGCAGACCGCGACGACGTACACGAACCCGGTGACCGCGGGAGTCGTCGACACCTTTCCCGACCCGGCGGTGATCCGCGGCAAGGACGGCTACTGGTACGCCTACGGCACCCAGAACCCGGTCTTCCAGAGCGCGGGCGAGACCGGCGAACGCATGCTCCCGATCCTGCGGTCGGCGGACCTGACGCACTGGGAGTACGCCGGTCAGGTCTTCACGCCCGCCACCCAGCCCGCCTGGCACGGCGGGTCCCGGCTGTGGGCACCGGACATCCGTTACACCGACGGCCACTACAACCTCTTCTACTCCGTGCCCGGCAAGGACACCGTCGGCGTGGCCACCGCGCCCACGCCCACCGGCCCGTGGACCGACCGGGGCGCGGTGCTGCCGGACGACAGCGGCTGCGCCACCGGGGACATCGACCAGGCCCAGTTCACCGACGTGGGCGGACAGCCGTACCTGTACTGGGGCAGCTACGACACCATCTGCGTAGCCAGGATGAACGGCGACCGCACCCGCGTCGAAGGCGCCGTAACCGAGGTCGCACAGGGCCGTCGCATGGAAGGCGGCTTCGTGGCCCGCCGCGGCGGCTTCTACTACCTCTTCTACTCGGACGCCGGCTGCTGCGACGGCGCCTTCAGCGGCTACCAGGTCAAGGTGGGCCGCGCCACCAGCCCGACCGGCCCCTTCACCGACGACCAGGGGGTCGAGCTGACCGCCGGCACCAGCAAGGGTGCGGTGGTGCTGGGCGCGAACGGTGACCGATGGGTGGGGCCGGGACACAACGCGCTCCAGACCGACCTGTCCGGCCAGGACTGGCTCGTCTATCACGCGGTCCCCGCCGACGACCCCGACCTGGACCCCGTCCCCGGCATCGACCGCACGCTCAGCCGACGCCCCCTGCTGATCGACCGGCTCGACTGGATCGACGGCTGGCCCGTCGTCCGGGCCGGTGCGGGCCCCTCCACGGACGCCCAGCCCGCCCCCGTCACCACCTGGGACGTCGGCAGCACCTTCGACGACGGCTCCCTCACCGGCTGGCAGCCCCAGGACTCCGGCACGGCCGGCTGGGCGACCGCGACCGAACAGGACTCCGGCGGGTACGTCACCCACAGCGGCAGCGGCACCGACCCGGCCTCCCTGGTGTCGGCCGCGACGGTCGGAGCGCAGGTGCGCGCCGAGGCCGACCTGCGGGTGACCTCGGCGACCGGCGCCGCGGGGCTGCTGCTGGCCCGCACGAACGCGAGCAACTACGTCGTGGCCTGGCTCGACCGGGACCGGGGCGCGCTGGTCACGGACGTGCGGGTGAACGGTGTCAGCGCGGGCGAACAGGTGACGGCGCTGCCGTCCGGCTTCCAGTGGAGCGCCTGGCGCAATGTCGCCACCGAACTGCGCGGCCGACAGCTCACCGTCGAGGTCAGCGCCGACCGGCTGCACGACGCGGTGGCCACCCAGCAGCGCACCCTGCCCGCCGCGGCCGCCCACGCGGGCCGGATCGGCATCGCGGCACGCGGCACCGGGGCGGCGGCCGACAACGTGGGCGCCGTGACGCTGTACAGTCCGGTCACCCGGCGGGTCGCCGACCCGCAGCCCGGACGGCTGCTGCCCGCGTACAGCGACGAGTTCGACACCCCGGCCCTCACCACGGACTGGACCTGGGTCCGCGGCCCGGCCACCGGAGTGACGACCGGCGACGGGACGTTGTCCTGGGCGACGCAGAACGCCGAGCTGAACCTCGGCGACAACACCGCGTCGGTGCTCACCCGGGCCGCGCCCGCGGGCGACTTCACCGTGGAGAGCGAGCTTCACCTCGACTCCGGACCGGGCAACCAGCAGGCGGGACTCGTCCTCTACGGCGGCGACGACCGGTACTTCAAACTGGTCCACGCCGTCCTGCCGATCGCCCACACCGGCAAGGTCACCCATGTCACCGAGTTCGCGAAGGAGGGGGCCCGGCCCACCACCACACCGCCGACACCGGTGGCGTACGGCCCGATGTGGGGCGGCCCCGCGGCACAGACGACATGGCTGCGGCTGTCGTACCACTACGACCCCTCCGGCGACGAGCACCGGGTGCGTGCCGCCACCAGCACCGACGGGACGCGCTGGACGTGGACCGGCGTATGGACCCTGCCGAAGGAGCAGCCGCTGCGCATCGGCCTGGTCTCCCTCAACACGGCAGGAACGACCGCCCACTTCGATTACGTGCACACCTACGGCGGCTGAACCTCCGCACCCTGTTCGACGAATGGGCCTACCTGCGGCCCTACACCTCAAACGACGAGCGGACCGCCGCCCCGGCAGACTTCCTGCACACCTACAACCACCACCGCTGCCACACCGCACTCGGAGGCCACCCACCGATCAGCCGCGTCAACAACCCTGCGGGTCAATACACCTAGTCGTTCAAGAGGGTCGCTCCGGCTGCGACGAGGAGGGCGGCGATCGCGGCATGGGCTCCGCGGTTCGCCCACTCCAAGGGGGACCAGCCCCTTCCGTGTTCCTCACGGCGGCCGGGGTCCGCTCCATGGGCCAACAGCACGCGCACGGTCTCGGTGTGCCCCCAGCACGCGGCCGCGCACAACGGTGTGCCGTCCGAGCCTTCACCCCTGCTCTCGGTGTCCGGGCCGGCACCGGCCTCCAGGAGCAGGCGCGCGATCCCGGCCTCTCCCTGCACGGACGCCAGATAGAGCGGGGTGGTGCCGTCGCGGTCCCGCCGCTCCGGGTGCGCTCCACGCCGCAGCAACACCCGCGCGTGCGCGGGGTCGGCATCCAGGATCGCCCCGAACAGCCGCTGGGATAGCTTTTTTTGACGTCGCTGATTCATGGTCGTCGAGGTTAGCGATCACCACCGCGCCACGGCGATACGACAACACCCCGAGGTGCAGGTGCCCCTACCCCGAAGCGGTGGCTCACCGGATGGGCAGCGCCATGCGCGTTCGGCGAGTCTGTGTCTCGGCAGACCCCTTGGGCCGAAGGAGAAGACAGTGAACCGTCCTGTGGAACGCGCCCTCGCGCGCCGCACGTTACTGGCCGGCGCGGCGGCGGCCGCTGCGGGAACCGTCTGGGCGGGTGCGGGGCCGGCCGCCGCCGCGGGGTGGAGAGGACCGGTGCGGCAGGCGGCCGTGGACGCCGAGACGGCGCGGATCGGGCAGGCGCTGATCGAGTTGCGCCGGGACATCCACCGGCACCCCGAGGCCCCGGGGCAGGAACGGCGCACGGCCGCAGTGGTGGCCCGGGAGCTGCGGGCGGCGGGACTGACCGTTGCCACCGGGGTGGGCGGTCATGGTGTCGTCGGTGTCCTGCGGGGCTCGCGCCCCGGCCGGACCGTCGCCTATCGGGCGGACATGGACGCGGTTCCGCCCACGGACATCGTCGGAACCGGCCCCGCGCCGGCCCACGTCTGCGGCCACGACCTCCACACCGCGATCGGCATCGGCGTCGCCCGGGTCCTGGCCCGGCTGCGCCCGCGCCTGAGCGGAACTGCGGTCTTCCTCTTCCAGCCCGCCGAGGAGAGTCTCTCCGGCGCCCGCGCGGTGATCGACGCGGGCGTGCTGGAGCGGCTGGGCGTCGAGGAGATCCATGCGCTGCACTGCGGACCGTTCCCGGTCGGCCGGTTCGCGTCGACCGCGGGCTACGGAATGCCGGGCCAGGACAAGGGGGAGGTGGCGCTCGCCGGACCGGACGCGGTCGATGCCGCGCGGCGCCTGGCCGCCGAGCTCGGCGCGCTCGCCACGGTGGCCCAGCCGCAGACCCCGGCGGACCTGGAGCGCATCATCGCCGACGCCCAGACGCCCGGCGGGCCGCTCGAGCGGTTCGTGGCCCTCCGGGCCACCGCCCAGGAGGCCAAGGTGAACGTGTCCTATCGCTGCTGGCCGCAGGAACGGTACGTGGAGGTACGCGACGCCGTCCGCCGAGCGGCCGTCCCCTACCCGGGTGCCGAGGTGCGCTTTCCGACCGAGCCGTTCCCGGCCCTGGTCGGCCCGGAGCGCGACGCTCGCCTGCTGGCCCGCCACCTGCGCCGCGCCCTCGGCCCGGACGCGGTCACCGAACTCCACGCCGCCTTCCCGCCCTTCAGCGGTGAGGACTTCGCCCTCTACTTGAACCGCGTTCCCGGCACCTACACGTTCCTCGGCGTCCGGACCCCCGGTGCACCCGTCACGACGAGCTACCCGCACTTCCCCGACTTCCTCCCGGACGAGCGCGCCATCGGCATCGGCGTACGGGCGATGGCCGGCTGGCTCGCGGAGCGCACCCACGGGGCGTAACGCCTGGCACCGCGACGGCCGTCGTCGGCACCGCGACGGCCGTTGTCGGCGTTTCGGCCAATCGCCCTGTCCAGCACACCTGTTGCGGGGACTGGATCCATGCATCCGGCACGCGCCGCCACGCGCGCCGTCCCGGGCTTCCAGGTCCGGCCGAAACACATGTGTTCGATATCCCGGGCTGGTCGTTGAGCCTCACGACCATGCTGGACCACCGTCAAGGGGGATCGACATGACCTCGGCCGACACCGACCGACAGCAAGCCACCGCGCCTCCTCCGCCACCGTCGGCGGAGATCTCCTACAGCGGGCAGTACTCCGTCAATCCGCTCGCCGAAGTCTCCTTCCGGCGGATGTGCGCACAGATCCCCTCCGTCCTGAGCCGGATCGCCCGGCTGTCCTGGCGGACCGACCGGCGGGCCGTTCAGTACCTGCTCGGCTGCCAGGTGGTCACGGGCGTCTCGGCCGCCGTGCTGCTGACCGCCACCGCCCGCGCCATGAGGCCCGTCCTCGGCGACGGCTCCGCGGGCGACCGGCTGCGCGGAGCCGTCCCGGCGCTGCTGGTGGTCGCACTCGCCGCCGCGCTGGGCCGCGGCGCGGCGGCCGTGGCCGTGTACGCGGAGCGGCGGATCACCCCCAGGCTGACGACGGAGACGGACAGCTCGCTGGTCGAGGCGGTGTGCCGGGTGGAGGCGTCCGCGTACGCGGAGGAGGGGTTCTCGGACCGGCACGAGGCGGCCGAGATGGGGGTGATCCGCACCCAGGTCATGGTCACCGACGCCCAGCGGTTCCTGTCCGCGCTGATCCGGATGGTCACCGCCGGCGGTGTGCTGTCGGTGCTGAACCCGCTGATGCTGCCGCTGCTCCTGCTCGCCGTGCTGCCGGCCGGTGCGGGTGCGGTCCTGACCGCCCGGGTCGACTACGAGATCCACTACGCCAACGTCGCCGACCGCAACGTACGCGGCATGATGCGCTGGTGGGCGACCACCTCGAAGTACGGCGACGAGGTGCGCGCCAACTCGATGAGCGACTACCTCGTCTACTGGTACCGGGCCCTGTCGGACCGGTGCGACCGGCGCACCCTGGCCGCCGCGCCGCGGACCCTGCGGATCGCGGTCCTCTCCGCGTCGGCCGGCGGTGTCTTCCTCGTCGCCACCTGGGGAGCCCTCGCGTGGCTCGCGGTCTCGGGCCGGATCGAACTGGCGGTCGCGGCCACGGCCGTCATCGCCGTGCAGACCACGCTCGCCGCGCTCTCCCAGGTCGTCGTCAACGGTGCCGCGGTCTTCCACACCAGTCTCTACCTGAGCGACATGCAGGCCTTTCTCGACGACGCCGCGGCTCGCGCCCCCAAGCGAGGCGTGGTCAGGCACGGCGCCGCGACCGAGCAGATCCGGCTCGAGGAGGTCGTCTACCAATACCCGGGCAAGGACAAGCCCGCCGTCGACGGCGTCTCTCTCACCCTGGAACGCGGCCAGATCCTCGCGATCGTCGGAGCGAACGGCTCGGGCAAGTCCACGCTCACCCGCCTGCTCACCGGCATCTACCTGCCGGACAAGGGCCGGGTCACCTGGAACGGCACCGACCTCGCCGAGGTGGACCCCATCACCGTGTGGGCACGCACCGGCCTGGTACCGCAGATCTTCGCCCAGTGGCCGATGCCGGTCCGCGAGAACGTCACCCTCGGCCAGCCCCGCACCCACGACGACGCACCCGTCTGGGAGGCCATCGACGCGGTCGGCCTGCGCGAAGCCGTCGACGATCTGCCCGCGGGCCTGGACACCCTGCTGTCCCGCGACATCTTCGGCGGCTCCGAGCTGTCCGGCGGTCAGTGGCAGCGCGTGGCGTGCGCCAGGGCCCTGTACCGCCGCCCCGGGCTGCTGATCCTGGACGAGCCGACGTCCCAGATGGACCCGCGCGGCGAGCACCAGATCTTCGAGCGGATCAAGGCCATCGCCGCAGGCCGCATCACCATCGTGGTCACCCACCGCCTGGAGAACACCAAGATCGCCGACCATATCGTCGTGATGGAGCACGGCCGGATCACCGAGCAGGGCCGGTACGACGACCTCGTCCACGCCGGCGGAACCTTCGCCGAACTCCTTGAACTCTCCCAGGACCGCTGACCGCCTCCGCCTCGTCCGTCCGCCGCCGTATCGACTCGTGGCAAACCCGCCCCGAGCCCGTACCGTCAGGGCCATGAGCACCGCATCGCCGACCCTGCACGGACGCCGGGGCGTGGTCCTGAGGCACGCCGACCACCGGGACATCCCGCGCCTGGCCGCGATCCGCGCCACGCCGGAGGTGCACCGGTGGTGGCGGGGCGGCCCCGATCTGGCGGCGGAGGTGGCCGAGGACCTCGCCGACGCGGACACCCAGGTGTTCGTGGTGGAGTACGAGGGACAGGTGGTCGGACAGATCCAGTGGTACGCCGAGCAGGACCCGGAGTACCGGCACGCCGGCATCGACGTCTACCTCGACCCGTCGGTCCACGGCCGGGGCCTGGGGACGGACGCCGTCCGCACCCTGGTCCAGCACCTGATCGAGGACCACGCCCACCACCGCCTCGTCATCGACCCGGCGGCCGACAACGCGGCGGCCATCGCCTGCTACCGCAAGGTGGGATTCCGTCCGATCGGCATCATGCGGGCGTACGAGCGGGGCTCGGACGGAAGGTGGCACGACGGCCTGCTGATGGACCTCCTCGCCACCGACCTGGTCTGAGCCCGTCGACGTACGCGCGGTCACATCGACCGCACCCGCACCGTGATCCCCCGTGCGCGCAGTGTCGCGGAACCGGTGAAGCACCCCACATGACCCACGTCACCCACTACCCGCGATAGTGGATGAAAAGGGACATGTTTGGACGCGCACACATGCTTTGACCTGCGGATTGAGAGCCAGCTCACACCAATCGGCAAACACCCCAATGCGGCCACAACTAGTAAAAGGGGTCATTGCGGACGCCTCTCGGGCCTGCTTGTCTTGAGGACGTCGCCAGGCACCACGA
>NZ_JBSFIA010000053.1:0-52293 GCF_053597355.1 Streptomyces sp. NPDC001443
GGGCGAACGTGCTGTGGGCTCTGCTGCGTGACGGACGTGTCTTCACCTCCGCCCCGCCGGTCACGCAAGCGGCTTGACTTCAACATTGAGACTCCTCGTGTGCCGGTCGCCGGCCGGGAACCGCGTCCGGGCGCGGCGACGTCACGGACCGCTCGGCTTCAGCGTCTCCCCGGCCGTCGGCCCCCGGGATCACCCGAACCGGGTGACCGCGAGGCGAGCGCGGGGCGGGCGCGGCGTGGGACGGCGGCGGTCCGGTGGTTCACTGCGCCAGCCTTCGCATCTCCGCGAGGTGCAGGCCCAGCGACTGGAACCGGGCCAGCAGCCCGTACAGGTGCGCCTCGTCGACGACCGGCCCGAAGAGCAGGGTCTGGTCGGCCGCCACGACGTACTCCAGTTCGGGGAATGCCTTGGCCAGCGTTTTCGACATGTGTCCGTCGATACGGAACTCGTAGCGCATGAGCGGCCCTCCCCACGGGTGGCGTGCGCGGTCTCCCCCGCTCCACGATGGTCCGTCGTGCGACGGCGTACGGCCTCACCCTGGTGAGGTGAACCGGGACCGGCCGGCCGGTCCCGTCAATGCGTCAGCCCCACCTTCAGGGCGACGATCAGCAGGCCGATCACGAGGTTGACGATCCCCGCGGAGACCGCCAGCGCCCAGGACGCACGGGCCTCCCGGGCCGCGGCGATCGACCATCCCACCTGCCCGGCCACCGCGACGGCCAGCGTCAGCCAGAGCGTGCCGGCCAGGTCCATGCCGAGCAGCCAGCTGACGCCCACGGCGATCACGGGCGGCAGCGCGGCGTCGACGATCGGCCACTCCTCCCGGCACACGGCCACGACGGCGCGCCGGTCCAGGGACTGCCGGACCAGCCGCGCGCCGAACAGCTGGGCATGCACGTGCGCGATCCAGAAGACCAGACCGGTGGCGAGCAGCAGCAACGCCAGTTCGAGCCTCGGGAGCGGGCCGAGGGCGCCGGCGCCCACGACGACCGAGGCGGCGAGCAGTGATCCGTAGATGCCCCCCGTGTAGTCGGCCTGCGTCCTGCGGGCGGCGCGCTCCTGCCGGATCCGCGCCTTCGGCGTGTCCCTGGCCTTCGCCTTGGCCATCGTGTCCCTCCGGTGGTCAGGAAATCGTTTCGGTCCGGGTCGGGGTCACGAACAGCGGCGGCCTCGGGGTCGGCGTCGAGGTCCGGTTCACAGCATGCCCAGCTCGCGGGCCCGTCGCAGGGCGTCGCCGCGCCGGTTCACCGAGAGTTTCCGGTAGACGCTCTTGAGGTGGGTCTTGACGGTGTTGACCGACAGATACAGGTCGGCGGCGATCTCCTCGGTGGACATCACCTGCGCCAGCCTCTGCAGGACGTCACGTTCGCGGGCGCTCAGCCGCTCCACGACGGGCGCACCCTGCTCGGCACCGGCGTGGACCGGGGCCGCCGCGCGCCGGGCCGGAGCCGCGTGCGGACCCTGCCGGACGGTGAGCCAGCCACGGCCCAGCTCCCGGTTCGCGGGGGTGCCGAGCAGCGGGCGGATCCAGGGCCCGGCCTCGATGAACGGCCTGCGCAGGCATTCCCGCCTGGCCTCCCGCAGCGCCTCGCCGACCAGGCGCTGCGCGGCGACGGGGTCCCCGGCCCGGTCGGCGGCCTGCGCCCGGACCAGCGTGGCCCGTACGGTCAACGCGGGGCCGCCCGTACCTGCGGGCAGCCGGTCCAGGACGCCCAGCGCCGGAGCGTCACCCCCGGCGTCCCCGACGTCCCCAGCATCCCCAGCGTCCCCAGCGTCCCCGGTAGCCTCCGTGGCACCCGAGGTCTCCATGGCCTCCTTGCCCCCTGGGGTCTCCGCAGCCTCTGTGGCCACCAAGGCCTCTGCCGCCTGCTCGGCCCCCGGGGTCGTCACGACCTCTGTGGCCACCGAAGCCTCCGCAGTCCCCGCGGCCCTCGATGCCCGCAAATCCTCCCTGGTCCCCGAATCCTCCGGGGACTCCAAAGCCTCCGTGGTCCCCTCGGCTCCTGTGGCCTTGACGGTCTCCACGGTCTCGGCGGTCCCCACGGTCCTGGTGGCCCCCCTGGTCCCAGTGGCTCCCACGGTCCCGGTGGCTCCCACGGTCCCGGTGGCTCCCACCGTCCTGGCGGTCCCCGTGACCCCGGCGGTCCTGGCGGTCCCGGCGGTCCCGGCGGTCTCGGTGACCCCGGCGGTCCTGGCGGTCCCGGTGGCCCTGGCGGTCCCGGTGGCCCTGGCGACCCCGGTGACCCCGGCGGTCCCGGCGGTCCCGACGGTCCCGGCGGTCGCAGCAGCCGCAGCAGCCGCAGGGGTCCCCGTGGCTGACGGGGTCCCCGTGGCCACAGGGGTCCCCGTGGCCGCGGCGCTCGCCGTGGCCCCCGCGTCCGCGGCGAGTTCGGCGCGCGCGGCCGCCACCGCGCAGGCCGGCCGCTGCTCCGCGGTGGGCCCCAGCAGCTTGGCGGCCTCCTCCGCGCGCCCCACGGCGATCAGCGCGGCCGCGGCGACCAGAGCCGCCTCGGTCTCGGCCCACGGGGAGGAGACCACGGCGGTGACGGCCGGTTCCCCGGCTTCCACGACCGTACGGGCCTGCCCGCGCGCCAGCCGCAGCCGCGCCCCGGTGATCGCCCCGAGCGCGGCCAGCACCGGGTCCCGCGGTCCGCCGTGGGCGTCGGCCACCTGGCCGAGCAGCGCCTGGGCCTCGTCGAGTTCGTCGCGTTCGACGGCCACGGCCGCCAGCACCAGTCGTCCGATCCCCGAACGGGACGACGGCGGCAGGCCGTAGCGGTCCGCCTCCCGCGTCGCGGCCTGGGCCCGCTTCTCCGCCCCGCCGAACCGGCCCTCCAGGTAGTCGATCAGCGCCAGGTGCGCGAGGGACTCCTGCCGGGCCGACGCCGTGGCGACCCCGCCCGCGCAGGCGGCCGCCTCGCACAGCGCGGCCCGCGCCTCGTCGAAGCGCCCGGCCCACAGCCGGGTCACCCCGAGGTGGGCCAGCAGTTGCGCGGTCAGTTCGGGGTGCCGTTCCAGCAGGTCGGCGGGGAGCGCCCGGCGCAGTTCGCGGGCGGCGTCGGCGGCCCGTTCAGCCCTGGCCAAAGACCCCGTCAGCCGCCCGACCAGGGCCTCCAGCAGCGCCACGCTCATCCGTGCCGGGGCCAGGTCCGACCATTCGTCGGTGTCGGTGTCGGTGTCGGCCGCAGCCCACGTGAGCGACACGCCCGACGCGTCGACCGGGTCTCCCGGAGCCGCCGGGGCCGCCGGGGCCGACGTGTCCGGCAGCCCCCTCTCGTCCGGCGCGCCGGCCGGGGCCGTGCCCAGGTCCCGCTCGGCGTGGCGCAGATGGGCCAGTCCGCGGTCGAGGTCGTGACCGGCCAGGGCGCGGGCGGCGAGGACCAGGTGGACCGCCGGGCCGCCGGCGGCGGCGGTCATCCGGGAGAACAGGTCGGCGAGATCGTCGGCGTACAGGCCGCTGAACAGCTGTCCGATGGCCAGGTCGTCGACCAGTGCCCGGGAGGTGAACTCCCAGTCCCCCGCCTCGCTGCCATGGGCGAGCGTCTCGCCGAGCGAACCCCACCGGCTCAGCCAGCGCGCGGCCCGCCGGTGCAGCCGGGTCTCCAGACCGGGCTGGCGCTCACGCAGATGCGCGCGCAGGATCTCCGCGAACAGCGGGTGCAGCCGGTACCAATCGTGGCCGAGGGGCTCCACGAAGGCGTTCTCCCTGCGCAGCCGGGCCAGCACGGCCTCGGCGTCGGTACGACCGGTCAGCGCGTCGGCCAGGCCGGCGCGGAACCGTTCCACCACACTGATCTTCAGCAGAAGGTCCTGGGTCCCGGGCGGCTGCCGCTTCAGCACCTCCGCCAGCAGGAAGTCGGCCACCGTGCTGCGGCCCGCCTCGAACTCCTTCAGATAGCGCTCGGGGTCGGGGCTCTGCTGCGCCGCCAGGGCGCACAGCCGCAGCCCGGCGGCCCATCCCCCGGTGCGCCGGACCAGTCCGCGCACGGCGTCCTCCGTCAGCCGCAGTCCGTGGGTGTCCAGTACGGCGGCCGCCTCCTCGGGGGTGAACGCCAGCTCGGCACCGCGGATCTCGGTGATGCTGCCGGCGACCCGGTAGCGGTGCAGCGGGAGCAGCGGCTCGCTGCGGGTGACCAGGACGAGGCGCAGTCCCGGGCCCGCGTGGTGCAGCACGAACTCCAGCTGCTCGGCTATCTCCAACGACGGCACGTGGTCGAACTCGTCGAGGACGAGGATCGCGGGCGCCGTACGGTCGCTCAGGCCGGCCGCCAGCCGGGCCAGCAGGGCGCGGTCCACGCGGCTCGCGTGCGCCGGGCACCCGACGTCGGCCGGGAGCGGGACGCCCCCGGCCCGCAGGGCCTGCACCAGGTAGGCCCAGAAGACGCCGGGTGCCTGGTCCGCGGAGTCCGCGGTGAGCCAGGCCACCGGTCGTCCCAGGTGGGCGGCCCAGTCGGCGACCAGCAGGGTCTTGCCGGCTCCGGCCGGTCCGTCGACGAGGGTCAGCGGGGTGACCGGCGCGCGGTCCAGCCGGGCCACCAACCGCGCCCGGCGCAGGAACGTGGTGGGCCGCTCGGGCGGGACGAACCGGGTGCCGAGGAACGGGGCGCCCCGCGGATCGAAGCGCGCGACCTCCGCCCCGACGTGCGCCCGGTGCCGATCGGCCACGACGCTCACCACCGTCCATCAGGTCGTGGGCGACCTCACCCTCACCCTCGCCCTCACGCTCACCCTCAGTTTCGCAGTGCTTTCGCTCCCGCGCGCGGCGTCGGGCCCCGCGCGGGCCCACCCGGACCCGTGCGCACGCACTCCAGGGTCCGTACGCAACCCACCCCGCGCGGGTGAGGGCGGGTGACCTTCCAGGCGGCCGGGGCGTCGGGGTGGGGTGTCGGAGCAGGCGTTCGGACAACGATGTGACACGGCCGACACATGTCCCCAAATGACAAATCACCTGTCTCCTTGGGTCAAGCGTTCACGTCCCGTCGGCCCTACCTTTGCAGCACCGCAGCGACGCGGTCGGCCTCCGGAGGTACCGCGCCAACTCCCCTGTGGTGCGCGTTCCTCCGGACCGGACGACCGTATCCGGGCAGCCGTGTCCGTCGCCCGCGGTGACTCCGTACCGATCCGCACGCCCTGTGTCCGACCCGCTCACCGCGCGCGGGAACGCACAGGGCGTGCGATCACAGATCCGACGAAGGAGACGGACCGTGCACTTCCACGACGACTCACTGCTCCCTGAGAACCAGGAGAAGCTGGTTATCCAGGTGGCCCCCTACGGGCCGGAGTGGCTGCCCGGTGACGCCGACGACCTCCCCCTCACAATGGACGAGCACGTGCAGGCGGCCGTCGACTGCTACGACGCCGGCGCCACGGTGCTGCACATCCACGTGCGGGAGCTCGACGGCAAGGGCTCCAAGCGCCTGTCCATGTTCAACGAGCTGATCGGCCGGCTGCGCGAGGCGGTGCCGGACATGGTGCTCCAGATCGGCGGCTCCATCTCCTTCGCCCCCGAGGGCGAGGGGGCGGACGCCAACTGGCTGTCCTACGACTCCCGCCACATGCTGGCCGAGCTGGACCCGAAGCCGGACCAGGTCACCATCGCGATCAACACCAGCCAGATGAACATCGTCGAGATCATGACCGACGACGACCTGGAGGGCACCTCGATCGCGAAGCCCGACTACTACCGGGCCTACCGCGACATGTACCTGGAGGCCGGCCCGGAGTTCTACCTGGAACACCTCAAGCGCCTTCAGGAGAAGGGCATCCAGGCCCACTTCCAACTCGCCACCCTGGCCCAGCTGGAGACCGTCGAGCGCCTGATCCGCAAGGGCGTCTACACCGGCCCGCTGACCCTCAACTACGTGGCCATCGGCGGCGGTTTCGCCGGCCGCCACCCCGCGGACCTGATCGAGTTCATCCGCCGCGTGCCGGACGGCGCCACGCTCACCATCGAGTCGTCGATGCGCGCGGTCGCCCCGATGAACGCCGTCGGTATCGCGCTCGGCGCGCACGTCCGCGTCGGCAACGAGGACAACCTGTGGGGCAGGAAGGGCGAGCGGATGTCCTCCGTCGCCCAGGTCGAGCAGATGGTGAAGATCTCCGAGGCGCTCGGCCGTGACATCGCCACCGGCGCCGAGGCCAGGAAGATCTACCACATCGGCGAGTACTACTCCAGCGCCGACGAGACCCTGGCCAGGCTGGGCATGGTGCCGAACCGGCGCCCCGGCCAGCGCGGCTTCATGCTCCGCGACGTCTGACCGTCCCGCCCGACACCCACACCTGACGTGGCACCGCGCCGCTCCGTGTGCCACGTCCCTCGGGCCGCCGGGGCACACCCCCCGCCCCGGCGGCCCTTCCCCCAACCCCCCTGATTTACGGAGCTCGACCGTGGCACATGCCGTTCGCTTCAAGGAGACCGGAGGTCCCGACGTCCTGCGCTGGGAGGAGGTCGTCGTCGGCGACCCCGGCCCGGGTGAGGTACGGATCCGGCACGAGGCCGTCGGTCTCAACTTCGCCGACACCTACTTCCGCACCGGCCTCTACCCGGCCCCGCTGCCCGCCGGAATGGGCGTCGAGGGCGCGGGCGTGATCGAGGCCGTGGGCGAGGGAGTCACGGACTTCGCCGAGAGCGACCGGGTGACGTACACCGGAAGCCCGCTCGGCGCGTACAGCACGGAACGGGTCATGCCCGCCGACTCGCTGATCAAGCTGCCGGACGAGATCGGCTTCGAGACGGCCGCGGCGATGACCATGCGCGGTCTCACCTCTTCCTATCTGCTGCGCAGGATCTACCCGTTGAAGGCGGGCGACACGATCCTGCTCACCGCGGCGGCCGGGGGCGTGGGCCTCATCGTCTGCCAGTGGGCCAAGCTGCTGGGGCTCACCGTGATCGGTACGGTCTCCACCGAGGAGAAGGCCGAACTGGCCCGCGCCCACGGCTGCGACCACGTCATCCACTACCGCAGCGAGAGCGTCCCCGAGCGGGTGCGCGAACTGACCGACGGGGCGGGCGTGCCGGTCGTGTTCGACAGCGTCGGCGAGTCGACGTTCGCCGGTTCCCTCGCCTCGCTGCGACGGCGCGGCCTCCTGGTCTGCTTCGGCACCGCCTCCGGTCCGGTCCCGCCGATCAACGCCATGCAACTGGCCGTCAACGGCTCGCTGTTCGTGACCCGGCCGGCCCTCGCCGACTACATCGCGGATCCCGCCGAGCGCGCCGAACTGGCCGGTGAGCTCTTCGGCCACGTCGCCTCCGGACGCATCAGCATCGAGGTGGGCCAGCGCTACGCGCTCCAGGACGCCGCCCAGGCACACCGCGACCTGGAGTCCGGGAAGACCACGGGATCGTCCGTCTTCGTCCTCTGACCACGGCCCGCGCCCACGCAACACGGCTTTTCCCATGCGCGTATGACGACGCGTCATGCGCGCATGCCCTTTCCCCGACGACCACGGACGTCGGCCTCCGGCCTCGAACGGATCACGTGTCTCACGACCCTCTCCAGGAGGAAGCACCATGGAAAAGACTCTTACTCCGGTCCAGGACACACCCGCGCAGGTGCGCTCCTACAGCCGCGGCTCGATCCAGGTCGAACCGCTGACCTGCGCCATCGGCGCCGAACTCTCCGGTGTGAACCTCGGTGACGCCGCCCGCGACGACGACCTGTTCGCCGAGATCAAGTCCCTGCTCCTGAAGCACAAGGTGCTGTTCCTGCGCGACCAGGACATCACCCGCGCCGAACATGTCGCGTTCGCCCAGCGCTTCGGCCCGCTGGAGGACCACCCGGTGGCCGGCAGCGACCCGGAGCACCCGGGCCTGGTCCGGATCTACAAGGACCTCGACAGCCCGGCCGAGCACTACGAGAACGCCCTGCACACCGACGGGACCTGGCGTGACGCCCCCGCCATGGGCGCGGTGCTGCGCTGTATCGAGTCGCCGCCGGTCGGCGGCGACACCATCTGGATCAACATGGCCGAGGCCTACCGCCGGCTGCCGGAGCACATCAAGACGCAGATCAAGGGCCTGCGCGCCCGGCACAGCATCGAGGCCAGCTTCGGCGCCGTCATGCCCGAGGAGCAGCGGCACGCGCTCAAGGCCCGCTTCCCCGACGCGGAGCACCCGGTGGTGCGCACCCACCCCGAGACCGGTGAGCAGATCCTCTTCGTCAACAGCTTCACCACCCACTTCGTCAACTTCCACACGCCCGAGAACGTGCGCTTCGGGCAGGACTACGCCCCGGGGGCGAGCCACCTGCTGAACTACCTGCTCAGCCAGGCGGCGGTCCCCGAGTTCCAGGTGCGCTGGCGCTGGACGCCGAACAGCGTGGCGATCTGGGACAACCGCTCCACCCAGCACTACGCCGTCCAGGACTACTGGCCCGCCGTCCGCAAGATGGAGCGCGCCGGAATCGTGGGCGACAGACCGTTCTGATCCGACTCCCCTTCAAAGAAGTGCGTGAGGTGATGACAATGGGGCTCCAGACCACCGCGGTCGCTGTTCCCGGAACGAGGTCGTCCTCGTCCGGGTGGCCGGTCTCCCGAGGCTACGCCTGGATCGTTTTCGCCCTGAGTTTCGGGCTGCTGCTGTCCGACTACATGTCGCGGCAGGTACTGAACGCCGTCTTCCCGATGCTGAAGGACGAATGGCTGCTCACCGACGCCAAACTGGGTTCGCTCAGCGGCGTCGTGGCGCTCATGGTCGGCGTGCTCGCGTTTCCCCTGTCGCTGGTGGCGGACCGCTGGGGCCGGGTGAAGAGCCTGCTGTTCGCCGCCGTGACCTGGAGCCTGGCGACCCTGGGCTGCGCGCTGGCGGCCGACTACGACCAGCTGTTCCTCGCCCGGCTCTTCGTCGGCGTCGGTGAGGCGGCGTACGGGAGTGTCGGCATCGCCGTGGTCCTGAGCGTCTTCCCGATCGTGCTGCGGGCCACCCTGTCCGGGGCCTTCATCGCGGGCGGCGCGTTCGGCTCGGTGCTCGGCGTGTCGATCGGCGGCGCCGTGGCCGACCAGTTCGGCTGGCGCTGGGCGTTCGGCGCGATGGGTCTGTTCGGGCTGGTGCTGGCCGCCGTCTACGGGGTCGTCGTCACCGAGAAGCGGCTGCGCCCCCGGGCGGAGGCGGACACCGCCGCCGACCCGGACGGCGCCGGGACCCCGGCCGCCGAGGCAGCGGCCCCGCGTGCGGCGTTGCGCGCCCTGCTGCCCCGGCTGTTCTCCTCCGTTTCCGTGATCAGCGCCTACGTCGGCAGCGGACTGCAACTGTTCACCGCCGGCGCCCTGATCTCCTGGCTGCCCAGCTTCTTCAACCGCTACTACGACCTGTCCACCGCGAAGGCCGGTTCCGCCGCGGGCGTCTTCATCCTCATCATCGGCGTAGGCATGGTGCTCGGCGGAATGGCCTCGGACCGGATCAGCAAGCTGGTCCCGATCCGCAAGTGGGACGTCGCGCTGACGTGCAGCCTCGGCTCGCTCCTGCTGCTGATGACCGCCTTCCGGCTGCCCACCGGCCCGCTTCAGCTGATCACGCTGGCCGCGGGGGCACTGCTGACGGCGGGCTCGGCCGGACCGGCCGCCGCCATGGTCGCGAACCTGACCCCGGTGGCGATCTCCGCGACCGCGTTCGCCACCCTCACCCTGGCCAACAGCCTGCTCGGGCTGGCCCCCGGGCCCGCGATCACGGGTGCGATAGCGGACCGGACGGGTCTGCTCGGCGCCCTGCGGATCGTCCCGCTCGTGGCACTCGCCGCCGCCGTCGCCTTCGTGATCGGCCGCCGCCGGTACGACCGCGACCTGCTGCGCATCACCGGACTCGGCCAGGCCGCCGCGGCGACGGACGCGCAACCCGAGCCGACGGGCGCCGAGGCTGCGGACACGGAGGCAGTGGACGCGGAGGCAGTGGACGCGGAGGCAGTGGACGCGGGAGCGCCCCCCGCGGAGGCGCCTGCCGCGAAGGCGGCGGCGGAGACCCCGGCCGAGCCCGACCGGACGGCCGCGCAGAAGGAAGCGGAGACGACCTCGTGAGCACCGACATCCCGCCGTCCGTCGTCGGCACCGACGCCCCGCCGTCCGTCGTGATCGTCCCCGGTCTGCGGGACCACGTCGAGGAGCACTGGCAGACCCTGCTCGCCGCCCGGCTCGCCGAAGCCGGCCGGACCGTGGTCACCGTGCCGCCGCTGACCGGGGACCGGCTCAGCCGCGAGGCCCAGGTCGCCGCCCTGGACGAGGTGGTGGGACAGCTCGACGGACCGGTCGTCCTGGTCGCCCACAGCGCCGGTGTGATCACCACCGTGCACTGGTCCCGGCGGCACGAGGCCGACGTACGGGGCGCGCTCCTGGTCACCCCGCCCGACTTCGAGACCCCGCTGCCGGAGGGCTATCCCACCCCGGAGGTCCTGGCCGAGAACGGCTGGACACCGGTCCCCCGTTCGGCGCTGCCCTTCCCCAGCGTCGTCGCGGCCAGCTCCGACGACCCGCTGGGCTCCCTGGAGCGCGTGCGCGAACTGGCCGGGGACTGGGGCGGACGGCTCGTGGAACTCGGCGCGGTCGGCCACCTCAACCCCGCCTCCGGCCACGGGCCCTGGCCCCGGTCGGAGGAACTCCTGAGCGAACTCGAACACGGCTGACACCCAGTCCGACGTACAGCCCCCGGAAAGGCGACGATGAACACCGAAGACACCGATCTGCTGTGGTCCCCCGGTCCCCGCGAGACACAGGACTCCAACGTCGCGTGCTTCATGCGGTGGCTCGACACCACCCGGGGGCTGCACTTCGCGGACTACGCCGAGCTGTGGCGGTGGAGCGCCACGGACCTGCCCGGCTTCTGGTCCGCCGTGTGGGAGTACTACGGGCTGGACGCGGTCAGCGGCTACGACGCCGTACTCGCGGACGCGTCCATGCCGGGCGCCGACTGGTTCCCCGGGGCCCGGCTGAACTTCGCCGAACGGTGCTTCGCCCACGCCTGCGACACCCGTCCGGCGCTGGTCGCCGTCACCGAGGACGCCGAACCCGTGGACATCTCCTGGGAGGAGCTGCGCGGACAGGTGGCGGACGTCGCCGCGGCACTGCGCCGGATGGGCGTGGCGCCCGGCGACCGCGTGGCCGGGTACCTGCCCAACATCGCGCAGAGCGTGGTCGCGCTGCTGGCCACGGCCGCGGTCGGCGCGGTCTGGACGGCGTGCTCCCCTGACTTCGGCACCCCGAGCGTGCTCGCCCGGCTGGGCCAGGCCCGGCCCGTCGTCCTGGTGGCGGCGGACGGCTACCGCTACGGCGGCAAGGAGTACGACAAGCGGGCGGCGATCGCCGAACTCGTGGACGGACTGCCCACCGTCCGCCACGTCCTCGCCGTCGACCGGCTCGGCACCGCTGCGGAGACACCGTGGTCGCTGCGGCCCGACGTCGAGGTGCACGCCTGGTCCGGGCTGCCCGCCGCCGACGGCCCCCTGGAATTCGCCGACGTGCCCTTCGACCATCCGCTGTGGATCCTGTGGTCGTCCGGGACCACCGGGGTGCCCAAGGGAATCGTGCAGGGGCACGGCGGCATCGTCGTGGAACTGCTCAAGGCCCTCGGTCTCGGCGCCGACCTGCGGGCCGAGGACCGCTATCTGTTCGTCACGTCCACCAGCTGGATGGTCTGGAACTTCCTGGTCGGCGGACTGCTGCACGGCAGCACGATCGTCCTGTACGACGGCAGCCCCACCTTCCCCGACGTCGCCGGCGCCTGGCGGGTGGCCGAGCGGACCGGCGCGACGATGGTCGGCGTGGGCGCGGCCTATCTCGCCGCCGTGGAGAAGTCGGATGCCGCCCCCGCGGCCGACCTCGATCTCGGCGCGCTGCGCTCCGTCATGCAGACGGGTTCCTCGCTGCCGGCCAGTACCTGGCGCTGGGTCCACGAACGGCTCGCGCCGGACGTGTGGCTCCAGTCCATCTGCGGCGGCACCGACATCTGCTCGGTCCTCGCGGGCGGTTCCCCGCTGCTGCCCGTACGAGTGGGCCGCATCCAGTGCCCCTCGCTCGGTGTCGCGCTCGACGCCTGGGACCCCTCCGGGCGGCCGCTCACCGGCGAGCAGGGCGAACTCGTGGTGACCGCGCCGCTGCCGTCGATGCCCCTGTACTTCGTCGACGACCCCGACGGGGCCCGCTACCGGGCCAGTTACTTCGACACGTACCCGGGCGTGTGGCGGCACGGCGACTGGGTCACCGTCCACCCCGACCTGTCGGTCGTCGTGTCCGGGCGCTCGGACTCCACGCTCAACCGCATGGGCGTCCGGATGGGCTCCGCCGACATCTACGACGTCGTGGAGCAGCTCCCCGAGGTCGCCGACAGCCTGGTCGTCGGCGTGGAGCGCCCGGACGGCGGCTACTTCATGCCGCTGTTCGTGGTGGCCGCCGAGGGTGCCGCCGTCGACGACGGGCTGCGCGAGAAGATCGCCGGGGCCGTCAGGCGTCGGCTGTCGCCCCGTCATGTGCCCGACGTCATCGTGCCGATCGCGGCGGTGCCGCGCACCCTGACCGGGAAGAAGCTGGAGGTGCCGGTCAAGCGCATCCTCCAGGGCGCCTCCGTCGGCGACGTCAGCAGCGCGGGCGCCGTCACCCATCCCGAGGCCCTGGCCTGGTTCGCGGAGTACGCGCGGCACTCGACGCCGGGCGGGTGAACGCGGCACAACCCGAGGGGCCCCTCCGGACACACCGGAGGGGCCCCTCGGCCGTGTGCCTGCGGGCCTTGCGCGTCCTTGTACCTGTGGGCCTGTGGGCCTGCGGGCCTGCGGGCCTGCGGGCCTGCGGGCCTGCGGGCCTGCGGGCCTGCGGGCCTGCGGGCCTGCGGAGCCGTGTGCGGCGATGAGCCCGGTGCGGGAAGCCCCCGCCCGCCCTCGTGATCGACGAGGGCGGACGGGGGCTTTGCGGGCACCGGGCGCCCGGGGGTGCGGGCGCGCCGGTGGCGTACCCGGTGCGTCAGAGGGCTCCGACGCCGTACTGGAGCGAGAGACTGGTGACGGACACGACCACCCACAGGCAGGCGCCCAGCAGCAGGGGGCGCGGGCCGGTACGGCGCAGGGCGGCGACGTCGGTGGACAGGCCGACCGCGCAGAGCGCGACGGTGATGAGGAGGACGGAGAGCTCCTTGAGACCGGGCTGGACACCGGCCGGGACGAGTCCGGCGCTGTTGGCCGCCGCGGCCAGCAGGAAGACCACCAGGAACCACGGCACCAGCCGGAAGGCGCTCACCCGGGGCGAGGCGGCGGTCGGCCCGGCGGCGCGGGCGCGCCGCCGGGCCCAGACCGCCAGGCCCAGACAGATCGGGATGATCATCAGGGTGCGGGTGAGCTTGACGACGACCGCGTCGTCGATGGCCGAGGGCCCGTAGGCGGTGGCGACGGCGACCACGGACGACATGTCGTTGACCGCCGTGCCGGCGAAGAGGCCGAAGGCGTGCGGGTCCATCCCGAGCAGATGGCCGACCACGGGGAAGACGAGCACCGCGGCGATGTTGAACAGGAAGATCGTCGAGATGGCGTAGGCGACTTCGGCGCTCGCGGCGCCGATGACCGGCGTGACCGCGGCGATCGCCGACGCCCCGCAGATCCCGGTGCCCGCGCCGACGAGCGTGCGCAGGTTGGTTTCGACACCGAGCCGACGGCCCAGGAAGTGGGCGGCGGTCAGGCAGGCGCCCAGCGAACCCAGCATGATCGGCAGTGAGCCGCCGCCCACGTGGAACACCTGGGTGAGCGACAACTGGGCACCCAGCAGGGCGACTCCGGCCTGGAGCACCGGCTTGTTGGCGCCGGTGACGCCCCGGCGCAGGCGCGGGCCCGGCTTGCGTACGGCGGCGACGAGCACGCCGAGGACCACGGCCGTCACCGGACCGCCGAGCACGGGGAGCAGTCTGCCGACCGCCGTGGCCAGTGCGGCGAGGGCCAGGGTGAGGGCGAGTCCGGGCAGCCGGGACCCGGGCCCCTCGCCGTCGGCCTGCCGGGTCCCGGCGATGCCGGTGGGGGTCTGTTCGGTGGACGGGAGTTCCGTGGCGGACGGGGTCGCCGTGGTGGACGGGGGCTCCTGGACGAGTGCTTCCTTCACGGTGTCGACTCTCGTCCGTCTCCCGGACCCCTTGTAGGCCCCGGATCGTGACAAGGCCATAGGGCCGCCCTATGGCCGGTGACAGCGTGCTGCCCCGGTCGCCGTCGGGCGGACCGGGGCAGTCGGAGCGCGGCCGGAACGGCCAGGAGCGTCGGGGTCGGGCAGGAACGGCCGGAGCGGTCAGGAGCGTCGGGGACCGCCAGGAACGGCCGGAACGGCCAGGAACGGCCGGAACAGTCAGGAACGGCCGGAACGGCCAGGAACGGCCGGAACGGCCGGAACGGCCAGGAACGGCCGGAACGGCCAGGAACGGCCGGAACGGCCAGGAGCGTCGGGGACCGCCAGGAACGGCCGGAGCGGTCAGGGGCCCGAAGGCCGGCGGCCGGGGCGGCGGCAGGCGAGGGCGAGCAGTTGCGACGCCGCCGCCGGCAGTGCCCGTCCGCGCGGCCAGACCGCCTGGAGCACCCTGTCCAGGCGCAGTTCGGCCTCGGTGGGCACCGCCACGAGCCGGCCCTCCGCCAGGTCGTCCTGCACGGCCATGGCCGACAGCACCGCGGGCCCCACTCCGCTCGACGCGGCACTGCGAAGCGGGGCGATGGCCCCGAGTTCCAGCAGCGGGGCGGCGACGCCGCCGTACGGCTCCAGCGCCGTCTCCAGCGTCTCCCGCGTCCCGGAACCGGGTTCGCGCAACACCAGCGCGGTGGCGGCCAGTTCACCGCCCGGAACGGGGTCGCGGCGGCACGCCCAGGGGTGGTCCGGGGTCACCACCACCAGCAGCCGGTCGCGCCCGACCACGGTGGACCGCAGGTCACGCGGGATGCACGGGCCCTCGACGAAGCCGACGTCCAGCGTGTCGTGCCGCAGTCCCTCGATCACCTTGCGGCTGTTCGACACCTCCAGCCCCACGTGGAGCTGCGGCGCCGACTCCCGCAGGGCCAGCAGCCAGCCGGGCACGAGGTGTTCGGCCACCGTGAGGCTGGCCCCCACCCGCAGCCGGCCCTCCTGGCGCGAGCGCAGCGCCGCCGTGCCCTCGACGAAGGCCGCCGCGCTCTCCAGCACGCCCCGGGCCCAGTCCGTGACCACCAGGCCGGCCGGGGTGAGCCGGGACCCCCTGGTGGTCCGCAGCAGCAGCTTCACCCCCAGGCGCCGCTCCAGCGTCATCATCCGCGCGCTGGCGGACGGCTGGCTGATCGCGAACCGGGCCGCCGCCTGGCTGAGGCTGCCGGTCTCCGCCACGGCGACGAGCAGTTCCAGGGCGTGCAGATCAGGCAGGTCACTCGGCACCGGGTACGGCTCCTTCGGGAACGGTGTCAGTCCGTGGCGGACCGGTCGACGACGATCTCGCGCTTGAGGATCTTGCCGGTGGCGCCCTTGGGCAGGGCGTCCGTGAAGGTCACGATCCGCGGGTACTTGTAGGCGGCCACCCGCTCCTTGACGAAGTCGCGCAGGGCGCCGGCGGAGGTGTCCGCGCGGTCCTGGCGCAGGGTCACGACGGCCGCGATCTCCTCGCCGTGCACCTGGTGCGGCACGCCGACCACGGCGGCCTCGGCGACGGCCGGGTGCTCGTAGAGGACCTCCTCGATCTCGCGCGGGTAGACGTTGTAGCCGCCGCGGATGATGAGGTCCTTCTTGCGGTCGACGATGAAGTAGTAGCCGTCCTCGTCGACGCGGGCGAGGTCGCCGCTGTGGAACCATCCTTCGCGGACGGCCTCCTTAGTCGCCTCGGGGCGGTTCCAGTAGCCCTTCATCACGTTCTCGCCGCGGATGGCGATCTCGCCGACCTCGCCGGGAGCGACCGTGGTGCCGTCGTCGGCGACGAGCCTGACCTCGACCCCGCGGATGGGCAGGCCGATCGAGCCGGCCTTGCGCGGCCGGTCCGGGGGGTTGAACACGGCGACCGGCGAGGTCTCGGAGAGGCCGTAGCCCTCCAGCACGGTCACGTCGAAGTCCCGTTCGAAGCCGTGCAGGACCTCGACGGGCAGCGAGGCGCCCCCGGAGATCGCCAGCCGCAGCGGCGAGAGGTCGTGGTCCTCGGGGATGCCGGCCTGCAACAGCGCCGTGTACATGGTGGGCACACCGAGGAACACGGTGACCCGGTCCCGGTGCATGATCTCCAGCGCCCCGGCGGGCTCGAAGCGCGGCAGCAGGGTCAGGGTGGCGCCCGCGCTGACGGCCGCGTTGAGGGCGCAGGTCTGCCCGAACGCGTGGAACAGCGGGAGTCCCCCGAACAGGACGTCGTCCGGGCGGATCAGGATCAGCGTCTCCCGCGTGGTGACCGCGTTGGTGAGCAGGTTGCGGTGGGTCAGTTCGGCGCCCTTCGGGGTGCCCGTGGTGCCCGAGGTGTACAGGATCACGGCGGTGTCGTCCGCCGCCCGTTCCACCACCTCGGCCATCGGCTCGGCCGCCCGCAGCAGGCCGTCGAACACCTCCGCGTCCGTCACCAGGCACTCCGCCCCGACCTCGGCGGCCGCCTTCGCCACCTCCTCGGCGAACGTGGGGAAGACCAGCACCGTACGGGCCCCGGAGTCGCGCAGGGTGAAGGCCGCCTCGCGCGCCTTCAGCAGCGGGTTCATCGGTACGACGGCTGCTCCGGCCCGCAGGATGCCGTAGTAGACGACCGGGAAGAGACTCACGTTGGGCATGACCATGGCGACGCGATCGCCCGGCCGGACACCCCTGTCCCGCAGCAGCGTGGCGAGCCGGGCGCTCGCGTCGTCGAGCTGGGCGTAGGTGAGGGTGGTGTCGTCCTGGCGGACGGCGATCCGGTCACCGTCGGCCCGGGCGGACGCCACCAGGACTGCCGCGAGGTTGTTCATGCGTCTTCCGTTCGGTCGGGTCGGGTGGCCGTCAGGGACGGCCGTGGGCGCCGGGCGGCGGCCGCGGGACTCGGGCCTGTCCGGCAGGCCCCGGGGGTGAGGATCACGTCGCGGGGGCTGATCCCGCCACGGCCGGAGCCGTCCTCGGTGCCGCGCGCCTCGCCCCAGAAGCCCGGCGGGAGGGCCCGGCCCCGGTGCGCGGTCAGCCACAGCCGCAGCACATGGCGCTTCGCCGCGGGATCGGCGAAGTCCTCGTACGCCGTGCGGGCGTGCAGCACCGCGTGGTTGTTGACCAGCAGCAGATCGCCCGCCCCGAAGCCGACGTCCAGCCGGAACTCCGGTGCCGCGGCCACCTCGTCGACCAGGTCGAACAGTTCCAGGTCGGCCGGTTCCAGGCGGGGGACGTCGGCGAAGCGCTGCGCCGACTCGAGGTAGCAGCGGTTGTAGCGGGTACTGAGCTTCCCGTCGTACCAGGCGGCCAGCGGCACGGCGTCGTACGGGAGTTCGCCGGGGGCGTGCTCCTCCCTGCGGTCCAGGAAGTGCGTGCGGTACAGGCGCTCGACCAGGTCGGGACGGCGGGTCAGGACGGCGTTGTGGACGGCCGCGGAGCTGACCAGACGGGTGTGCCCGCCGGAGCGGCCCGCCCGCAGGCACAGCAGTGCGAGGAGATCCGACCCGTCGGTGTGGAAGGGCAGCTCCGCTCGCGTCTGGTAGCCGCGCGTGGCGGGGTCTGCCAGGGTCCGGCCGGTGTCCCGGGCGTGCCCGAGCATATGGCCGGCGGCGTTCTGCGACACCGGGATCCCCAGGTGCTGCCCCAGCCCCCAGAACACCGTGCTCGCCACCGGCAGGCTGTACCGCTCGACCGGGAGCCCTCTGACCAGGACGAATCCACGGCCGTTCTCCAACTCGTCGGCGATCCGCGCCAGCGGGCCCGCCAGGGTGGGCAGCGGGAAGTCCCCGGCCGCGACCTTCAGCAGCGGAACGCCCCGCTCGTGGACCGCCCGCGCGGCCCCCTCCAGCTCGTCGACCTGTGCCGGGGACAGCCGCAGGACCCATTCCGCGGATCCCGCGAGGTCCGCGGCCCGCCACACGGCAGCTCCGGTGCAGGGTCGTCGCGGCACGTCGCGCACGTTCTTCATCGGTGGCTCCCACCGGGTGTGTCCGCCGCGCCGGAGCCGGGACGGCTGCCGGTCGGCCGGAGACCGTGAACCGCGGGCACGTCTCTCCTCGTCTCCACGGGGGGAATCCCATGAATTCCGGCGCGACCATGTCCGCCGAAGGCCGTCGGCCCACATTCTCCAGGGATTCCCCATCGCATTTTCAGGGCTGCTCGAATCTTGTTTTCAGGGCTGGTCAACGGCCGAACAATTTGCCATGGTGTTCTCCGTCGGATTTCCGATCGACGGGGTACCGAATTGCGGACGGCGAACCCCCTTGCGGGTGGTGCAACGTTAGGTCACCGGGTGACGGCACGCTTGACTTGACGGGACATCTGACTTATCAGTTAGGGACAGAGCCCTGGAGTGCGCCCATGAAGCCCCTCGTCCGCAACGCGACCCTGAGCGGCTACGTCGAACTCAGCCAGTCGCTCGGCATCGACCCGCGGGGCCTGATGAGGCAAGCGGGCCTCGACCCGGCCGGACTGGCGGTCCAGGACCGGTGGATCTCCGGCACGGCCGTGATCCTGCTGCTCGAACTCTCGGCGACGGCCGCCCGCCGCGAGGACTTCGGCCTGCTGCTCGCCGAGCGGCGGCGCTTCTCCAACCTCGGCCCGATCAGCCTCGTCATCCGTGAGGAGCCCGACGTCCGCAGCGCGGTGGAGCTCCTGGTCCGGCACGAGTACATGTACAACGAGATGCTGCACAACCGGCTGTCCGAGTCGAGCGGCCTGGCCACCCTGAAGGTGGGCCTGGAGGTCGGCGAGGCGATGGCGACCCGGCAGGCGACCGAGCTGGCCGTGGGCGCGTTCCACCAGGTGCTGCGCAACTTCCTCGGCACCCGCTGGCAGGCGCTGTCCGTGTGCTTCACCCACGCCGCGCCGGCGGACCTCGGGACACACCGGCGCATCTTCGGCACCACGGTGGAATTCAACCGCGAATTCAACGGAATCATCTTCTACGGCAACGATCTGAACGTCCCCAACCCCATGTCGGACCCGTTGCTGCGCACCTATGCCCGGCAGTATTTCGAGTCGATCGCGGTATCGAGGGACACGACCGTGCTGGACCGCGTACGCGATCTGATCGAGGTCCTGCTGCCGACCGGACGCTGCTCCATCGAGCAGGTCGCGTGCAGTCTCGGGGTCGACCGGCGCACGGTGCACCGGCATCTGGCGGCGTCGGGCGAGACGTTCTCGTCCCTGCTCAACACGACCCGCGCGCAGCTCGCGGAGCACCTGGTGGCGAACCCGCGCCGCTCGTTGACGGAGATCTCCGGACTGCTGGGGTTCTCCGCGCCCAGCGCCTTCTCCCGCTGGTTCCGCGAGCGGTTCGGGTGCAGCGCGCGGGACTGGCGCGCCCAGCGGAGCGGGCAGGGCCGGCCCGGCGAGGAGCGGCCGTTGTCCGCCGCCCGCCGCAGCCCCCACCGCTGACCGGCGCGCGCCGCCGGACCGGGGTGCGCCACCGGCACCCCACCCCGCACCCGGCGATCAGCTCACCGCGCCCTCGCGCGCGGCTTCAGCGGCACCGACGGCAGTTCCGGGGCGGGCAGGGGCGCGCCGTCGTAGCCCACCACCTCACCGAAGCGGGGACCGCCGAGCTCCTTCATCCAGTCCTCCCGCGCCCGCGCGATGTCCTCGTGGCTGCGGCCGACGAAGTTCCACCACATGACGATCTCCTCCTCGAACGGGGTTCCGCCGAGCAGGACCGTCCGGGCCGGTTCGTCCGAGTCGTTGCCGAGGGTCAGCGCGTCCGTGCCGGTGGGCACGTAGCCCAGTTCCGCGGGACGCAGCGGGGCGCCGGCCACCCGGACGTGCCCGTGGTCGACGAGGACGCCGTGCTCGAAGCGCGGGTCCACGGCGAGGGTGAGCGTGGCGCGGGGTTCGAGGACGATCTCGGCGCCGAGCAGGGGCGTGAAGGTCCGTACCGGCGAGACGGCCCCGGCGAGGGCGCCCAGGAAGACGCTGATCCGTGCCCCGTCGACCACCACCGGCTCGGGCGCGAAGTGCTGGAAGTCCCGCCGGGTGTCGCGGTGCTCGTCGGGCAGGGCCACCCAGAGCTGGACGCCGTGCAGGATCTCGGTGTCCGGGGTGGAGACCTCGGTGTGGCTGATGCCGTGCCCGCCGGTCATGAGGTTCAGCTCGCCGGGCCGTACGCGTGCGTGGCTGCCGAGGCTGTCGCGGTGTTCGATCTCCCCGGCGAAGAGCCAGCTGACCGTCTGGAGGCCGGTGTGCGGGTGCGGGGCGACGTCCATGCCGCCCGTGCGGGCGACGTCGTCGGGGCCGTAGTGGTCGGCGAAGCACCAGGCCCCGATCAGGGACCGGCCACGCTGCGGCAGGGTGCGTCGTACGGTCATCGACCGCGGGCCGCCCAGCGGCACGTCCCGCGGGGCGAGCACCTCGACGCGGCCCGTCTCGGCTTCGCCCGTCGGGCCGTCCTCCGCGCTCGTCCCGTCCGTCGCGTCCAGCCGGTTCATGCCGTCCTCCCCTTGCACCTGGTCACACCCCGCGGCGTCCACCCGGGTCATGATAGTTTCATATTCAACCACAATTGTCCTGATCATAGGACGATGACGGCCCAGGTACACACACGTACACGACGGAGCGCGGGCGCCGGCGACGGCCCCTGAAGGAGTGCAGGTTGAGCAGCCCCATGCCGAGCCCCGAGCCGAGCCCCGAGCCGAGCCCCGTGCCGGGGGTCCCGGCCCAGCGGATCTACCTCGACAAGCAGAGCCCCAAGGCCTACCACGCACTGGTACAGACCTCGGACGCGGTGCGCGCGACGGCCGCCGACGCGGGGCTCGACCGCGTCCTGGTGGAGCTGGTCAACCTCCGGGTGTCGCAGATCAACGGCTGCGCGTTCTGTCTCGACGTGCACACCAGGGCCGCCCTGCGCGCGGGCGAGACGACCCGGCGGCTGGGCGTGCTGGCCGCCTGGCGGGAGACCGCGCTGTTCACCCCCGCCGAGCGGGCGGCCCTCGCACTGGCGGAGGCGACCACGAGCCCCGCCGACACCGCCGGCCAGGACTCCGCCTACGCCGCCGCCCGGGAGGCGCTCACCGACGACCAGATCTCCGCGGTGCTCTGGGTCGCGATCACCATCAACGCGTTCAACCGGGTCTCGATCCTGAGCCGGCATCCCGTACGGGCCGATCACTGAGCCCGGCGGTCCGCCGGACAGGCCCCGGGGCGGAGAGCCGCGGAGCCGGGCACTGTCACGGACGGTGACCGGCCGCACGGCGAGTCGTCGCCGGTGCGGCACCGGGGTCCGCGCTCCCGAGTGCGGCGCGATCCATCGCCCTGCACGCTGGTAGCACGGACGACCCGGGGACACGGCGGACCGCAGGAGGTTCCGGTGGCGCACGGCGATGAGGACCCGCAGCTCGACGAGCGGGATGTTTCGATGCTGGACGCCCTCTTCACCCGGTCGCCCGTCGGGCTCCACCTGCTCGACACCGACCTGCGGGTGGTGCGGATCAACACCGCCACGCCCTCCATGCGGGGCGTCCCGATGGAGCGCATGATCGGTCGGTCGTTCCGGTCCGCGTACGACATCGTCGTGGACGACGACATGGAACGGACCATCCAGGAGGTGCTGGACACCGGGGTCCCCGTGCGCCAGCGGGTCGTGCGGGCCCGGTTCAAGCGGGACCCGTCCCGGGAGGGGCACTACGAGGTGTCCGCGCTGCGCCTGGAGAACCCGGAGGGAAAGGTGCTCGGTGTGGCGGTCACCTCCGTGGACGTCACCGAACGGGAGCGGGCGCGCGGCCGGGCCCGGGTGCTGGACGCCGTCCGCAGGACCGTGGGACGGACCCTGGACTCGGCCGTGTCCTGCGAGGAGCTCGTCAACGCCGTGGTTCCCGCGTTCGCCGACGTGGCGATCGTGGAGGTGGTCGACGCGGTGATCCGCGGCGACGAGCCGCCGCTGGCCCCGCTGCCCGCGGGCACCCCGCTGCTGCGGGCCGGCTTCCGCAGCACGGCCGAGGGCCCTCCCATCGCCCACCCGGTGGGCGATGTGCAGCGGCTGCCGGGCCCCACCCCGTTCACCCGGTGCCTGGCCGATCTGCGCGCCCGGGTGGTCTCGCTGCGCCCCGACGCCCCCTGGCTGGCCTTCGACCCCCCGCGCGCCGAGGCCATCCTCTCCTCGAAGGCCCACACCCTCCTCGCGGTGCCCCTGACCCTGCGCGACAGCGTCCTCGGACTCGTCAGCCTGTACCGCGCCGGGGATTCGCCGCCCTTCGACGAGGGCGACCGCAGGCTCGCGGTCGAGCTGGCCGCCCACACGACGCTGTGCATCGACAACGCGCGCCGCTTCGCCCGGGAGCACACCGTGGCCGCCACGGTCCAGCGCCATCTGCTGCCCCGCAGCCCGGAGAGCCAGGCCTCGCTGGAGACCGCGTACCTGTCCGTCACCGGTGCCGACCCCGGCGCCTGGTACGACACCATCGCGCTGTCCAGCGCCCGCACCGCGCTCGTCGTCGGCAGCGTCTCCGGGCGGGGTCTCAACGCGGCGGCCACCATGGGCCAGCTGCGTACCGTCGTGCGCTCGCTGTCCACGTTCGACCTCTCCCCCGACGAACTGCTGGCCCGGCTGTACGACACGGCCGCGCACCTGGCGACCGAACGGGCGAGCCTGCAGCTGGGCGATCCCATGCGCCGCGAGCCGCTCACCGCCGACTGCGTCTACGCGGTCCACGACCCGCTGACCGGCACCTGCACGATGGCGGGCGCGGGCCGGCTGGCGCCGGTCCTGGTCGAACCCGACGGCACCGTCAGCATCCCCGACACACCCGCCGGCCCGGCCCTGGGCTCCGAGGAGGACTCGCCGTTCGCCGCCGGGGAGTTCGCGGTGCCGGACGGCAGCGTCCTGGTGTTCGCCAGCGATCCGCTGCTGACCTCGTACCTCGCGGAGTCCTCGCGTCCGCTGCGGCAGTCGCCGGACTACCGCAACCGGCCGCTCCAGGACCTGTGCGACGACATCGTGTACGCCCTGCCGGCCGGGATGGGGGCGGGGGACGCCGCGGTGATCGTCGCGCGGGTCCGCTCCTTCCCGCCCGAACAGGTCGCCACCTGGGAGTTCGAGTCGGACCCGGCCACGGTGGCACTGGCCCGGCGGAACACCCGCACACAGCTCGCCCGGTGGCACATCGACCAGGAGACGGCGTTCAACACCGAACTCATCGTCAGCGAACTGGTCACCAACGCGATCCGGTACGGCAGCCCGCCGATCGAGGTCCGCCTGGTCAGCGACCGCAGCCTGACGTGCGAGGTGCGCGACTCCGGCTCGGCCGCGCCCCATCTGCGCCACGCCCGGACGGTCGACGAGGGCGGCCGGGGCCTGTTCATCGCCTCGCAGCTCGCCCAGGCCTGGGGCACCCGATACACGGCCGAGGGCAAGACGATCTGGACCGAGCAGTCCTTCTCCGCCCCCAAGCGCCGGAGCTGACCGGCACCGGCGCGGCCCCCGCCGCCCGGCCCGCGATCCGCCGGCCGTGGTCCCGCTGAGAGCTCCGAGCAGCAGTGGCGCCCGCCCGGCCCCACTGCTGTTCGGAGCTCTGAGACGTCCCGCGGCTCACCTGCGCCGGGCGTGTCCGCCCTGTCCCGGCTCCGGCCCCGCCGCGACCGGTACGTCCACCACGTCCACGTCGGCGGCCCGGACGTAGGCGAGCCGGTGGCCGAACTGGATCTCGTAGTACTCCTCGCTGCCCTTGACCACCGGACTCGGCGACTCGACGAAGTTCGACCGGTCGACGTAGGAGCCGTCCAGCCGGGACCGGGTCACATACCGCTGGCCCGCGAGGAACTCGTAGGGCAGCGGCGACTGGGTCGGCTCCTGCATCCCCTGCGGGTAGGCGCCCGGCTCCGGCAGGGCGCGCCCGAACACCGGGACCGAGTCCAGGCCCTCCCGCGGCGTCACCGTCCGCCCGCCCGCGCCGACGGCCGTCGGGTGGTTCCTCGGGTTCCTGAACCACCCCTCGTGCCCCTGGAACCAGATCGCCGTCCAGTCGCCGCGGCGCTCGGCGACCGCGAAGGTCTGCCCGGCGGAGACCCGCGACCCCAGGTCGTTGACGTCCTGCGTGGAGTCCGCGCCGTCCGGATGCCGGCCCGGGTCCTGGATCAGCGGTGCGCTCTCGGACGGCTCGGTGTACAGCCGGACGGCGCTGGATCCGTGCGGCACGCACGGCAGGTGGTCGTCGTGGTCGCCGGCGCAGCCGGTGAACGACGGCCTGTGGGTGGCGAAGTCGGGCAGGATCGTCACCATGTCGCTGTGCTCGGTGCCGGTGGCCCGCAGCGGTGCGCCGAGCAGGTCGAAGTAGTGCCGCCAGTCCCAGAAGGGGCCGGGGTCGTCGTGCATGCTCGGGATGCTGCCGCCGGTCGGCGCGGGCACGTTGTCGTGGCCGAAGACGTGCTGCCGGTCGAGCGGGATGCCGTACTTCTTCGCCAGGTAGCGCACCAGACGGGCCGACGACCGGTACATCTGTTCCGTGTACCAGGTGTCGGGCCGAGTGAGGAAACCCTCGTGCTCGATGCCGATCGAGCGGGCGTTGACCAGCTGGTTGCCGGAGTGCCAGGCCATGTCCCTGGTCCTGATGTGCTGGGTGACATGACCGTCCCTGGAGCGGATCGAGTAGTGCCAGGACGCCTCCGTCGGATCCTGCACGGTCTGGAACATGCTCGGCAGGTTCGCCTCGGTGTCGTGGATGACGATGTACTCGATCTTCTCGTCCCGGGGCCGGTCGGCCAGGTCGTGGTTGCCGTACCCGCCGCCGACCTGGACGTACGGCGCGGCCAGCCAGGAACAGTCCAGCTCGGCGGGGCACTCGACCTCCTTCGGCCGCGGGGGTCTCACCGGCCGGTGGGGGCGTACCCCGGGCGAGGCGGGGAGGGTGACGCGCTGGCCCGTGTCGGTGGTGCGGTGCGCACCCTCGCGGATCACCGTGAACACGTCGTCGGCGTACGTCGCCGCCGTGACCTTGTCGCCGTTGCCCGGGAAGCGGGCCACCGCCTCCCACCAGTCGCCGGTGTCGGCGTCGAGCGATTTGCCGAGTTTTCGTTGTGTCTCCGCCAGGAGAGCCGCTCCGGCCCGTACATTGGCTGCGGTGTCGGTACGCAGCTTCTCCGCCGGGACACCGGTCAGCCGGGCGGCCCGGCGCAGGTCCGCGGGCGGCGCGGAACGGTCCTGCGCGGGGGCCGACGGGTCCGTGCCCGGCGGTCCCGCCGCCACCGTGCCGGGCGCGGCGCCGGCCGGGCGTGCCTCGGTGTCCGTCAGGTGCATCGGTCCGTAGCCGCCGACGACGCTCGGCGCGCCGGGATGGGAATCCCAGCGCGACTGGAGATAGGCCACGCCCATGAGGACGTTGCGCGGTACGTGGTAGGCGGCTGCGGCGTCGGTGAACTCGTGCTGGAGGCGGCGGTCGTCCGGACCGCCCGTCAGCCGGCCGGTCAGCAGGGGCACCACGAGCGCCGTCGACGCGGTCACGCAGATCAGCAGGCGATGCCTGCGTACCGCACCGGGGACACGGGGGGCGGCAGGTCTTCTCATCATGCAAGGACTCCAACCGTGCTCGTCGCAACCAGGGCACAACCAGGACAAAGGAGTTGTCCTCCACGCCACCCCTCGTACGCTTCCGTGTCCGGCGTGCCACGTCGCGCCAACCGTCACCGACGTGGACCAGCACCCCGGCACAGGCCACCCGGTCGGCGGCAGAGCGGACGGCGTGGCGCCTTTGTCCGGAGCCCTCACTCCTTGAGCGGGTCCACGTGCCAGTCGGGGTGCCCCGGCATGGGCGGGGTGTGCGCCCCGTACAGCCACGGCGTCAGAAAGGGCTTCAGATCCCGGCCCGCGACTGCGGAGGCGAGTGCGACGAAGTCGCGTGTCCCGGCGGCCCTGCCCCGGTACGTCGTCACCCAGGACCGTTCGATCCGGCCGAAGGTGTCCTCGCCGACCTCCTCCCGCAGGGCGTAGAGCACCAGCGCCGAACCGTCGTAGCGGATCTGCCGGAAGAGGGACGGTTCGGTGGGTTCGGCGGGTGCGCCGTCGTCGTGGCGCCACTGGTCGTGCCGCTCGTACGCCGTCCGCATCACGTCCTCCAGGTCGGCGCCGCCGTGCGTGTCGGCGTAGAGGCGTTCGTAGTAGCGGGCGTGTCCCTCGCTCAGCCACAGGTCGGACCAGCGCCGGACGGCGACGCTGTCGCCGGTCCAGTGGTGGGTCAGTTCGTGCACGAGGTTGCGTTCCGCGTCGACCCGGCCGCCCGTCAGGTCGGCCCGCGGCAGCACGGCCAGCGACTGCGACTCCAGCGCCACGGGCAGGTCGGTGTCCCCGACCAGGACGCCGTAGCGGCCGAACGGGTAGGGGCCGAGGTACCGCTCCAGCCAGGTCAGGTGTTCGGGGGTGAGTGAGCGGTAGGCCTCGGTGTCGGCGACCAGGTCGCGGGGGACCGCGTCCCGCAGGGGCAGACCGCGCGGGCCGGTGCGGTCGACGAGGGTGAACTTCCCGATCGCCATCTGGACCAGCTGGGCGGCGACCGGCTGTTCGGAGTCGTACGTCCACCGGATCCGTCCGTCGGGCCTGCGGACGCGCTCGACGAGCCGGCCGTTGGCCACCGCGGTCAGGTCCGGCGGGGTGGTGATGTGGAAGGTGACGGGCGCCCGCAGGCTCGGGTGGTCGTCCACCGGGAAGATCATCTTTGCGCCGTCGGGCTGCGCGTAGAGCACGGTGCCGTCGGGGGTGGGCACCCAGCCGTAGGCCGAGATGGCGTCCGAGCGGTGGCGCTGGAGGGTGGGATCGGCGGTGTAGGCGACCCGGACGGTGAACGCGGCGCCCCGGGGGATCGGCCGGGCCGGGGTGACGACGAGTTCGTCGCCGTCGCGTACCGCGTCGGCGGGTGTCCCGTCGACGGTGACGGTGTGCAGCGCGTTGCCGGCGAAGTCCAGGTCGAAGCGGGACAGGGCCTGCGTGGCGGTGGCGCTGACGGTGGCGGCTGCCCCGAACGGGGCCCGCGGTGCCCGCCAGTCGAAGTCGAGCGTGTAACGGCGCACCTTGTAGCCGCCGTTGCCGTCGAGCGGCATGAGCGGGTCGCCGATGCCCGCGGCGCCGGGGGACGGGGTCTCGGCCCTCGGGGTACCGGGCGACGACGCCACGGAGGGACCGGGACTGCCGGGCCGGCGGTGGGCTCCGGAAGGGGCGGGGCCGACGGCGAGGACGACGACCCCGGCGATCCCCGCGGCGCCGACGACCGCCAGCCCCCAGGCCGTACGACGTCGCCCGCCCCGGCACGGCGGGCGGGCGTGGTCACCGGGGGCGGTGGTCTCCATGAGCACACTGTGCCAGCAAGAGGCGTTTTTATATGAACATACGACTCCACATCACCCGTGTGCGCGGGGTCCCCACGGCCCCTCGGTCGGCGCGCGAGGTTCGGAAGGCCCCCGGTGCGGGTGGCACCGGGGGCCTTCCGGGGCGGCGAGGAGTTCGCCGCCCCGACCGGACGACGCCACGACCGGGCCGCAGTCACCTGACGGCCCGTCCGAAGAGCGGCGACGCCGTCCGGTCCGGGATCCGTCGCGGGCCGGGAGCGGACCGGCTCACGACGGAGGTCTGTCGCTCAGGCCTGTTCGCCCCCGGCCGGACGCGCGGGCCAGTCGACACCCCACCCGTCCAGCCGACTCGCCGCGACGCAGGGATTTAACGAACCGTCATATTGTCTGCCGCAGAAGGGCCGTGGCACGATCGGACAAATATTCGCCCGGATGGCAATGAGGTGTTCATGAAACGGACACGACGCCTGGTGGCTCGTCTCGTAGGCAGGAAGCGCCCCAGCGGACGCTACCCCTACTGGCCCTACGATCTCCGGTAACCCAGCCCCGCTCTCGCCAGGGCCACATCCACCGGAACCAGTGGAATGCGCCGATCGCAGGATCCCGTACGCGGGGTCCTGCGATCTTTCGAGGAGGCCGGATGGCACGGGGCGAGAAGTCCGTACGGCCGCCGGGGCCGCGCGGGCGCCTGCTGACGGGCAACACCCGCGCGTACGAGGCCGACCGGATCGGATTCCTGCGTCGCTGCCACCGCGAGTACGGCGACGTCTTCTCCTACGACGAGCAGACCGTCTTCGTGATCGACCCGGAACTCGCCCACGAGGCGCTCGCCCGCACCGGCCACGGCTTCGTGACCGAGCTCGCACCCTTCGACCAGCGGCGGGACGTCGGTCAGGCCGCCGAGCGGGCCACCTCCTGGATGACCGCGCGCCGGGCCGCCTGGCCGGGGCTCAACCGGTCGGCGGCGGCCGCGAGCGACCACCGGACCGTCGAGCTCCTGGACGCGGTCCTCGCCGGGACCGCCGGCCGCGAGGTCGACGTGCTCACCACGATGAGGGCGTTCACCGCCCGGTCGATCGCAGAGTACTGCTTCGGCACGGACTCCGCCGGCGTCCCCGACCTGCTCCACGAGACCATCCGCGCCACCCAGCCGTTCACGGACTCGTCCTACGAGTTCCCCGGGTGGCTGCCACTGCCCCGCCACCGCCGCTTCTTCCGCACCGTCCGGCGACTGACCGACGCACAGCACGGAATCGTCCGGCGGCGACGCGCACCCGACGCCCACGCGCCCGGCGCCTGCGCACCCCATGGCGACCTGCTCGGCTTTCTGCTGGACGCCGATCCGGTCCTGGCCGACGACGCCATGGTGTCGATGCTCCACGGCATCCTCATGGGCGGCCACGGCGTGCCCGCCGCCGGGCTCACCTCCCTCGTACGGGAACTCGCCCGCCGGCCCCGGCTCGTCGGCGACCTCCGGGACGAGGCGAACGGTGCGGCGGGCGGTTCAGCGGGAGGTTCAGCGGAGGGTCGGGCCGGCGGTCCGGCGGGTGGTGACGCGCCGCCGTCGGCGGCCCGGCTCCCGCTGGCCGAGGCCGTGGTGCGGGAGACGCTCCGGCTGTATCCGCCCGCCTGGCTGATGACCCGCACCGCGAGCACGGCGACCACCCTGGGCGACTGGTCCCTCGACCCCGGCGACGACGTACTGCTCAACCCCTATCTGATCCACCGGGATCCCCGGTGGTGGGAGCGACCGGACGAGTTCGACCCCACCCGCTGGCTGGACGGGCGGTCGGCGCCCGGTCCGGCCTACCTCCCGTTCGGCGCCGGACCACGGGTCTGCCTGGGTTCGGCACTGACCCTGCGCCAGCTCACGCTGGTCACTTCCCGGCTGGCCCAGCGCTTCACCGTCACCTCGCCGAACGCCTCGTCGGTGGACCTGGAGTTCGTCGGCCGACTCGCACCGGCGGGCCTGCGGGCCTGCTTTCCTCCGGCCCGGCACTGACCTCCGCTCCCGCCCCGGGCCGGCCGGTCGGCGCCCCCTCCCCCGCGGCCCGAGGGGCAGCGGCGGCGGCTCCGGTGCGACCGCACGGCCGGCCGGGGACACACCGAGCGTGGCGGACCTTCGGCGGAAGGCCTCCCGCAAGTCATGTCCTTGCGGGAGGCCTTCCGCCGCCGACCCGGACGCCGGGTGTCGCGGCGTCGATCGGAACCCGAGGGTCAAGGCGGGGCCGGCGCGGGGTCAGCCCGCCAGGTACGGGTTCCAGGTGTAGGCGGTGTCCGGAGTGGCGGGCTCGCCCGGCCAGTTGAAGTAGTCGGCGACCAAATCGGCCGGGTGCGTGGCCAGATAGCCGGCGCCGGGCGCGTCGTCGTGGTCGTCCCAGGCCCATGGCGGGTTGGCGGCGTCGGTGTCGCAGGCGCCGTAGGCGGGACCGAGCACTCCGCCCGCGCCGCAGGCCGCTCCGTACGGGTTGGAGCTGTCGTCGCCGGCGAAGCGGCCCGGGTCGGCGAAGAGGCTGGTGGTGTTCCGCCGGTCCCACATCCCGCCGGAGGCGAACACGTCGGTCAGGGTGTACTGGACGTCGCGGTCGTTGGCGCCGGAGGGCACCTCGGCGGTGTCGCCCGGGTAGTAGAGCACGCCGTCACCGCTGTTGTACTGGCTCGCCACCTGCGAAATGGCGGTCTCGGCCCATGCGGCGTGGGTGTTGGCCTGCTGGGCGGTGAACGGGCGGGCGTGCCCGTCGGTGTGCGGGTCGCTCTTCAGCGGCAGAGTGCCGTCGACGCTCTCCGCGCCGCTGGTGAAGTCGCCGCCGGAGGGGACGTACGAGTAGAAGTCGCTGTGGGCCACGGTGAGGGCCGCCTTCAGAGTCCCGTACGCGGTGCCGTCGTTGGCGACGACGAGCAGCACGCCCTCGGAGTCGTTCTCGTGCTCGGTGAGGTCCTCCTGGTAGTTGTCGAGGATGCCGTCGGACCAGTCGCGCGGGTGGAAGTAGACGTAGAGCAGGTAGGAGAAGGACTGCGTCTGCGTCACCGAGTAGTAGACGTGCGCCGCGAGCGGTGAACGGCCGGTGTTCTCCCAGTTGTTGCGGCCGTTGAGATCGCCGTCGAAGTCGTAGGCGGCCAGGTAGTCGGACTGGCCGGCGAGGGCGGTCTCACCCGATGTGTCGACGTCCTGGAAGTGGACCGGGGCCCACCACGCCGCGAGGGTCGCACGGTCGGTGGCGAGGGTGCCGACGGCCGCGGCGGCGGGCCGGGCGAGGGCGGCGCACCAGGCCAGGGCCAGCACGACCAGGACGGACAGAAGACGTAACGCGCCGCTTCGGCCGACGGTGAGCGGCGAGCGCGGAACGGACAGCGGGAGGTGGACGATCGGCAACGGGGCCTCCGGATCGTGGAGTCGGGCCGGTCCGAACACCGACCGGCTGCATGACATGTGCACGATAGAGGAGAGGGGGTTGCCGCTTCGGGGCGAGCGCGCGATGAACAGAAGAACGCCAGGCGTCGCGCCGCCGGGCCACGCAGTTGTAGGCGTCGGTGAGGCCGATGACGTCCGCGACGAGGCTGAGCAGGCGGTGTCTGAGGCCCGAGGCTTGTTTCTTGGCCGCGGCGGCCGCGGCGGCCGCGGCGTCCGCTGTCGCCTTTTGCCTTTCCAGCGCGCGTTGTTCGGCCTGTGCGTTGGCGGTGGCGTTGGTGACGCTGGCCTTTTCGCGCCGGGCTGCGGCCTGGTTGTTGCTGGGGGTGCTTCCCGATCCTGCGTAGTCGTGGAGCACCTGGGAGCTGGGCTGGTGGCCGGGCGTGTAGTTGAGGCAGCTGGGGCAGTTGCGGGTCGGGCAGTCGATGTCCGCGCAGGTGCCGGCGGGGTCGGAGGTGGTGACGGGGGTGTCGTCGGCGTAGTCGTAGGCGTTCCAGGACTGCGGTGCGCCGGGGTCCAGAACAGGGTCGGGGGCGAGGAAGCGCCCGGTGGTGGGGTCGTATTCGCGGGCGCCCAGGTTGGTCAGGCCGGTGTTGCCGTCCTCCGTGCCACCGACGCACCCGCGTTGTCCTGCGGGCGGCCGAGGTGGTCACTGTTCGGCCGGTCCGAGACCTTGCGGCAGGGGTACCGTCTGAGTGTTGCCGCAGAACGGAGTTCGCCGTGTCGCAGAGCATCGAGGAACACGCCGGCGCTCGGATCGCCCGTATCCGGAAGCAGCGCGGTCTGACGCAGCAAGGGCTGGCGATGCGGGCGCACCTGTCGAAGTCGCTGCTGTCGAAGGTCGAGTGCGGGCAGAAGCCCGCTTCCCCGGCTCTTGTCGCCGCCTGTGCCCGCGCACTGGGTGTTTCCACATCCGACCTGTTGGGACAGCCGTACGCCGACGAACTACGGCGCGACCGCATGGACGCCCTGATCCAGCCGATCCGTGAGGGACTGGAGAACTGGGACATCGCGCTGGAGTGGGCGACGGCTCCGCGCCCGGCCGCGTTGATCCGGGCGGACGTCCAACGGGCTCTGGAGCAGCGCCGTCAGGCGCAGTACACGGACATGGTGCGCAACCTGCCCGTGCTGATCGACGAGTCGGTACAGGCCGTGCACACCAGTACCGGAGAGGCCCAGCGGCTGGCCTATGAGTGTCTGGCGGAGACGTTCCGGTGTGTGTTCACCGTGGTCTGGAAGCTCGGCTTCCTGGATCTGGCGACCGTCGCGTTGGACCGGCTGGCGTGGACCGCTCCGCGCGCCGACGAGCCGGGGCTGGCTGCGATGCACGCCTTTTTGCGTGCGCAGACCACGTTGTCGTCGGGTCGGTACGACGTGGGTCTGCGGGTGGTCGACCGGGCGCTGCGGGACCTCGACGGTCAGGGGTCACGCCGCCCGGCGGGCATTCAAGCGATGCGGGGCATGCTGCACCTGCGTGCTGCGACCATCGCGGGCCGGATGAAGGACCAGGACCACGCCGACGCCCGCTTGGCCGAGGCCCGTGCCCTTGCCCAGGCCACAGGCGAGCTGCCCGACTTCGGTGTCACCTGGGGGCCGGTGAACGTCGGTGTGCATACCGTGGCGATCGCCTCGGAGGCTGACGACTTCGGGCGCGCGATCGAACTCGCCGCCAACGTGCGCATTCCACGCGGCTGGACCCGTTCACGGGCCGGTCACCACTGGATGGACCTCGGCCGGGCACACGCGTGGGCGGGCCACCCGGACAAGGCGCTGGACTGCCTGCACCAGGCCCGGCGCATCGCCCCGCAGCAGACCCGCTACCACCCGACCGTGCGGGAGACCGTGCTGGCACTGAAGCGGCGGGAGAGGGCGCGCAACGGCTCGTTGGCGCAGTACGCGGAGTGGGTCGGGATATAGCGGATTCCCGGCGGGAGGAGTTGCACCTTTCGGTGCAACCTCGGTGCATCGCCGGTCGGCAGGCTGGCGTCTCGTCAGGACCCCCGCGACCGCGCGAACGGTCCGGGGGCATGGCCAACGCTGACAAGGAGCGTCGACGTGCCGCACTGTATCGCCCACGCCTTCGAGCCGCTGTTGCAACTGCTGTGGCCCACGCCGGGCCGCCATCGCAGACCTGATCCCTCATCCGCCAGCTTTGTCGCAGAGGTGTCGACCGCCTGTCCGGCTCGGGTACCGGCCACCCGAGGAGTACGCGGTGAGGAGGTCGGACCGGTCCGCCTGTGTCTGGTCGCGCACGAGCGGCGGAAGGAGCAGAGGCAGCAGGCTCGGCGTCGCATGCTCCGGCTGACAGCGCGCGGCATCGACGTCGGTCCCCGGCTGTTCGACGGAGTGGAGGCCACCGCGTGACGAGCGGGACCGGACAGCTTCGCCTGCTGCCGTGGGCCGGGCCCGAGGGCAAGCCGTGTTACCTCGCAGGCGACGGGACCGGATACCTGTCCCGGCTCGCCGACAACACGGAGGCAACCCAGCTCGCCCTGGCCGGGGAACTCTTCCATGAGGCCACACAGGTCCTGGACAATCGGCAATGGACTCCAGGCGAACTTCATCTTCTGGCAGTCGAGTTGGCTGAAGCCCTCGGCAACGTGCACCGCATCGCGGCGAGCCGCGGCGCACGCCTGCCCGCACCTGCCGACGACGATCTCGACACCGGGGAGGGCCTGGAGGACGAGGAAGACGGGCAGGACGAGCTGTTGGGGCACGCCCACATCGGCGTCGCCACCGACGTCTACGCCCACGTCCGACTCCGCCTCCAACGTCAAGCCATCGACGCCCTCGCTGCCCAGGACGACGACCCTGACGATGGCTCTGACGTCGCTCAGTGGCTCCGGCATGTTGGCTTCCGCTGACCCCAGTTGACGAAGATCCTGTGTCGCCCGGACGCCTTGAAGCGGCCCCGAGGGTTGGCTTGCGCTGGGACCGTTTGAGGTGTCAGGAAGCGGTGTCAGTGGCAGCCGATAGTGTCGCGACCCATGAGTGATCAACGGCAGGTGGTTGTCCGCAAGGCGGAGCATGCAGACGTCGAGGGTCTTGTGGCGTGCAGTGGTGCCCTGTTCGCCGAGGACGCGGGGACCCGTGATCCGAGCGTCAACGTCGACTGGCCGCGTGAGTACGGACGGCAGCGTTTCACCTCCGGTATCGACGATCCGGACCGGCTGCTGCTTGTTGCCGACCGGGACGGCGAGGTTGTCGGCCATCTCACCGGTGTGGTGGCCGAAGGGTCGGCGATGAAGCCGGTCAGGGTCGCGTCGCTGGTGAGCATGTATGTGCAGCCCGCTTATCGCCGGGAACAGATCGGCGGACGCCTGATTGGTCAGTTCATGGCCTGGGCGAAGGACAAGGGTGCGGAACTGGCGGAGGTGACGGCGTACTCGAGCAACACCGAGGCCGTCCGTTTCTATGAGCGCAACGGCTTCGCGTCCAAGTCGGTGACCTTGGAGATTGTTCTGTAGGCGTCTGTGCCATGTCGTCGGCCGCCGCACGACTGGTGCGGCGGCCCGTCACTTCGTGCGGGTCTTCTGGGCTTGGGCCTTGGACTTGGCCAGGCGGTAGGACTCGGTGCCGGTCTCGATGATGGTCGCGTTGAAGGTGAGCCGGTCCACGATTGCCGCGCAGAGCCGCGGGTCGGTGAAGGTGCGGCTCCAGCCGGTGAAAGCTTCGTTGGAAGCGATCGCGATACTGTTCTTCTCCTCACGCTCAGTAAGAACCTGGAAGAGCATTTCGGCGCCGCGGCGGTCCAGTTCGAGGTAGCCGAGTTCGTCGATTTCGAGCAGATCGACGCGCCCGTAGCGGGCGATGGTCTTGCCCAGCTGTTTGTCGTCGGCTGCTTCGACCAGCTCGTTCACCAAGGCCGCAGCGGTGGTGTAGCGGACGCGGTAGCCGGCCATGGCGGCTGCGATGCCCAGTGCGATCAACAGGTGGGACTTGCCGGTCCCGGAGTCCCCGATCAGACCCAGCGGGTAGCCCTTGGCGATCCATTCGCAGGTGGCAAGATTGTTGATCACAGCCGGGTCGACGTTGGGATTGGCGGTGTAGTCGAACTCGCGCAAGGACTTCTCGCGGGGAAAGCGGGCCGCCCGGATGCGGCGTTCCGCTCGGCGGCGGTCGCGGTCCTCGCACTCGGCCATCAGCAGTTCGGCGAGGAAGCCGGCATAGGACAGGCACTCGCGTTCGGCGCGGGCGATGGTGTCGGCGGCCTGGGCCCGCATGGTGGGCAGCCGCAGCATGCGGCAGGCGGTGTCGATCGCCGCATCGGACGCCTGCGAAGTCAGTGCGTGGTGGGCCGTGGTCATGTCGTTTCCTTCCGGCGGAGGGGCAGCAGTTCGTCCCACTGCTCCAGGCGGGGCAGGGGCCGCTGGTCTTCGGGCAGGGCCCGGGCAAGGCGGCGCGCGGTCAGAGGTGTGATCGGGGCAGGATCAAGGCTCGGCGGTGCGGGAACAGACCGGCTGGCGGTGCGCGTCCGGCGGTCTGGGCGACCTTGCGGGCCTCTAGCGCGATGACATCCTCGTGGAAAGTGCCGGTCGCCAGGGCCGCGCGGATCCCGGCCACGACGTCAGCGTGCTGCTGGTGGCGGTGCAGCAACAGCACCTTCACCAGGGCTTTCGTGCCCTCAACTTCGCCGAGGGCCTTCTTCGCCGCGGCCCAGAACGCCTCATGGACTGCGGTGAACGCGCCTTCGGCTCGGGCCTGGTGCAGCGCCTCGGAGCGTTCCAGGGCGCCGGGTTTGGTCAGCAAGGCCTCCAGGTAGTGGTCCAGCACGAGGCGCTCGGCGCCGCGGGCGGCCAGCCGGGGGTGGCGGGCGATTTCCCGCCGCCCGTCATAGACGACGAGTTCGTCGCAAGTGAGTGTGACGGTGACCTTGCGGTCGATGTAGCGGACCGGGACCGAGTACCGGCACATCTTCACCGTGATCGCCCCGTAGCGGTCGACGCGGGGTGTGAGCGTGATCCCAGTGGTGAACGGGTCGTCCGGCAGCGGCAGCAGATGTCCGGCCTCGCGGGTGAAGTCCTGTGCAATCGTGCGTATTCTCGCCCCGATCCGCCGTTCGTCCTCCCTGGCCTCGAACTCTGCGAACCGGGCGTTGAGTTCGTCCAGGCTGTCGACCTGCGGCACCGGGGTGAGGTAGTTGCGGCGGAAGTAGCCGACCTGGCCTTCGACCCCACCTTTCTCGTGGGCGCCGCGCAGTCCCGGCTCGCAGTAGAACGGAGTGAATCCGTAGTACTCGTGGAAGTTCGTCCAGCGAGGGTTCTCCTCCCGCGAGCGGCTGCGGAAGAGCACTTTCGTCACGGCCGGAGTGAGGTTGTCGTAACGGACCTGCCCGGCCGGCACCCCGCCCAGCATGTTCAGCGCGTGCACGTGCCCTTCGAAGAACGCCTGCTGACCGCACGACCGCGAGATGCGGTGAACGGCCTTGCCCGAATAGGCCAGCCGGAAGGCGAACAGGTAACAGCGGGTCCGCTGGCCGGCCAGGTCCACATAGACGTCTCCGAAATCGACCTCGGCGTCCGCACCGAGCGCATTGTGCCGGGTCACGAACGCCTCCACCGGCGCCCCCACCTGGGCCGCGATCTCCTTGCGCCGCGCGGCGACGAAGTCCCGCACCGTCGGATACGGGACCGCCTCGCCGAACTCCTCCTCGATCCGCGCGACGATCCGCCGCACGGTGTGCCGCTGCTTGCGCGGAGCATCAAGATCCGCCCGCAGCCAGGCACCGACCGTCTTCTTGTACGGCTCCATCCGTGGCGACGTCCGTACCGGCCGACGTCTCGGGGTGGGCACCGGCGAGGCCAGCGCCTCGCGCACGAGTCGGCGGTGGACCCCGTATTTCCGCGACAGGGCCCGGATTGACATCTGCTGCTGCCAGCTGTCCCGCCGGATCCGGTCGAACAACTCCTGTTTGGATAAAGACATCCACCGCACCGCCACTGCCGGAGATCACGGGAACCGTCTCACCGCAAGAACCGGGGTGGAGCCACTTTGTCCCGTCACCACCCCTCAATGCGTCCGTGCGACCCGTCGACTGGGGCCAGCGGAAGCCAACATGCCGGAGCCGGTGAACGACGTCAGAGCCACTGACGACCCGCCCGCAGCAGCCGTCGTCCGCTGACGTTGCCGTCACCGTTGCCGTCAGACGCCCAAGAAGCCTCGCCGGAACGAATCCGGCGGGGCTTCTTGCGCTCCGAGAGGGGGCGATTCACCGCTATGCCAAGACGAAAGGCGTCACGCAGAGATGAGAACTTATCACACCGTCCGACTTTCCGGACAGATCCCCTCCGTCAGAGGTTGTGGATCACCACGACTCATCGCCCGTCAGAACGATGATTACCTCATCAGGCTCATCGGTTCCGTCTCCGTAGATGTCGACCCGATTATCTACATTCGGAACGGGAATCAGCAGTCTCACCGATTCATTCGGATCCGAAATTTCGAGGGACGCCTCGGGGAGAGTCAGACTCCCTGAGTACACAAGGACCTTTCCACTCGGCTGGTAAGGACCCTGCACACATTGGACTGACGCCGGACCGCTGGCGGCTTGCTGCACCGCGATGAACAAGGAGTCCGGACCACCGTGCACTACATCAGCAGCCGCGTCCCAGCCTGCATGATTGTCGACACTCCCAGGCGCGGCAGCAACAACCAGACCGTGGGCAAATCTTGTCGTGCATGAGGCGAAGAGCATCATTAAATCCACCTACAGTCACGGTTTCCACACCGGGAAGTCATAGTACTCCTTGAGTAGCGTGCGCACGATCCCTCCCTGCTGTTTGGAACATGCCTTGCAGTGCGGATACAGCGTCCACGGACCGTTGGGCGCGAGCTTATTCGGTGGATTGTGGTCACCAGTCCAGTGACCGTCTTTGTATCCCGATTCGGCTGCCCCGCATGAAGCGCAGCCGTTTCGGTCACCAAATTCGTTCATCATCCGCTGCTCGTGAGCCAGGGCAGTGTCACCGCGTTCAGCGGTCACTCCTTCTGCTTTCCGGCCCTTTATTGCCGACCCAAGAGTCACATTGCAGAGCGAATCTTCGTTGACGTTGTGCACGAGTACTGGCGCGGCCCCCGCCAGCACATAGTACGTGTGCAGGTTGTTGACGGTGAGGTCGTAGGTGGTCTGCTGCTGGTGGAAATTGCGGACGGTGCGGACGACGGCGATGGTGCCGTCGGTGGTGCGGAGGTGGGCGTCGGTCCAGCGGTGGTGGGTGGCGTCCCAGAAGGGGTGGTGCCAGGTGGTGGTGAGGGCCTGGGCGCTGGTCTCGGTGGGCTGGCTGCTGGTTGCGGAGCCAGCGGTGTGATGTGCGTCGAGGGTGAGGGTGGTGAAGTCACGGTCCGTAGTGGTGACGATGACGTTCTGGACCTTCTCGGGGGCGCTGACCCCCGTCTGCGGGTCCGTCGCCAGGACCTCGTCGCCGGTCTCCACCTGGCCGATCGGCTTCGACGAACCGTCGGCGAGGCGTACTGCTGTTCCGGGTGTGAAGCTGTGCGTGACGCACCCGGCCGCTTCCGCGCCCGCGCTCTCCGTCTTTTCCGCTTCGACGAGGAAGCGTTCAGCTTCGACCGCATCCTCGGCGACCTTGGCAGCTTCTTCGGCGTCCTTGACCGCGGTGTAGGCGCGGTCGAGTGAACGCCAGACCTTGAAGGCTTCGACGCCTACCTTGATGGCTTTGAAGACCTTGCCCCAGGGGACGGCGGTCAGGGCGGTGTTGATGCAGCCCATGACGTCGCCCTTGGTGAAGCAGTTGTAGACGTCGGTCAGGCCTATGACGTCCGTCGCCTCGCAAGGTCAGCCCGCTGAAGGGCTTTTCAGACGCCCTCTAGAAATCACTGACCCATTCGTCTCATTCTGCGGTCGGCCAGCAAATCTCCAGGTTGGTGATCTCCTGGGTCGCGTCCGCGAGGCCTTCAATCGCCGCCGACAGGTCGACCACCGTCTGGGTGAAGAGGTGATGGGCCCGCGGATCAACCATGTCCGTCAGTGCCTCCGGTCCGCCGTAACCCCCGCGCAGCAACCATCCGGGCCCGTCGCACCCGACGATCCGCGTCGGCTGAAGTACCCGCTGCCCGTCCTTCACTACAGGAATCCGCGCACGAACCTCGGATCCAAGACTGCTGACGGCTCCCTCCGCCGTACCGCCCTGATCCAGGACCCCCTGGATGATCTTCGGGCGGACCTTGCCCCAGACGGGGCCCAACGGAACCCTGAACGCCTGGAGGCTGAAGGCGTGACCACCAAGGGAGACAATCACCCCGACGGTACGCCCGTCGGCCCTCAGCGGGTGAATGCGCGCACCGTCCAACCGTGGCACCCTCAACACGCCGTAGTCCAGCCGCTCTGCCCTAGAAGGCACCTCCGAGGCGTCCCAGGGCCCAAACTCGCCGTCCCTGACCTGAGGTCGCGTCATATCTCCAGAGTCGAGCCCCTCGAACCAAAGGTCTTCTGCCTGCGACAGCAGAACACCGAGCGGGTTCGGCGAGGCATCGGAGCGCCGGGCGTACTCCCAGAGCCAGGCCACCGCCTCTTCCCAGCTCATGGCCACATCCTCCGTGCCGAGCTCGAGCGCACGGAAGTCTCCCGAGATCAGCCGCGCCAGCGTCGTGTCGCCCGATTCCACGATCCGCTCGGCGAACGCCGGATCCTCAACCGTGGCAAGACCAACAGCCATGATGATGAGCACGCCCGGAGTCAGCCGGTCCCAGACACCGAACTCCGCCGAAGCGAGGCTCTCTGAAGAAAGGCATCCGTCTCGGCCGTACTGCTCGACGATTTTCGTGGCACCCGCCCTGACCTCGTTCATCGACCGCCCTCCGCCGCCCTTCGTGCTCTGCGCGCCAGTCCCTTCTTGAGCGCGTCGTAACCGAGGGTTACTGCCACGGCAACGGCGCTGACCGAGTCTCCCGCCTGCACGCCACCCCCTATGTGATCACCAACGTTCTGCGCAAGGCTAGACGATTCTTCGACTACACCGGTCTTGAACTCTGCGCGTTCTGCGCCCTCTTCAGCCGTGGCCTCAGCCTCGGCCGAGGCTTCGCCTGATCGACTGGCCGCCGCACCGGGTTGGTGCCGGGGGATGCCGCTGGGGTCGAAGTCCGGAAGATCCGCGGCCCCGCCCGTCGGGCAGTTATGGACCAGCAGCGGGGTATTGCCCGCCAGCACATAGTACGTGTGCAGGTTGTTGACGGTGAGGTCGTAGGTGGTCTGCTGCTGGTGGAAATTGCGGACGGTGCGGACGACGACGGTGGTGCCGTCGGTGGTGCGGAGGTGGGTGCCGGGGGTGAGGGCGTGGGCGTCGGTCCAGCGGTGGTGGGTGGCGTCCCAGAAGGGGTGGTGCCAGGTGGTGGTGAGGGCCTGGGCGCTGGTCTCGGTGGGTGTGGTGCTGGTTGCGGGGCCGGTGGTGGGGTGGGTGTCGAGGGTGAGGGTGGTGAAGTCGTGGTCCGTGGTGGTGACGATGACGTTCTGGACCTTTTCGGGGGCGGTGACCCCCGTCTGCGGGTCCGTCGCCAGGACCTCGTCGCCGGTCTCCACCTGGCCGATCGGCTTCGACGAACCGTCGGCGAGGCGTACTGCTGTTCCGGGTGTGAAGCTGTGCGTGACGCACTGGGCCGCTTCCGCGCCCGCGCTCTCCGTCTTTTCCGCTTCGACGAGGAAGCGTTCGGCTTCGACGGCGTCCTCGGCGACCTTGGCGGCTTCTTCGGCGTCCTTGACCGCGGTGTAGGCGCGGTCGAGTGAACGCCAGACCTTGAAGGCTTCGACTCCTACCTTGATGGCTTTGAAGACCTTGCCCCAGGGGACGGCGGTCAGGGCGGTGTTGATGCAGCCCATGACGTCGCCCTTGGTGAAGCAGTTGTAGGCGTCGGTCAGGCCGATGACGTCCGCGACGAGGCTGAGCAGGCGGTGTCTGAGGCCCGAGGCTTGTTTCTTGGCCGCGGCGGCCGCGGCGTCCGCTGTCGCCTTTTGCCTTTCCAGCGCGCGTTGTTCGGCCTGTGCGTTGGCGGTGGCGTTGGTGACGCTGGCCTTTTCGCGCTGGGCTGCGGCCTGGTTGTTGCTGGGGGTGCTTCCCGATCCTGCGTAGTCGTGGAGCACCTGGGAGCTGGGCTGGTGGCCGGGCGTGTAGTTGAGGCAGCTGGGGCAGTTGCGGGTCGGGCAGTCGATGTCCGCGCAGGTGCCGGCGGGGTCGGAGGTGGTGACGGGGGTGTCGTCGGCGTAGTCGTAGGCGTTCCAGGACTGCGGTGCGCCAGGGTCCAGAACAGGGTCTGGGGCGAGGAAGCGACCGGTGGTGGGGTCGTACTCGCGGGCGCCCAGGTTGGTCAGGCCGGTGTTGCCGTCCTCCGTGCCACCGACGTACCCGCGTTGTCCTGCGGTCCAGGTGGCGGACTGGTTGCGGATTTCGCCGAAGGGTTTGTACTGGCGGCGGGTGACCTGCTGGGTCTGGGAGTCGATGGCGAGGGTGCCGGTGCCCTGGCGGTCGGGAATCAGGTAGGTGAAGTGGCCGTCGGAGGTGTGGGTGGCCACGGTCTCGCCGGCGAGGCTGATGTAGCGGGTGCCGTCGGCGGTGGTGGCGCCCTTCTTCAGCGTGATCTCTTCGTCGCCGGTGTAGAGGGTGGTGGCGTCGGGGCTGCGGCGCAGCAGGAGGCCGCCGTCGGCGTCGTAGAGGTAGGTGGTGTCGCCGCTGGTTCCGGTCGAGGCGAGTTCGGCGAGCTGGTCCTCGTCGTTGTAGGTGAGGGTGTCGGTGCCTGCGCGGTTGGTGCGGGTCTTGACGTTGCCGGCTTCGTCGTAGGTGTAGGCGGTCGTGGTGTCGGCTGTGCTGTCGCCTGGCGTCACGCTCGCCACCTTGGTGACGGCGTGGGCCGGGCCGTTGCCCTTGGTTACGGGGGTGTAGGTGGTGGTTTTGTCGTGGGAGGTGTCGCCGCTGGGGTTGTGGTCGATCTGGGTCTGGCGGGCGCCGGTGGCGTCGTAGGTCCAGGACTGCCAGTACGGCGAGGGGCCGCCCACGGTGGAGGAGCTGAGGGAGGTCGGGGTGGCCGCGCAGCTGTCGGTGGCGCTCCAGGCTGCGTCGAGGCGCTGGGCCCAGTCGTAGGTGAAGCACTGGGTGTCGGTGGTGCCGGTCTCGAGCTGATCGCTGATCTTGGTGACGTTGCCGGACGGCTGGTAGGTGTAGGTGGTTCTGTCGGCGATGGCGGCGCCGGACTTGTTGACGGTGGTGGAGCCGGTCAGGCGGTGGGTCTGGTCGTCGTAGCTGAGGGTCTGCTGGACGAAGTTGCCCGAGGTGCCGTAGGTGAACTGCTTCGGCTCGTCGAACGCGGTGTAGGTCAGACCGCTGACGTAGGCCCAGCCGTTGGTGCCGCTGCCCACTCCGATGGGGCGGTCGAAGGCGTCGTAGGTGTAGGAGACGGTCTCCGACGGGAGTTTGACGGCGGCGGGATCCTGGTCGCCGTAGCTTTTCAGGGTGCCCGTGAGGTTGTACGTGTTCTGGTGGAGGTAGGTGCCGGCGAGGCTGCCTTCGGCGGCCGGGATGACCAGTTGGGTGGCCTGGACCCAGCCGTGGCTGTCGTATCCGAGGACCTTGCTGGTGTAGGCGCTGCCGGACGATCCTCCGACGTACCGGGTGGACGCGGTGGGCTTGCCCTTCTTCAGGGTGTCGTACGTCCAGACGGCCAACTGGTTGGCGGCCGACTGGGCTGCGCCGCCGGTGGTGTCGTACTCGGCGGTCTTACGGCCCATCTCGTCGTAGGTGTAGCTGATGGTCTTGGTACGGCTGTCGGTGGTGGTGAGCAGCTGGCCGGCGTTGTCGTACGTGGAACTGGACTGGCCGGTGTCGGGGTCGCTCTGGGAGGTGCGGCGTCCCAGCAGGTCGTAGGTGCTGCTCCAGGTGTGGCCCTGGCCGTCGTCCAGGCCGGTCTGGTGTCCGGCGGCGTCGTAGGCGTAGGCGGCGGTGTCCGCGGCGCCGGTGGGAGTGCTGCCGTGATAGCGCAGCAGTTGGACCGTCTGGCCGCGGGCGTCGGTGTACGTGGAGGTCGGGGTGGCGCCGGGGTCGGCGCCCACGGCGCTCGGGGTGACATCGACGCGGTCGGCGCCGGGGTAGGCGGTGGTGGTGCGCCAGGTCTCGGACGCGAAGTGGTAGGCGATTGAGGCTGTCACGCGTCCCGCGCCGTCGTAGACGGTCGCGGTCTGGGACGGGGTCTGGTTGTCGGCCGCGTCGACCAGGGTGGCCGACGGCGCACCGCTGTTGTAGTAGGCGTCGGAGGCGCTGACCGCCCAGCCATGACTGTCGTAGACGGTGTCCGTGATGACACGGCCGCCGTCGACGGTGGCCGTCTGCCGCTCTCGCGAGCGCAGCATGGCGTCGTACAGGTCGATGGAGGTGATGTAGGTGTTGTTGTCGGTGAGGGTCTGGGTGGTGACCGTCGACGGGACCTTGGGGTCGGGGCTGAGGTTGTAGCTGAATTTGGTGTTGGGGTTGTCGTCGGTGGGGAAGCCCGGCTCCCACACCTTGGTCAGCCGGCCCAGCGCGTCGTAGGCGCTGGTGGTGGAGTAGCTGGCGGCGTCGGTGGTCTTCAGCTCCAGACCGCGGGCGGGGTCGAGGGTGGTCGTGGTGGCGAAGCCGGCGGTCTGTCCGGTGACCTTCGGTCGGGTCACCTTGACCGAGGTCGGCGATGCGCCGGTGGCGGGTGTGTACGCGGTGGTGGTGGTGCGACCGTCGGCGTCGGTCTCGGTGAGTTCGCGGCCGTAGGAGTCGTAGGTGTTCTTCAGGGCCGTGATGTAGTGCGCGGTGCCGTCGGCGGAGACCGAATCGGCCTTCTGCACCATGGTCACGTTGCCCTCGGTGGGCGTGGCGTTGTTGTCCGTGGAGTTGTCGAAGAACGTCAGGTCGTCGCTGATCAGGTCGCCGGGGTAGACCGGGGCGGCGGTGCAGGAGGCGGCGACCGCCTGGATGCGGCGAGGGATCGGCAGCGTGTTCCCGGCCGTGTCCTTGGCGTACCAGGTGCGGGTGCACTTGTCGTCGTCGGTGGTGGAGATGTCACCCAGGTCGTCGACGTACCGCGGCAGACCGGTCGCGTCGTCGATGTCGTAGTCGGTCTCGGTGGTGCGCGGTTTTCCGTTCGCCTTGGTGGCGGTGGCACGGGTGCGCTGGATGTTGGTGCGGCGGGCGACGAGGTCGTCCAGGCCGGCTTTGGTGCGGGCTTGGGTTGCGGTGGGGGGCGAGGCCCACGGGTCGGTGATCTCGTCGGAGATGAGAGCGCCGCCGTCGCCGTTGAAGGTCTCCGTCTCGAAGACGGTGCCGGCCAACCAGTCGGAGTCCTTCTGCGGATCGTCGCCCGCGCTGTCGTCGAGGGGCACACTGCGCTTGCCGTCGGCAGTCTTGTCGCCGTCCATGCCGCGGAAGTACGTCTGTCTCGAGAGGGTGATCTTCTCGGGAGCCGTACCGGTGCGGGTCTCGACGCGGCCGTAGCCGCGCCACTGGTTCCAGGTGCGGTATTTGCTCTGGGTGAGCGGGTCGTCGTTGAAGTGCCAGGCCGGGTCGCCGAGGTAGGTGTAGGAGGTCTGCACCGGCAGGGCGTGCGTGGTGGGGTCCTGCGCCGTGACGGAGTTGACGACGAATTTGTTGAACCAGTCCAGTTGCGGGGCTGTTTGGCCCGGTGGTGTCCAGTAGGACGGGTAGCAGCGGTAGGTGTTGCTGTCCTGGCTGGACGGCAGGACCGTGGTGCCCGCGCGGTGGCACTGCGCGGCGGAGTAGTTGACGGTGATCACCTCCGCGGACTCGGTGGTGATCGTCGTCATCCGGTAACGGGTGATGGGCTGGTATCCGTCCAGGCCGTCGACCCGGTTGGCCAGGGCCTGCCCGGCGAACTGCAGCGGTGGAAGCGCCAGGGTGCCGCCGTCCTGGCCGGTGCGGGTGATGGACGACAGCCACAGCGACGGGGTGGTGGTGTCTCCGGTGGACGGGAAGGTCTGGGTCAGGGACCAGGTGTCGACCGGCTGGTAGCCGGTGCCCACGAGGACCTGGGTGCGTATGCCGGTGAGACGCTTGGTGGTGTAGAACGCCGGTCCGTGGTTGGCGCAGGTGCCGGTCGCGGCGCAGGTCTGGTCGACGGGGACGTCGGGCCAGCGGGCGGCGTTGGCCGCCGTCATCTTCGATGCGGCACAGTCGAAACCGCTGTCGGGCAGACAGCGCTCGGAGGTGTCGAAGAAGACCTGGGCCGCTGCCGGGGCGGTGGTGTCGTAGACCTTCCCCGCACGCTGGCCGTAGTGGATCTCGGAGAGGTAGCCGCTGCGGGTGTAGGGCGTGGCGGTGGTGGCGTTGTCGCGGCCGTAGTAGTTGGTTTCCGGCGTGTACCAGTAGCTGATGGCGTTGCCGTGGGGGTCGACGACGTAGTCGAGGCTCCACCGGTACGCCTGCTGGCACCAGGAGTCCGCGAAGGTGGCGGCGTGGCACGGTTCGCCGGTGTCGTTGCCGTAGACCGGTGCGGTGAACACCGAGTTGGTGGTGGCGTTGCCGGTCGCCCAGCCGGGCAGCCGGTTCAGGCCGAAGTAGTACTTCGTGTTGTCGGCCGTGGTGACGGTGAAGTACTCGTTGTCGTTGTCGCCGTTGACCGTGTCGGTCTTGATCTCGATCTTCTCGCCGCTGTCGCCCTGTGGGTGCCAGGTGTTCGTCGTGTCGTCGTGGACGAGCGTGTTGGACGATCCGTTGAGGGACAGGGTGAGGGAGTCGACGCTGTCCGACCAGCACTCGTCGGAGGTCTTGGGGGTGCCGTTCGCCGTGTCGTCGGAGCAGGAGGCGTAGCTGCGCTCGACGAATCCGGGCGAGTAGTCCCAGCCGTCGCCGATCCACGAGGACTGTGCGTTGGTCGAGGAGGTGCGTCCGTCCACGCTCTGCGAGCTGTAACCGAGGCTCACGCTGGGGACGAGGCTGCCGGGGACGTCCGGCACGGAGATCGGGTACGAGTAGGAGAACGCGCCGCTGGAGCCGCCTGCGGACCACTGGCCGGACGGGGAGAGGGAGGTGGCGGCGTAGGAGCCGCCGCCGCCGGCGGTTCCCGCCACGGCGGCGAGCACCACGGCCGTAGAGGCCGGGGCTTGCCGGGCAGCCGTCGCGTCTGCGGCCGGCAGGGTGACGTCCGCGGAGACGGTCCTGCTCCGAGCGTTGTTGGTGGAGGGCAGCGGGGTCTGCGTGCGGCAGGCCGCCTTTGCCGGCGTGGTGAGGGCGCAGGCCGGGAGCTGCACCAGGTGGAGCCGGCCGGCCCAGTCTCCGCCGTAGGCGTCCTGGAAGGCGGAGTAGTCCAGGCCGATCCGTGCGGTTGCGGCTGTCGTGAGGGTGTCGGACTGGGCGGCGAACACCACGCCGTGCAGTCCGAGATCCTGTGCGGCGCCCTGACCGGGCAGCTGCAGGTGGACCTTGGTTCCGGTACTTGCGCGGTGTCCGGCCCGTGCGGGGGCGACGGTGACCGGCAGTTTCGCGGCGTGAGTGGCGTCCTTGGCGGGTACGGCCGCATCGGCTGCGGCGGCTGCGGGCCAGGTGTCGCGTGCCTTGGCGGCGCTCCAGGAGCCCATGGACGGCGCCTTGACGGGCTTGCCCTTGACCGCGGTGACGGGGACCGAAGGGGTCTTCCCGGCCGTCACGAGATAGTCCGTTCTGTTCGCGTCGGCACGAGCGGCCTGCGGCGAGAGGAATCCCGCCAGCAGCCCCAACGCGGCTACCGCGGTGATCCAGAGAGCTGATGCGCGGCGTAACCGCATGGTCTTCCCGTAAATCCGCCACAGCGCATTACGTCGCACCACGGACCCCCCAATTCAGCGTGACTGCCGACGGGATATCTGATCAGGGGTCGGTTCAATTCCACAGGACGTCCACGGTAATGATCAGGCATAGAAATTCCCATGAATCACCCTCGCGCACCCCAAGAAACGCCAGGCGGGGTCACGATGTCACCGCAAACAAGGCCTGACCGGTCAACAGCTCCCCAACAGGTGAGCACACGACCGAAGTTGCACACACCACGCACCTTTAGAGCACCCTCCACGCACGTCTTATTTCAGCCACCTGTTGTCCCCTTGCCGAAATGACAGGTAGCCTCCTCGCGCTTATCAACCGCTTCATATTGAGACGCAATTTGGGGGGCCGATGTCCGAAATTCACACCCCGCATCACATGAGAAGCCGATCCGGGAAAAAGCCACGAATAGCGGGCCGGTTTCTCCTCACGGCCGTCGCCGTACTGATGTCGCTGTCCGTCGTGACCGCCGCGCCTGCCGCCGCCGACAACCACGGCACCATGCCCGTCTCCATCCCGGCGCCCTCGCTGCCCGAGAGCCGCCCGCAAGGGCCTCTGGGCACCACCCGGCCCGCAGACGAGTCAGGAATGACCAAGGCGCAGGAGACGGCTCTGGCCGAAGGGCAGAGCCAGGCTGCACTGACGGGCAACCCCGTCCAGATCGACGCTCTGACGACCGAGACCGCCACCGTGCAGGCGAATCCGTCCGGCACGCTCACGTGGACCACCACGCTGCTGCCCGAACGCGTCCGCAAGAACGCCTCATGGGTGCCGGTCGACGCCACCCTCCAGCAAAACGCCGACGGCAGTTTCAGCCCTGCAGCAGCCTCCGAACCGCTCGTCTTCTCCGGGGGCGGGACCACGCCCCTGGTGTCCATGACGAGCGGACAGGCTCAGCTCGCCTTCACCTGGCCTCAGCCCCTGCCGAAACCGACTGTCTCAGGCGCCACGATCACGTACGCCGACGTCCTCGAAGACGTGGACCTGCAGCTGACCGCCAACACGCTCGGCGGCTTCTCCGAACTGATCGTCGTCAAGAACGCCGACGCGGCCAGAAGTCCGGCGCTGGCCACCCTGAAGCTGACCACCCACGCAACGGGCGTGGCGGTCTCCGACGACGGTCACGACAACCTCCAGGCCATCACGCCGTCGGGCCAGGTGATGTTCAGCGCGCCGCAACCCATGATGTGGGACTCCTCGTCCGGCGAGTCCGCCCGACTTCGCACCGCGGCAGCATCCGCGACCGACACGGCAGCGGCTGACACGGCCGCGCCCGTCCCGGGAATCGGCGCGCAGGTCGCCCACGTCACCGACGACGTCAGCGGGGCCGAACTCTCCCTCACTCCTGACCCGAACCTACTGAGGGGTTCCGGCACTCGCTACCCGGTCTACATCGACCCCACCTGGAACCCGCACTACGCAACGGGCAGCAAGCAGCACTACGCGGAGACCCAGCAGGGCTGCCCCTCGGCAAAGAACTACGACTCCACCCAGTACGGCGACCCCGGCGTCGGCTACAACAGCTGGTCGGGCTGCATCGGCGACGAGCGCTCCTACTTCCAGCTCGGCATCCCCTCCGCCGTCTGGGGCACCCACATCGTGGCCGCCACCGTCGACGCCAAGGAGAACTACTCGGCCAGCTGCAGCCTGACCTCCGACGCCAAGCTCTACCTCACCGGGGCCATCGGCTCCGGCACCACCTGGAGCAACAAGCCGGCCCTCGTCAGCCTGTTGGCGACCAAGAGCTTCGGGCCGGCCTGCACCAGCCAGCCCTCCGGCGGTTTCTCGGTCACTTCCGCCATCGCCACGAAGGCAGCAGCGAAGGACGCGAGCTGGACCTTCGCCCTGGTCAACAGCCAGGAAAGCAGCAGCGACGGCAACTACTTCAAGCGGTTCGCCAACAACCCTTCCATGTCCATCGAGTACAACCACATTCCCGCCAAGCCCACCACTCTGGCCGCGAAGTTCGGCACCCACTCGGCCGGCTGCGGCACGGCGACGCCGTACCCCGTCATCGGCAAGACCCTGGTCACCACTCCTCCCACCCTCAACGCAGTCGTCAGCGACGGCGACAAGGACGCGCTGGCCGCCACCTACAAGTACTGGGTCAACAGCGCCGCCGCCACAACCACCGCCAGCGCCACCGTCGCCAGCGGCCAGAACGCGCCCAAGCAGCTGCCCGCCACCTTCATGAGCGGTCTGAAGTCCGGTGACGTGGTCAGCTGGAACGTCACGGCCGGCGACGGCAAGGACACCAGCGACCCGTCCTCCACCTGCCACTTCACCGTGGACCTCACCGCACCGGCCCCCCCGACCGTCGACGACGCGGACGGCCTCTACCCGGAGGACGCAGCGGGCATCACAGCGGCGGGCACGCCCGGCAAGTTCACCCTGACCACCAACAGCGCCACCAAGTTCCTCTACAACATGGACGCCAGCCCGCCCACGTCCAACACCCCGGCCTCCGAGACCGCCACCGCGACCGCCAACAGCGCCACCGTCTCCGTCACCCCCACCGGCCCCGGCACCCACACCCTCTACGTCTACGCGGTCGACTCCGCCGGGAACGTCTCCACCCAGCAGCAGTACCAGTTCACCGCGCTGGGGCATGCCGGCAAGACCTACGCCAGCCTGCAAGCCGCCTTCAACAACACCGCCGTCACGGACGACACGGCCAAGGCCGCCGCAGACGCCGACGGCTTCGGCGCCACCCTCTCCCTGCAGGACCTCAAGGCCGCGGGCTGGCAGCCCGGCGGAAAAGTGACCGTCGACGGCGCCACCTTCACCCTGCCCGCCTTCACCTCCACCACCGGCGACAACGTGCTGGCCGCCAACCAGACCATCCAGATGAACGGCGCCGGCGGCAAAGCCCTGGTCTTCCTCGGCTTCTCCACCTACGGCGCCATCAGCTCGGAGCGCGCCGAGGACGACTACTCCAGCCCCGTCATACCCGACGGCACCTCCGTCAGCGGCACCGAATGCACCCTCGGCAACGGCCAGTACGAGGACTGCCGCGCCGGAGGCCCCTACGGCTCCATCACCTACGCGGACGGCACCACCGCCGCCTATCACCTGACCGTCCCGGACTGGATCTCCGGCTCCAACGCCCTCGCCGCCGTCTCCCTCCCCCACCGCAACCTCTCCACCGGCACCCAGGAGACCCGCAGCACCAACATCTACGCCTTCGCCGTCCCGCTCAAGGCCGGCGCACAGATCAGCTCCGTCACCCTGCCCGACCTCACCGCCTCCGCCCGTGTCTACACGCCCGGCCTTCACCTCTTCGGCATGGCCGTACGCGACACCGCCACCGCCACCGGCGGCACACAGTGGACCGGCGCGTGGAGCGCCCCGAACGAGGGCGCGTTCAACTACGAGGGCACCGATTACAAGGACCAGACCTTCCGCATCGCCGCCAATCCCAGCGTCGCCGGGTCCAGTGTCCGTATCCGGCTCTCCAACGCGCTGGGACGCACCCCGCTGACCATCGACCACGCCACCCTCGCCACCCAGTTGTCCGGAGCCGTCCCGACCGCCAGACCCGCCGACCTGACCTTCAACGGGGGCAGCAAGTCCCTCACCATTCCGGTCGGCGGCGAGGCCTACAGCGACCCGGCCGCCTATGCCGCGACACCCGGCAAACGCGTCGTGATCAGCCTCCATCTGGCCAACGACACGCCCTACCTCGTCCAGCACAGCTGGACGAGTGCAGCCACCCAGTACGTCAGCGCCGTAGGCTCCGGCGACCACACGGCGGACACCGCCGACACCGCGTTCAGCGGCGACGGCGTGTTCTGGGGCTACTTCACCAACATCCTCACCGGCATCGACGTCACCACCAGCGACAACCGCCCCACCGTGGCCGTGCTCGGCGACCACCTGGTGGACCCCTTCGCCGACGCCACCACCCCAGGCCTCACCACCCCCCGCCTCTCCGACGACCTCGCCACCGCCCTGCGGATCAACGAACAGGGCATACCGGCCTACGGAGTCGTCGCCGCCGGCATCGAGGGCAACCGCCTCACCACCGAGCAAACCCGCGGAGGACCGGCCACCCTCACCCGCCTGGACCGCGACATCCTCGCACTGCCCGGCGTCACCACCGTGATCATCGACGAGGGACTCGAAGACATCGTCGCCGGAACCGAGAACACCACAGTGGAAGAGGCATACGCCACGCTCGTCGCGCAACTGCGCGGCTGGGGCATCAAGGTCGTCCTCACCACGCTCACCCCGTGCCAGGGCTACACCCCCTGCACCACGGCCGTCGACGCCAACCGCATCGACACCAACACCTGGATCACCGACCAGGTCAACTTCCAGACACCGACCGTCACCTACGCGGACGCCGAAGCGGCCGTGGCCGTGCCGGTCGATCCCACCTCCACCACCGAACCCCTGCCACTCAGACTCGACGCTGCTGCGGCACCGTCCGACTTCGACACCGGCGACCACATCAACCTCTCCCCCGACGGCTACCTCGCCGTCACCAGCGCCCTCGACCTGACCACACTCGGACCAGACGCCTGACGCAGTCAGACACAGCGAGGTGGCCGGGCCGGGGTTCGCGGCCCGGCCACCTCGCGAGGCGATGAGGCCGCCAGTGAGTCTTCGCCGACGCCTGTTACTCCAAAGCGACCGTGCGGACCGCGGCACGGCGCGAGGATTACGCCACCGGCCAGGGGCCACCAAGCAGCCTGATCACGGTGTCCGGCAGCTCCGACTGGTCCAAGGCAGGCAAGGATCCTGCAGACTGACTGCCCATGCCGGCGGACCGGTGCAAGTACGCCGCGGACCGGGTGGCGGCCAAACACCGCTGGAACCTGGCCGCCAGCGCCAGCGAGCGCGACGCGCTGACCCGTCTTGCCGAAGCCCGCCCGACAGTGGGACGCCTACGGATCCCTCGGCACCACGACGGCTCACGCCCAGTGCGCCTGCCCCTAAGCAGACGCACTCCAGCCCCCAGGGCCCCTGGCGCAACATCACAGCCAAGTGTGCCTGCCGTTACTGCCTGGCGCGTGCCGTCCAATCTGCGCGTCCACTTGTCCGTGTTGCATTGTTCCTGCACCCCCGAAGGCTCCTTCAGTTCGAGCATGCGGCTCCTGGTAGGTCAGCAAGCGTCCCGGGCCCCGGCTTCCGTCAGTGTGAACACTCAAGCTCGCGGTTGGGCAAATGACGACAGCGACTTAACTGATGAATCATCAGAACGGTCAGCATCAGGTCAGCAAAAGGTCTACCAGACCATGCCGCAGAAGCCGGAGCTGCGGAATTGCGGCGTCCGCGCTCCCTCTTGACAACCTAGCGGGTCGAGGAGTCCAGAGGCGTACGGAACGCGCTTCGGGCGGAGGCCTGAAGACCTCAGCCCGAAGCGTTACCGGTCACGCATTTTCGCAGGTCAGCGCACCCGCCCGCGCGGCTTCAGCGGCAAGGGAGGCAGCTCCGGGGCCGGCAGCGGCGCGCCGTCGTAGCCCTTCACCTCGCCGAAACGGTCTCCCTCCGTCCAGTCCCGGCGGGCCTGTTCGATCTCCTCCTGGGACCGGCCGATCCAGTTCCAGAACATAGTGAAGCCTGCCTGCATTCACGCAGGTCAGGGCCTTCTGGAGCCCCTGCTGGTCAGCGAACTGTCAGCAATGGTCCAGGGGGCAGCAGCAGATGGCATCCGATTCCTTGGTTCGTGGGATGGGGTCGTTTTTCAAGGAGTGTGGGCATGGGCGGTCGCGGTGGCCGCGGTGTCCGCACTTGTACAAGATCCGGTTTCGTACG
>NZ_JBSFIA010000054.1:0-50029 GCF_053597355.1 Streptomyces sp. NPDC001443
TTCAGTGGGGGGGGGCCGCCCGGCGCGCTACCCGGCCGCCCCCAACCCCCCGCCCCCTCGGAGGTTCGTCCCACCGGTGCCGGGCCCGATCCGGTGGTGCCCTAGGACTTGGCCGGGACGGGGGCCGCCTTGTCGACGACGCCCGGGTTGTCCTTGAGCCAGGCGCGCACGGCTTCCTGCTGCCTGCCCTTGCCCGCCTTGTTGATCGCCGCTTCCAGGCCGGTGAGCTGCTTCTCGGTCATGCTGAAGTCCTTCAGCCACCTGCCGACGACCGGGTTGTCGGCCGCGAAGCCCTTGCGGGCCAGCGTGTGCACGCCGTCGCCCGTGCCCCAGGCACCCTTGGGGTCCTTCAGCTTCTTCAGGTCGTAGTCGTTGTACGCCCAGTGCGGCGACCAGAGCGTGACGACGATCGGTTCCTTCCTGCTGTAGGCGCGCTTGAGCTCGGCCAGCATCGCGGGCGTGGAGCTGTCGACGACCTTGTACTCCTGGTCCAGGCCGTACTCCTCGAGGACCTTGCCCTTGAGCAGGGCCGTCTCGCCGGCGCTGGACTCGATGCCGGTGATCTTCCCGCCGAACCGCGACGCCTGGCCCTTGAGGTCGTCGAGGGAGTCGACGCCCTTCACGTACGAGGGCACGCTCAGCTCCAGCGACGTCCTGCCGTACCAGGAACCGAGGTCGTCGAGGCGGTCGCCGTACTTCTTCCAGTACTGGGCGTGGGTGGTGGGCAGCCAGGAGTCGGTCTCGAAGTCGACGTCGCCCTGGGCGAGCGAGGTGTACAGCGGCCCGGCGTCGTACTGCTTCGCGTCCACCTGGAAGCCGCGCCGTTCGAGGATCTCCTTCCACAGGAAGGTGGAGGCGACGCCCTCGTCCCAGGGGATGTACCCGATGGTGATCTTCTCGCCCTGGCCGACGTCCTTTCCGTCGGCGACGGCCTGCGTGCCGCCCGAGCCGTCGAGGACGCCCATGCCGCCGGCCACCAGGCCGAGGACGACGATGCCGATCACGGCGAACTGCGGGCGGGGACGGTAGGACCAGATCCGCGGCCCCCGGGCGGCGCGCGCCTTGAGGGCGGCGCGGCGGCCGAGCGGGGAGACCTGGGTGCCGAGCGCGCCGGTCATCCGGTCGAGGTAGATCGCGAGGATCACGATGGCGACACCGGCTTCGGAGCCGAGGCCGACGTCGAGCTGGCCGATGGCCTCGTTGACGTCGCCGCCGAGGCCGCCGGTGCCGACCATGCCGGCGATCGCGGCCATGGACAGGCCGAGCATGATGACCTGGTTGACGCCCGCCATCACGGTGGGCAGGGCCAGCGGGAGCTGGACGCGCAGCAGGGTGTCCCGGGGCGTGGTGCCGAACGCCTCGGCGGCCTCGACCAGTTCCCTGTCGACCTGCCGGATGCCCAGTTCGGTCATGCGCACGCCCGGGGCGAGCGCGAAGATCAGGGTGGCGACGATGCCCGCGGAGGCGCCGGTGCCGAAGAAGAGGATCGCCGGGATGAGGTAGATCATCGCGGGCAGCGTCTGCATGAAGTCCAGGACCGGGCGGACCAGCGCGCCGACCCGCTCGGAGCGGGCCGCCCAGATGCCCAGCGGGACCGAGATCACCAGGGCGATGACCGTGGCGACGAGGACGAGCGACAGGGTCACCATCGCGTCCTCCCACAGTCCGAGGGAGTCGATGAAGGCGAATCCGACGAACGTGAGGACACCGGCGAGGGTGCCGCGCAGCCAGAAGGCCAGCACGGCGAAGATCCCGGCCAGCAGCAGCGGCTGCGGGGCCTGGAGTACGGCGTCGAGACCGTCGTAGGCGCCGGTGAAGACGGCCTTGAGAAGGTCGAACAGCCAGGACACATGGCCGAGCAGCCAGTCGACCGCGCTGTTGACCCAGTCGCCGAGCGGAATCCTAGGCACGGGCCACCGCCTTCGTGCCGGTCTTCGCGCTGTCCGCCGACGCGGCCTTCGCGCAGTCCGTCGGCTTGTCCGTGGGCGTGGCCTTCGCGCTGTCCGTCGGCGTGGCCGTCGCGTGTGGCGTGTCGCAGCGGTCCGGCGCGGTGGCCGGCTCGTCGCCGAGGAAGCCGAGGAGGCGCTGTCGCGGTACGACCCCGACGAGGTCGTGCCCGGCGTCGAGCACGGCGACGGGATGCGGTACGCGCGCGCTGATCGCGCACAGTTCGGTGAACGGGGTGTGAGGTGTCGCGGTCTCGCAGTTGCAGTCGGCCTCGTCGCCGCGTACCGCGCGGTCCATGACGGCGTCGGCGGTCAGCACCCGGGAGCGGTCGACGTCCTGGGTGAAGGAGGCGACGTAGTCGTCGGCGGGGCGCACGAGGATGTCCTGCGCGGTGCCGATCTGCGCGACCCGGCCGTCGCGCATCACCGCGACGCGGTCGCCCAGGCGCATCGCCTCGTTGAGGTCGTGGGTGATGAAGACGATCGTCTTCTTCAGCGTCTTCTGGAGTTCGAGGAGCTGGTCCTGCATGTCGCGCCGGATCAGCGGGTCGAGCGCGCTGAACGACTCGTCCATGAGGAGCAGTTCGGCGTCGGTGGCGAGGGCGCGGGCCAGACCGACGCGCTGCTGCATACCGCCTGACAGTTCGTCGGGCCAGGAGTTCTCCCAGCCGGCCAGGCCGCACAGGGCGAGCGCCTCGTCGGCGCGGCGTGCGCGCTCCGCGCGGGGCACGCCCTGCACCGCGAGACCGTAGGCGGCGTTGTCGCGGACGTTGCGGTGCGGGAAGAGCGCGAAGTGCTGGAAGACCATGCTGATCTTCTTGGAGCGGACCTCGCGCAAGGCGCGGGCGCCGAGTGCGGTCAGGTCCTGGCCGCCGAAGCGGACCTGCCCGGCCGTCGGCGGGAGCAGGCCGTTGAGCATGCGCAGCAGCGTGGACTTACCCGACCCGGACAGGCCCATGACGACGAAGATCTCGCCTGGCTCCACGGTGAAGGAGGCGTCGATCACGGCGGCCGTGGCGCCGTCGGCGCGCAGTTCCTCCCGGTCGGCTCCGTCGCGCAGCCGCTCGACTGCCTGGTCCGGTCGTCTGCCGAACACCTTGTAGAGATGTTCGGCTTCAAGTCTGGCTGACACGCGGGCCTCTTGCTCTCGGGGACAGGGCGCGGAGGGACCGTCGATCGCAAACGTCGAGTTTGCAATCTCCGTCGCTCCGAAGCGGCGCCTGCCCCGGCTCTCACCTGCCAAACACACCCGTGGTCCAGCTCACAATGCGTTCACATCCGCCACGTGCTCGCCCGGCTGTCGCCCTGGCGAGTGGTTGTCGGTGCCGTACGGCATGATGCGAGCGTGACCGGACGACTGATGCTCCTCGACACCGCCTCCCTGTACTTCCGCGCCTACTTCGGCGTGCCGGACTCCGTGAAGGCACCGGACGGCACCCCGGTGAACGCGGTGCGCGGGCTGCTTGAGTTCATCGACAGACTGGTCAAGGACCATCACCCGGAGCACCTGGTGGCCTGCATGGACGCCGACTGGCGGCCGCACTGGCGGGTCGAGCTGATCCCGTCGTACAAGGCGCACCGGGTCGCCGAGGAGCGCGCGGCCGGACCGGACGAGGAGGAGGTGCCCGACACGCTGTCCCCGCAGGTGCCGGTCATCGAGGAGGTCCTGGACGCGCTGGGCATCGCCCGCGTGGGCGTCGCGGAGTACGAGGCGGACGACGTGATCGGCACGTTCACCGCGCGGGCGAAGGGCCCGGTCGACATCGTCACCGGCGACCGCGACCTGTACCAGCTCGTGGACGACGCGCGCGGGGTGCGCGTGCTGTATCCGCTCAAGGGGGTCGGCACGCTCCAGCTGACCGACGAGGCGCTGCTGCGGGAGAAGTACGGTGTCGACGGACGCGGGTACGCGGATCTGGCACTGCTGCGCGGCGACCCGAGCGACGGCCTGCCGGGGGTGCCCGGGGTCGGCGAGAAGACGGCGGCCAAGCTGCTCGCCGAGTTCGGCGACCTGGCCGGGATCATGGCGGCCGTGGACGACCCCGCGGCCCGGCTGACCCCGACGCAGCGCAGACGGCTCGACGAGGCGCGGCCGTATCTCGCGGTGGCCCCCAAGGTCGTCCGGGTCGCCGACGACGTCCCGCTGCCGGACGTCGACACGGCGCTGCCGCGCCGGGCGCGCGACCCGCAGGCACTGGACGCGCTGGCGGCGCGCTGGGGGCTGGGCGGGTCGCTGAACCGGCTGCTGACCACGCTGGACACGTCGGGCGCGTGATCATTGTTCCCGCGGGCGGACCTGTCCCCATTGAGGACGAGGAGTCATGATCTGCCTGAGAGATTCATGAACCTGTCCGCCGGGAGGGCCACGTCAGGGGAAGTGATGCTAACTTAGGTAAGCCTAAGCTAGAAAGCGACTGGGAGGCCGTCATGGCAGAGCGTCCGGCACGCAAGCCGCGGAAGCCGCACTCCGCGCAGGTCGTTCGCACCGAACGGCTGACCCCGCACATGCAGCGGGTGGTGCTGGGCGGCGAAGGGCTGGCCGAGTTCACCGCCGGGACCTGCACCGATCACTATGTGAAGCTGCTTTTCCCGGCCGCGGGCGCGACCTACCCGGAGCCCTTCGACGTGGAGCGGATCCGGGCCGAGTACCCGCGTGAGCAGTGGCCGGTGACGCGGACGTACACCGTTCGCGCCTGGGACCCCGAGCACCGCGAACTGACCCTGGACTTCGTGATCCACGGCGACGAGGGCCTCGCCGGGCCGTGGGCGGCCCGCGTCCAGCCGGGCGAGACCGTCCACTTCATGGGCCCCGGCGGCGCCTACGCCCCCGACGCGGGCGCCGACTGGCATCTGCTGGCCGGCGACGAGAGCGCGCTGCCCGCCATCGCGGCCGCGCTCGAGAGCCTGCCGGACGGCGCCGTGGCGCACGCCTTCGTGGAGGTCCCGGGTCCGGAGGAGGCGCAGAAGGTCGACTCCGACGCGGAGATCGTCTGGCTGCACCGCGGCGAGGCGCCGGTCGGCGAGAAGCTGGTCGAGGCGGTCCGCGGCCTGGACTTCCCGGAGGGCCGCGTCCACGCCTTCGTGCACGGCGAGGCCGGTTTCGTGAAGGAACTGCGCCGACTGCTGCGGGTGGAACGGGAGATCCCGCGCGAGGACCTGTCGATCTCCGGCTACTGGCGGCTCGGCCACAACGAGGACGGCTGGCAGGCCTCCAAGCGGGAGTGGAACGCGCGGGTGGAAGAGGAGCAGGAAGGTTCCGCGCCCCCGGCGTGACGCGACACCTACGACGAAGCGGCGGCACCCCTCGGGGTACCGCCGCTTCGTCGTGTCCAGGCACCCTCGCTCCGTGAACGGCCGCGAGGGCGTGAGGACTTGGGCCCGCTCCGGACACGACGGCGTGACGCGGACGAAACAGGCGGTCCCTAATTTCTGTCGCCCGACAGGAATTACGTGCCCAAGGCAGGTGCCGCCGTGACGACCACAGCCGCTTCCGACGTACGTCCCGACCCCCCGAAGCCCCCCGCCGACCAGTCCCTCGCGGAGTTCGGCTACCGCCAGGAACTGCACCGCAGCCTCGGCCGGTACGCGTCGTTCGCCGCCGGGTTCTCCTTCATCTCCGTACTGACGACCGTCTTCCAGTTCTTCGCCTTCGGGTACGCGTTCGGCGGCCCCGTCTTCTTCTGGGCCTGGCCGGCCGTGCTGGTCGGGCAGTTGCTGGTGGCCGCCTGCTTCGCGGAACTCGCCGCCCGCTACCCGATCTCGGGCGCCATCTACCAGTGGTCCTCACGCCTGTCGAACGCCGCCTTCGGCTGGTTCGCCGGCTGGATCATGGTGATCGGGCAGATCGTGGTGGTCGCCGCGGCGGCGCTGGCCCTGCAGATGGTGCTCCCGGCCATCTGGTCCGGCTTCCAGCTGATCGGCACCGACCCGGCCCCCACGTCCGCGGACGGCGCGGCCAACGCGGCGCTGCTCGGCGTCCTCCTGCTGGTCCTGACGACGCTGGTGAACATCCTCGACAACCGGGTGATGTCCCTGGTCAACCGGATCGGCGTGACCGCCGAGATCATCGGCGCGGTACTCATCGTGGTCCTGCTGCTCACCCACTCCGAACGCTCCCCCGGCATCACCTTCCACACCGCGGGTGCCGCCCAGGACGGCCTGTTCGGCGCGCTGCTGGTGGGCTCGTTCACGGCCGCCTACGTGATGATCGGCTTCGACAGCGCGGGCGAGATGAGCGAGGAGACCCATCAGCCCCGGCGCACCGCACCCCGCACGATCCTCACCGCGCTCGGCGCGGCCGGCCTGCTCGGCGGGCTGATCGTGCTCGGCGGGCTGCTCGCCGCGCCCAGCCTCACCGACGGGCATCTGGCGGCGGACGGTCTCAGCTACGTCCTGACCAGCAGCCTGGGCGACGGCGTCGGCAAGCTGCTGCTGGCCGACGTGGTGGTGGCGATCGCGGTGGCGACTCTGGCGATCCAGACCGCGGCCTGCCGGATGCTGTTCTCGATGGCCCGCGACGGCCGGCTGCCCTTCTCCGCCCGCCTGGCGAAGGTCGACCCGCGCACCGGCATGCCCAGTGGCCCCGCGCTGGTCGTGGGCGTCCTCGCGGCGGTCCTGCTGCTGCTGAACTTCGCCTCCCCGGATGCGTTCCTGGCCATCGGCACCACCTGCATCGTGATGCTCTACCTGGCCTACGCGATGGTCACCGGCCCCCTGCTGGTACGCCGGCTGCGCGGGGAGTTCGCCGTCCACGGCACCGACGAGACGGGCGCCCCGCTGTTCTCCCTGGGCCGCTGGGGCGTCCCCGTCAACGCGCTCGCGCTCGTGTACGGCCTGTTCATGACCGTCAACCTCGCCTGGCCGCGTGCCGCGGTGTACGACCCGGCGGGCGGGCACTGGTACTTCCAGTGGTTCACGGTGCTGTTCCTGGCCGTGACGGTCGCGGCGGGCGGGGCCTGGCGGACGTACCGGAAACGGGCGGCGGCCCCGGCGACCGCGATCGAGCCGGTGCCCGCGTCGGCGACCTGACAGGCCGGTCCGAGCCAGGCGGTCCGAGCCGGGACCTCCAAGCCGGGCGGGTCCGGGTGGCCGACCGCGCTCCCCGCGCCCTCACGGGTGCGGGGAGCCGTCGCCCGTACGGCTCGGCGTGCGGGCCCCGCAGCACGGCGGCACGTCCACGTCCGCCGGTCCCCGGCCGGCCCCGGCCGGCCTGCCCGGCCGCGGGGCGCGGGGCTACGTCCGGTCGCCCCGCACCCGCGCGTGCAGGTGCATGTCGTGCCAGCCGTCGCGGTGGAGTCCAGCGCTGCGCTTGGTGCCCTCCAGGGCGAAACCGGTCCTGGCGGCGACCCGGCAGGACGCCTCGTTGGCGGTGGCGTGGGTGAGTTCGAGGCGGTGGAAGCCGATCCCGTCCAGCGCCCAGGCGGCGAGGGTCGCCGTGGCCCGTGCGGCCACTCCCCGGCCGCGCGCGTCGGCCACGGTCCAGTAGGCGACCTCCGCCAGTCCGTCGGCGAGCACGATCTCGCGCAGCGCGACCCGGCCGAGCAGCCGGTCGGTGGCCTCGTCCACGACGGCCCACTGCGCGCCGCGTTCGCCGGTCCAGGCCAGCCGCCACTCCTCGATCCAGCCGGCGGCCTCGTCCTCGGAGTCGGCGGCCCGCAGATGCCACCGGTGCAGGGCCGGGTCCTGGAACGCGCGGTGCACGGCGGGCGCGTCCGCCGCCCGCCAGGGGCGCAACCGCAGACCGTCACCGGTGTCCAGGACGGGCTGGGGGGTGCGGGCGAGGATGCCCGCGGGCAGTACGTCGTTCGTCAGGAAGGGCATGGTCGGCATCCTGCCCGGCCGCCCCGGACGCGCCCAGCGGTTTTCCCGGGGCGCCGTCGGCCTCGTAGGCTGGGCGGCGATGAGACGCCGAACCCCGCCACCGCCCTCCCCGCTGCCGCAGCGCGACGGCGTGGACCCGGTACGGGTGCGACTGCCCCTCCGGGGGCCGTGGCCCACGGTGCGCGCCTATCTGGTGGAGCGGATGTCGGGGGCGCCGTCGGGTGCGGTCGCAGGGCTGTTCGAGGCGGGGCTGGTGGTCGGCGCGGACGCGCGGCCCCTGCCGTCGGACGCGGTGTACGCACCGGGGGCGTATGTGTGGTTCCACCGGGAGCTGCCCGCCGAGGTGCCGGTGCCGTTCCCGCTGGAGGTGGTCCACCGCGACGCGCACATCGTGGTCGTCGACAAACCGCACTTCCTGGCCACCACCCCGCGCGGCGGCCATGTCGCCCAGACCGCGCTGGCCCGGCTGCGGCACGAGCTCGGCATCCCGGCCCTGACCGCCGCGCACCGGCTGGACCGGCTGACGGCCGGGCTGGTGCTGTTCACGGTACGGCCCGAGGAGCGCGGCGCGTACCAGGCGCTGTTCCGTGACCGCCGGGTGCGCAAGGAGTACGAGGCCGTCGCCCCGTACGATCCGGCGCTGATGCTGCCCAGGACGGTGCGCAGCCGGATCGTGAAGGAGCGCGGGATGCTGGCCGCGCAGGAGGTCGAGGGCGAGCCGAACGCGGTCAGCCGCATCGAGCTGCTCGACCGGCGGCCCGGTCCGCACGGCGCGCTCGGCCGGTACCGGCTGCTGCCCGAGACCGGGCAGACCCATCAGCTGCGGGTGCATCTGAGCAGGTTGGGCGCGCCGATCCTGGGCGATCCGCTGTATCCGGTGGTGACCGCTCCCGGGCCGGCCGGTGACTTCCGGCGGCCGCTGCAACTGCTGGCGCGGGAGCTGGAGTTCACCGATCCGGTCACAGGGGTGGCGCACCGGTTCCACAGCGGGCGGACGCTGGCCGCGTGGTCCGCGTACCAAGAGTGGGCCGACGGGCACACCGGGGCGTCGGCCGGTCAGTAGCCGCGCCACCAGCGCAGCAGCCGCTGCCAGGCGCCCGGCCGATGGGCCGGCTCCGGTGGCGCCGGGGCGGGCCGGTCGGGCTGGGCGGGCCGGTCGGCGGCCGGCGCCGGTCGCGCGGCACCGACCCGCGTGGACTGCGGTTCGACCGGCCCGGGCTGCGCGGCGATGACGGGCGCGGGCTGCGGTTCGGGCAGGCCGACCTGCCAGGTGGAGCGCTGTGGCGGGATCGGGTTGCCGTGGGTCGGGGTGACCCGGACGTCCTGCTCCGGCTTGGGTTCGAACGCCACCGGCAGTTCGGCCAGATGCCGTGAGGCGATGGAGGTGGTCCAGCGCAACTCGTCCTCGTCGCAGTCGAGCTGGACGTCCGGCAGCCGCCTGAGCAGGGCGTCGACGCCGACGTCGGCGATGGCCCGCCCGACGTCCTGGCCGGGGCACTCGTGCGAGCCGCCGCCGAAGGCGAGGTGGGAGCGGTTGCCCTGCATGTCGGCGGACAGGTCGGGGCGGACGCGGGGGTCGACGTTGCCCGGGGCCGGGGCGAACAGCAGCCCGTCGCCGCGGCGGATGCGCCGGCCGCCCAACTCCGTGTCCTGTTTGGCGAAGTAGCCCAGGACGGTGCTGAAGGGCGGCTCGTCCCACAGGGACTGCTCGACCGCCGTGGGCACCGTCATCTGACCGCCGTTGAGCCGGGCCACGAAGCCCGGGTCGGTCAGCACCCGGCGCAGCACGTTGCCGAGCAGGTTGGTGGTGGCCTCGTAGGCGGCGAAGAGCACCAGCCGCAGGTGTTCCCTGACCTCGTCGTCGGTGAGCCGCGCCGGATGGTTGACGAGGTGGCTGGTGAAGTCCTCCTCGGGCCGGGCCCTGCGCCGTGCGGTGAGCCGGCTCAGCGCGTCCATGACGTAGCCGTGGCTGGCGATGGCCGTCTCGGTGCCTTTCAGCGCGTCGCGGGCGGCGAGGACCAGCCGGTCGCTGTACTCCTCGGGCATGCCGAGGATCTCGCACAGCACGGCCATCGGCAGGTGCTCGGCGAACTGGCTGACCAGGTCGGCGTGTCCCTTGAGGCAGAAGCCGTTCACCAGGCGCTGGGTGTGGCGGTAGATGTGGCGGCGCAGGCCGCGGGGGTCGATCGTCGACATGGCGCCGATGACCGCGCCGCGCAGTCGCAGGTGTTCGTCGCCCTCGGCGTGGGAGCAGATGGGCTGCCAGGCGATGTGCGGCATGAGCGGATGGTCGGGCTTGACCTGGCCCTCCAGCAGCGGGGTCCAGATTCGGCTGTCCCGGGTGTACTGCGAGGGGGTGCGCACCATGTGCATGTTCTCGGCGTGGCCGAGCACCACCCACATCGGTACGTCCTCGTGGAGCAGCACGGGGGCCACGGGGCCGTACTCCTCGCGCAGTCGCTCGTAGAGGCCGCCCAGGTCCGCGGCTTCCGGGCCGTAGATCCGGTGCAGTCCGCCGGGGCCGCGGCCGTGTGCGGGACAGCCGGGGGGCGGGCCGGTCACGAGGTCGTCCGCACCGGTCGGGGAGTGGTGTTCAGAGGTCACGGTGGTCGCTCCGGGAAAGCTGGGGGTCGATCCGGGGGTGGGCCGGCGGGCGGAGGTTCAGACGAGGCTGCCGGACAGGGCCATGGAGTGCAGGAAGCGCATCAGGGTCAGCAGGACGTCGCGGCTGGAGGCGCGTCGGCGCACGTCGCACTCGACGATCGGGATCTCGGGCGCCAGGTCGAGCGCCTCGCGCAGGTCCTCGATCGGGTGACGCGGGCCGTCGGGGAAGGAGTTGACGGCGACCACGAACGGCACTCCGCGCTCCTCCAGTTGCCCCATGACGTCGTAACTGACTTCGAGCCGGCGGGTGTCGACGAGGACGACGGCGCCGAGCGCGCCCTCGAACAGGCCGTTCCACAGGAACCAGAAGCGTTCCTGGCCCGGGGTGCCGAAGAGGTACAGGACGACCTGGTCGGTGATCCTGATGCGGCCGAAGTCCATGGCCACGGTGGTGGCGGTCTTGGTGTCGGAGCCGTAGTTGTCGTCGACCCCGATACCGGCCTGGGTCATGGTCTCCTCGGTGGTCAGCGGCCTGATCTCGCTGACCGAGCCGACCATGGTGGTCTTGCCGACACCGAAGCCGCCGACGATGACGATCTTGGCCGCGGCCTGCGCCGTGTGCGGCAGACGGTCCTCGGCCCGTGGGCCCGGGATCGCGTCAGAGGCTTTGAAGTCCATGCATCACCGCTTCGAGGAGGGAACGGTCGGGGAGCGGCCGGCGGACGATGGGGGCGCGCACCTGCACGAGTTCGACCGCCAGCATCTCGGTGACCAGCACGGTCACCACGCTGAACGGCAGGCCGAGGTAGGCGGACAGCTCGGCCACCGACAGCGGGTCGGCGCACAGCCGGAGCACCGCCGCCTGCTCCGGGGTGGCGGACGTGGGCGGCTCGCCGCGCGCGACGACCAGGGACACCAGGTCCAGGGGCGCGCGCTCGCCGTCGGGTCCGGTGATGACGTACAGCCGCTCGGGGTTCTTGCGTTCCCCCTCCTCCGGGGGCTGTGCGGAGAACGGCTGCGCGGGGGGCGGTCGCCGGGGTTGCGGGGAGGACGGTTGCGGGGGTTGTCGCCGCCGGCGTTGCGGAGGAGTCATACGGTCTGCCCGTTGCGCCGGGGCGGACTGGTCAGATGGGAGCCGATGCGTACGACGAGGTCGCGCATGTGGGCGCTCATGTTGCCGGGTTCGCAGACGACGTCGGCGAGGACCGCGAGATAGGCGTTGGCTCCGGCGGCCATCAGATAGAAGTAGCCGCCGTTCAGTTCGATGATGACGACCTTCATCTCGCCGTCGCTGGTGGGGAGTTCCTGGGCGACGGCGCCGGCCAGGCTCTGCAGACCCGCGCAGGCGGCCGCGACCCGGTCGGCGGCGTCCTCGTCACCGGCGTAGCGGGCGATGCGCAGCCCGTCGGCCGAGAGCACCACGATCATCTCGATGCCCGGAACGCTCTTGTAGAGCTCCGCGAGCATCCAGTCGAAGTTCGCTCGCTGCTGGATCACTTGAGGCCCCCCTCGTCGTCGGCCCCGGAACGGGCCGGCTTGTCGATCAGATGCGTGTACGCGGTCGGGTTGCGCGTGAAGTCCGTCGGGTCCGGGCCCGGGTTGTCCTTCTTCAGGCCCTCCCAGAAGGCCTCGACCCACAGTCCGGGCTCCCGCTCGTCCTTCTTCGGCTCGGGCTCGGCTTCGGCCTCCGTCCGCGTCCAGGTGCCGGGCGTGCCCTCACGGGCGGCGCGCTCGGCGGCGGCCTCGGCGGCGGCGGCCTCGGCGTAGCGCTGGCTGAGCGGGGTCTTCACCCGGCTGCGGCGCTGCGGCAGGCCCTTCCCGGTCCACTCCGTGACCTCGGGGACGTCGTCCTGCGCGGTGACCTGGTCCGGGATGCGCGGGCTGGTGGGACGGCGCTTCTTCGGCGGCCGCTTGGGCCCCTCCAGCGCGCCCAGGTCGATCGTGGGTACGGCGGTGGCGCCGATGCCGTGCGCGAAGCCGGGCGCGGGGTCGGCGGTCATCATCTCGGCGGGCACGACGAGGACGGCGCGGACCCCGCCGTACGCGGAGGCGCGCAGCGACACCTGGAGGTTGAACGACGTGCACAGCCGGCCGACGACCGCGAGGCCCAGGCGCGGGGTGTCGCTGAGGTCCTGGACGTCGACGCCGGCCTTGGCCGCCTCCAGCAGGCCCTCGGCCCTGGCGCGGGCCTCCTCGCCGAGGCTGACGCCCGCGTCCTCGATCTCGATGGCGATGCCGGTCTGCACCTCGACGGCGTTGACGTGGACGTCGGTCTGCGGCGGCGAGTAGCGGGTGGCGTTGTCCATGAGTTCGGCGAGCGCGTGGATGAGCGGCTCGACGGAGATGCCGCGGATGTTGACCTTGGCGATGGAGTCCAGCTTGATGCGGCGGTACTCCAGGATGCGGGACATCGCGCCGCGCAGCACGCTGTACAGCGGGACGGGCTGGGGCCACTGGCGGCCGGGGCGGCCGCCGCCGATGATGGCGATGGAGTCGGCGAGCCGGCCGATCAGCGAGGTGCCGTGGTCGATGCGCAGCAGGTCGTCGAAGACCTCGGGGTTGCGGCCGTGGTCCTCCTCCATCTCCCGCAGCTCACCGGCCTGCTGGTGGACGATGGCCTGGACCCGCCGGGCGACGCTGACGAAGGCGCGCTGCGCGGAGTCGCGCATCATCTCCTCGCGGTCGACGATCTCCAGCACCGTCTTCACGACGGTGCGGTGGGCCTCGGAGAGGTCGCTGTAGGCGGGGTCCGGGTCGATGAAGTGCCGCATCACCTCGCCGGGCGTGTTCCCGCCGCGCATCACCTTCAGCGCGGTCGGCAGGACCTCCTGGGCGAGGCGGCGGTTGACCTCGTCGTGGGCGGCGACCCGGCTCTCCAGATACGCGCAATGACGGGCGTGGTCGGCGTGCGCCCGGCGCAGTCGGCGGCCCCGGCGGACCGCCTCGGCGCCGACGGCCGTCACCAGGGCCGTGGCGAGGGCACCGCACAGGCCGACGGCGATCCGGGCCGGGTTCGCCACCAGGGCGACGGCGGCCCCGGTCGCCGTCGCCATCAGCATGGCGGGCAGCAACAGCACCCGCGCGTAAGGGGGTTCGCGGCGGTCTGGAGGGGACTGGACACTCACCATGTAGGCCCTCGAAACGAATCGGGATCTGTTCACCAATAAGGAACAAACGCACGAATACATGCCAAGCCGGTGCGCTGCGGGCGAGCCTAGTCCGACCGGATCAACGCAGTGTCATATTCAGCAAGCATCTGAAATCGCCCACGCAACAGGAGTATGCTCAGCCCCATTTACACGCCGAGCCCTCGTTCGAACACGCCGCGTGACCGGAGCCGGGTGTGCGAGACCCCTGCCGAAGGGGGTGAGAAGCGGCGGCCGGTTCAGACCCCCGCGATCCGCAGCGCCGCGTCCGCCGTGGCCTCGGCGAACACCGACACCGGCCGCTCCGGGTCGGAGCGGTGCACCAGGATGACGCCCTCGATCAGCCCGAACACCAGATCCGTACGCAGTTCCAGCTCACCCTTGGCGAGCGCGCCGCCCGCACCGGTCGCGGCCAGCAACTGCCGGTAGGCGTCCTTGAGTTCGGCGCGCACGGCATGGAAGCCGGCGAACCGCTCGGTGCGCACCTCGGGCAGCAGATAGAGACCGCCCAGGTTGTGCGGCCCGCCGCACAGCAGCTCCACGTCGGTCCGGCACAGCCGCCACAGCCGCCCCTCGGCCGGGGCCGTGTCGTCGGCGAGCAGCTCACGGGCGTAGGCCAGGGACGGCGTGACGGTGGACTCCAGCAGCGCGGCGAGGAGTTCCTCCTTGCCGGAGACGTAGTGGTACATGGACGCCTGCCGCATCCCCGCCCGCTCGGCCACGGCCCGTGTCGTCGTGGCCGCATACCCCTGCGTCGTGAACAACTCCGCGGCGGCGGCGAGCAGTTCGGCGCGCGGTTCCAGACCGCTGTCCGGCCGCTGCGCGGCCCGCGGCCGGCCGACCCTGCGCCCGCTGCTCGTCCCCATGCGTTCGATCCTCGCACACACCCCCCGGCCGCCGATCTCCGTGAGGGCTCGGTAACCGCCCGGCAACGCGCGGGCAACGCCGGTGACGCGGCCCGCACCTAATTTCTGTCGGGCGACAGAAACTCGGCCGTGCGTATCGACACCGGCACGAGTGAACACCGAAGACCAGCCGCACGAGCGAACCCGAGCCGGAGGTCCCGCGATGGCGACAGCGACCACACACCAAGCCCGCGCCCATGCGCGCGCCCAGGCGGGCGGACACGCCGACGCCATGCCCGTCGTACCTGCCGGGAACTGGCCGGCCCCGCCCTGCGAGGCGGGCCTGATGGTGTGGGCCGAGACCGTGGCCGGCGGCAACTACACCCACCGGGTCCTCGCCCGCGGCACCGAACTGCGCCTGACCGACCTGCGCGGCGACGCCTGCGCGCATCTGCTGCTGTTCGCCGCCGACCGCCCCTGGGAGCGCCTCAACGTCGCCGACACGGTCAAGGTCCAGTGGAACGCCTACCTGGGCGAGGGGCAGTTGCTCCTCTCCGACCAGGGCCGGGTCCTCGCCTCGGTCGTCGTCGACACCTCCGGCCGGCACGACACCCTGTGCGGCACCTCCACCCTCGTACGCAACACCGCGCGCTACGGCGACGGCACCGCGCAGTCCGCCTCCCCGGCCGGACGCGAACTGTTCAAGCTCGCCGCCGCCAAGAACGGCCTGGCCCCCCGCGACCTGCCGCCGTCCCTCTCCTTCTTCCAGGGCGTACGGGTCGGCCCGGACGGCGCCCTCGGCTTCACCGGCTCCGCGGGCCCCGGCGGCAGTGTCACCCTGCGCGCCGAGCAGGACGTGACCGTGCTGATCGCCAACGTGCCGCACCCGGCCGACCCCCGCCCGGACTACCTCAGCACCCCACTGGAGGTGCTCGCCTGGCGCGCGGCGCCCACCGGTCCCGGCGACCCGCTGTGGGACGCCACCCCCGAGGGCCGCCGCGCCTTCCTGAACACCACCGGATTCCTCGCCGCGAAGGGGCTCGCATGAACACCAAGACCGTGGTCCCCGCCCGTGCGGCCTGGAGTTGCGTCGTCCGCGCCGGTGACACGCTCACCATCACCGACCTGCACGGCAACCAGGCCGTCGACTTCCTCGTCTACGACGCCCACGACACGTCCGTGCGCTACAGCGCGCCCGACACGGTCCACGCCCAGGGCAACGTCTTCCTCACCACGGGCAGCGTGCTGCTGTCCAACGAACACACCCCTCTGATGACCGTGCTCGCCGACGACGTCGGGCGGCACGACACGATCGGCGGTGCCTGCTCCAAGGAGTCCAACACCCTGCGCTACGGCCACCACACCTGGTCGCAGCACGCCTGCGTGGACAACTTCCTCGCCGAGGGCGCCCGGCACGGCCTCGGCAAACGCGACCTCGTCTCCAACGTCAACTGGTACATGAACGTGCCCGTCGAACAGGACGGCACCCTCGGCATCGTCGACGGCCGCTCCGCGCCGGGCCTGGCCCTCACCCTGCGCGCCGAACGCGACGTCCTGGTCCTCGTCTCCAACTGCCCCCAGATCAACAACCCCTGCAACGGCTTCGAACCGACCGCCGTGGAGATGACGATCACCGGAGCGGACGCATGACCTTCGACACCCTGCTGGTCGCCAACCGGGGCGAGATAGCCGTACGGATCATCCGCACCGCCCGCGACCTCGGACTGCGCACCGTCGCCGTGTACTCCGACCCCGACCGCGGCGCCCCGCACGTCCGGCTCGCCGACGAGGCGGTGCGGCTCGGCCCGGCCCCCGCCAAGGAGTCCTACCTCGACGCCGACCTGGTGCTGAAGGCCGCCAAGGACACCGGCGCCGGCGCGATCCACCCCGGGTACGGCTTCCTCTCGGAGGACGCCGCCTTCGCGCGCCGCTGCGAGGACGCCGGCATCGTGTTCGTCGGCCCGACCCCGGACCAGCTCGAACTGTTCGGCGCCAAGCACACCGCGCGGGCGGCGGCCGAGCGGGCCGGGGTGGCCCTGGCCCCCGGCACCGGACTGCTGGCCTCCGTCGAGGAGGCGGTGGCGGCCGCCGAGCGCATCGGCTACCCCGTGATGCTCAAGGCCACCGGCGGTGGCGGCGGCATCGGCATGTCCGCCTGCCGCTCCGCCGCCGAACTCACCGAGGCCTGGGACCGCGTCCAGCGCGTGGCCGCCGCCTCCTTCGCCTCGGCCGGGGTCTTCCTGGAACGGCTCGTGGAACACGCCCGCCATGTCGAGGTCCAGGTCTTCGGCGACGGCGCGGGCCGGGTGGTCACCTTCGGCGACCGCGACTGCTCCCTGCAACGCCGCAACCAGAAGGTCCTGGAGGAGGCGCCGGCCCCCGGACTCCCCGCGCCGGTCCGCGCACAACTCGCCGACTCCGCACGCATGCTGTGCGCATCCGTCGACTACCGCTCCGCCGGAACCGTCGAGTTCGTCTACGACGCGGCCCGCGAGGAGGCGTACTTCCTGGAGGTGAACACCCGCCTCCAGGTGGAACACCCGGTCACCGAGGAGGTGTACGGCGTCGACCTGGTCGCCTGGATGCTGCGGCTGGCCCGCGGCGAACGCGACGTGGTGCGCGACCCCGGCACCCCGCGCGGCCACGCCGTCGAGGCCCGCCTCTACGCCGAGGACCCCACCCGCGATTACCGGCCCAGCGCAGGCCTGTTGACCCGCGTGGAGTTCCCGTCCGGGGTGCGCGTCGACGGCTGGGTGGAGACCGGCACCGAGGTGACGACGTCGTACGACCCGATGCTCGCCAAGGTCATCGCCCACGGCCCCGACCGGGAACACGCGCTGCGGCGGCTCGACGAGGCCCTCGCCCGCACCCGGGTCGACGGCATCGAGACCAACCTGGGCCTGGTGCGCGCCGCGCTGGCGGACCGGGACTTCCGGACCGCGGCCCACTCCACCGCCACCCTCGCCCAGGTCACCGATCCGACCCCGCGCGTCGAGGTCGTCTCCGGCGGCACCCTGACCACCGTGCAGGACTGGCCGGGCCGCACCGGCCACTGGCAGGTCGGCGTACCGCCCTGCGGCCCGATGGACGACCTGTCCTTCCGGCTCGGCAACCGCGCGCTGCACAACCCTGAGAGCGCGCCCGGCCTGGAGTGCACCCTCCAGGGCCCGACGCTGCGGTTCAGCCACGCCACGACCGTGTGCGTGACCGGCGCCGCCGCACCGGTCACCGTCGACGGCACGCCCGTCGCCCAGTGGGAGCCGGTGACCGTGCCGGCGGGCGGCGTCCTCGCGGTCGGGGCACCCGCCGAGCACGGCCTGCGCACCTACGTCCTGTTCGCGGGCGGCGGCCTCGACGTGCCGGCCTTCCTCGGCAGCGCGAGCACCTTCACCCTCGGCCGCTTCGGCGGGCACGGCGGGCGGACCCTGCGCACCGGCGACGTGCTGCACGGCGGCACGGTCGCCGAGGGCACCCCCGTGCCCCTCGCCGACCGGCCCGCCCACGGCGCCATCTGGCACCTGGGCGCGGCCGAAGGCCCGCACGCGGCACCGGAGTTCTTCACCCCCGACGACATCCGCGCCTTCTACGCCGCCGACTGGAAGGTCCACTTCAACTCGGCGCGCACGGGAGTGCGCCTGGTCGGGCCCAAGCCCCGCTGGGCCCGTACCGACGGCGGCGAGGCGGGCCTTCACCCGTCCAACATCCACGACACCCCGTACTCCGTCGGCGCCGTCGACTACACCGGCGACATGCCGGTGCTGCTCGGCCCGGACGGGCCCTCGCTGGGCGGGTTCGTGTGCCCGGCGACCGTGCTGAGCGGCGAGCGGTGGAAGCTGGGCCAACTGCGCCCCGGCGACACCGTGCGCTTCGTGCCCGTGGACGTCGACGGCTCGCCGCGCGCCGAGATCACCGACGGCGGGATCCTGGCCCGGGACGGCGACGTGACCTACCGGCGCAGCGGCGACGACAACCTGCTGGTCGAGTTCGGCCCGATGCAGCTGGACCTGGCGCTGCGCATGCGCGTCCACGCGCTGATGGAAGCGGTGGCCCAGGCCGGGCCGGACGGGATCGTCGACCTCACCCCCGGCATCCGCTCGCTCCAGATCCACACCGACCCCCGGCGCCTGGCGCTGCCCGAACTCCTCGCCCGCGTACGGGAGACGGTCGCCGCGCTGCCGCCCACCGACCGGCTCGTGGTCCCCTCGCGCACCGTCCACCTCCCGCTGTCGTGGGACGACCCGGCCACCCGCGAGGCGATCGCCCGCTACATGGCGGGCGTGCGCGACGACGCGCCCTGGTGCCCGTGGAACATCGAGTTCATCCGCCGCGTCAACGGCCTGGAGTCGGTCGCGGACGTGTACCGCACGGTCTTCGACGCGGAGTACCTGGTCCTGGGCCTGGGCGATGTGTATCTGGGCGCGCCGGTGGCCACACCGCTGGACCCGCGCCACCGCCTGGTGACGACGAAGTACAACCCGGCCCGCACCTGGACCGCCGAGAACTCGGTCGGCATCGGCGGGGCCTACCTGTGCGTCTACGGCATGGAGGGGCCCGGCGGCTACCAGTTCGTGGGCCGTACGACCCAGGTGTGGTCGCCCTGGCAGCAGCGCGGCGCCTTCGAGCCGGGCTCGCCCTGGCTGCTGCGCTTCTTCGACCGGATCAAGTGGTACCCGGTGGACGCGGACGAACTGCTGGAGCTGCGCGCCGACATCACCTCCGGACGCTTCGTGCCCCGGATCGAGGAAGGCACCTTCTCCCTCGCCGCATACCAGGACTTCCTCACCGAACACGCCGACTCCATAGGGGAGTTCAAGGAACGGCAGCAGTCGGCGTTCGCCGCCGAACGGGAAGCCTGGGCGGCGGCGGGCGAGTTCACCCGGGCGGAGGCGGCCGCCGCGCCCGCCGCTCCCCCGGCCGCGGTGACGGTCCCGCCCGGCGGCCGGCTGATCGAGGCGGAGTTCGCGGCCTCCGTCTGGCAGGTGAACGTCTCGCCGGGCGACGAGGTGGCCGCCGGACAGTCGCTGCTCGCGCTGGAGGCGATGAAGATGGAGTCCAGGGTGCACGCGCCGACCGCGGGTGTCGTCTCGGAGATCCTCGCCAGGCCCGGCGACCAGGTGGAGGCGGGCACGGCGCTGCTCGTCCTGGCCCCGGCCGACCGGCCCTGACCTCTCCGCACGCCCCCACCCCGCCCGCACCCTCCGGGCCCCGCCGTCCGGCCCCGACCGACCCGCCCGACCCGCCCGACGGCCCGTTCACCGCCCGGGCCGCCGAGATCGAAGGAGCACCCATGCCCTCCGTCCTGTCCCGAGTCCGGGCCGCCCACCGGCGCATCGAGGCCGTCGACCGCCCGGAGATCTGGATCGGTCTACGGCCGCGCGCCGAGGTCGAGGCCGAGGCCGAGACGATCGACGCGCGGGTGGCCGCCGGTGAGCGGCTGCCGCTCGCCGGGCGCCTGCTGGCGGTGAAGGGCAACATCGACGTGGCCGGTCTGCCCACCACGGCCGGCTGCCCCGGGTACGCCTACGCGCCGCAGGCCGACGCCCCCGTCGTGGCCCGGCTGCGCGCGGCCGGCGCGCTCGTCCTGGGCACCACCAACCTGGACCAGTTCGCGACCGGCCTGGTCGGCACCCGCTCCCCCTACGGCGCCGTCCGCAACACGCACGCCCCGGACCGGATCAGCGGCGGCTCCAGCTCCGGCTCGGCCGTCGCGGTGGCCCTCGGGATCGCCGATCTCGCCCTGGGCACGGACACCGCGGGCTCGGGCCGGGTACCGGCCGCCTTCAACGGCATCGTCGGCCTGAAGCCGACCCGCGGGCTGGTCCCCACCGCGGGCGTGGTCCCGGCCTGCGCGTCGATCGACTGCGTGACGGTGTTCGCCCGTACGCTCCCGGAGGCCGAGGAGGCGCTCGCGCACATGACGGTGCCGCCCGGCCGGCCGGTCCCCGCGCGCGCCCCCGGCCCGTGGCGGGTCGCGGTCCCGGCGCCGGAGCAGCTCGGCGAGCTCGACCCGGGCTGGGCCGAGGCCTGCGCGGCGGCCGTCACCCGGGTCGCCGCGGCGGGTGCCGACGTACGGACGATCGACCTCGCCCCGTTCACCGAGGCCGCCACGATGCTCTACGACGGCGCGTTCGTCGCCGAGCGGTACACCGCGGTCGGCAGCTTTGTCGACAAGTTGCTCGCCGAGGGCGGTGACGGCCTCGACCCCACCGTGGCCGGCATCATCACCCGGGCCCGCGACATCCCGGCACACCGGCTCTACGCCGACCAGGACCGCCTGGCCGCCCTGCGCAGCCGGGCGCTCGCGGAGCTCGCCGACGCGGACGCCCTGCTGCTGCCCACCGCACCGGGGCATCCCACCCTCGCCGAGGTGGCCGCCGACCCGCTGGGCGCGAACGCCCGCCTCGGCCGCTTCACCAACTCCACCAACCTGTTCGACCTGGCCGCGGTCGCCGTCCCGGCCGGGGAGGTGAACGGTCTGCCGTTCGGCATGATGCTGGTGGGCCCGGCGCACACGGACGAGCGGCTGGTCCGGATCGCCGCACTGCTCAGGCCCCCGGCGCGGCTGGCGGTGGTCGGGGCACACCTGTCGGGTCAGCCCCTCAACCCGCAGCTCCTGGCGCTGGGCGCCCGACTCGAGCGTACGACCACGACGGCGCCGCTCTACCGGCTGCACGCCCTGCGGACCGATCCGCCCAAGCCGGGGCTCGTCCACGTGGGCGAGGGGGGTGCCGGGATCGAGACGGAGATCTGGAGCCTCCCGGCGGAGGGCCTCGGCCTGCTGCTGACCGCCCTTCCACGCCCGATGGCCCTGGGCGGCGTGGAACTGGCGGACGGCAGCCGGGTGCCCGGCTTCCTGTGCGAGCCGGGCGCGCTCGCCGACGCCCAGGACATCACGTCGTACGGCGGCTGGCGGGCGTATCTGGACGCTGGACGGCAAGCTCCCTGAGGGGGCCGCCCGGGTGCGGCGGCTCACCCCCCGCACCCGTTCAGCCGTGCGGCTATCCCACCGACGAGTAGGCGACCACGCCCCGCAGCAGCAGGTCGACGGCCTTGCGGGCGTTCTTCGCCACGGTGGAACCCTCCGCCTGTGGGGCCGCCGCGATCTGCCCGAGCACGTCGATGACCTGCTTGCACCAGCGCACGAAGTCACCGGCCGGCATCTCCGCCTCGCGCAGCACCTCGTCGAGGCCCTTCCCGGACGCCCACATGTACGCGGACCAGGCGAAGCCGAGATCGGGCTCGCGCTGGCCGACGCCCTCGGTCTGGTTGATCCGGAAGTCCTCCTCCAGCGCGTCCAGCCGGCCCCAGATGCGGACCATCTCGCCGAGCGCGGCCTTGGCCTTGCCCGAGGGCACCTTCGGCGCCATCGCGTCGTCCCCGACCCGCGCCTCGTACACCAGCGCCGAGACGCACGCGGCGAGTTCGGCCGGGGCGAGCCCCTCCCAGACACCGGCGCGCAGACATTCGCTGGCCAGCAGGTCGAGTTCGCCGTACAGCCGGGCGAGCCGCTTGCCGTGCTCGGTCACCTCGTTGCCGCGCAGGTAGTCCAGCTCGGTCAGGAGCGCGACGATGCGGTCGAAGGTGCGGGCGATGGTGTTCGTCCGGCCCTCGATACGGCGCTCCAGCTGCGAGGTGTCGCGCAGCAGCCGGTGGTAGCGCTCGGCCCAGCGGGCGTGGTCCTCCCGCTCGTCGCAGCCGTGGCAGGGGTGGGCGCGCAGCGCGGTGCGCAGCCGGGCGATCTCCCGGTCGTCGGCGGCCGGCGAACGCTGCTTGCGGGCCCGCTCCGGCGGGATGTGCCCGGCCTTGGTGCGCAGCGCGGAGGCGAGGTCCCGGCGGGACTGCGGGGAGCGCGGGTTGAAGGACTTCGGGATCCGCATCCGCTCCAGGGCCTCGACGGGCACCGGGAAGTCCATCGACGCCAGCCGCTTGACCTGCCGTTCGGCGGTCAGCACCAGGGGGCGCGGTCCGTCGTGCTGTTCGAAGCCGCGGTGACCGTTGGACCGCCCGGCGGGCAGCCCGGGGTCCAGGACCAGGGCCAGACCGGCGTACTTGCCGGTGGGCACGTGGATGACGTCACCGGGCTTGAGCTTCTCCAGGGCCACGGCGGCCTCGGCGCGCCGCTGCGTCGCGCCCTGGCGGGCCAGCTCGGTCTCGCGGTCCTTGAGTTCGCGGCGCAGCCCGGCGTACTCCTCGAAGTCGCCGAGGTGGCAGGTCATGGAGGTCTTGTAGCCCTCCAGTCCCTCCTCGTTGCGCTGCACCTGACGGGAGATCCCGACGACCGACTTGTCGGCCTGGAACTGGGCGAAGGACGTCTCCAGCAGTTCGCGCGAGCGGTGCCGGCCGAACTGCTCCACCAGGTTGACCGCCATGTTGTACGACGGCTTGAAGCTGGAGCGCAGCGGATACGTGCGGGTGCCGGCGAGTCCGGCCAGGTGGTCGGGGTTCATGGCGCGCTGCCACAGCACCACCGCGTGGCCCTCGACGTCGATGCCGCGTCGGCCGGCCCGGCCGGTCAGCTGCGTGTACTCGCCTGGGGTGATGTCGGCGTGCTGCTCGCCGTTCCACTTGACGAGTTTCTCCAGCACCACCGAGCGGGCGGGCATGTTGATGCCGAGGGCGAGGGTCTCGGTGGCGAACACGGCCTTGACCAGGCCGTGGACGAAGAGTTCCTCGACGACCTCCTTGAACGTCGGCAGCATGCCCGCGTGGTGGGCGGCGATGCCCCGCTCCAGGCCCTCCAGCCACTCGTAGTAGCCCAGGACGTGCAGGTCCTCGGAGGGGATGGAGGCGGTGCGCTCCTCCACGATCCGGCGCACCTTGGCCCGCGCCTCGTCGTCGTTGAGCCGCAGGCCCGCGTAGAGGCACTGCTGCACGGCTGCCTCGCAGGCGGCGCGGCTGAAGATGAACGTGATGGCGGGCAGCAGCCCTTCGGCGTCGAGGCGTTCGATCACCTCGGGACGGCTGGGCGTCCAGATCCGCGAGCGCTGCCTGCGCTCGCGCTCCCGGTCCGCCTCGCGCATGGCGCGGCCGCGTCTGCGGTCCTGGTAGGAGGGCCGACTCGCCTCCGTCCTGGCCAGCCGGGTGAGATCGGGGTTGACCGCCCGCTTGCGGCCCTCGCCCTCCTCGAACAGGTCGTACATCCGCCGGCCGGCGAGCACGTGCTGGAACAGCGGGACCGGCCGGTGCTCGGAGACGATCACATCGGTGTCGCCGCGGACGGTGTCGAGCCAGTCGCCGAACTCCTCGGCGTTGGACACGGTCGCCGACAGCGAGACGAGGGTGACCGACTCGGGCAGGTGGATGATCACCTCTTCCCAGACCGCGCCGCGGAAGCGGTCGGAGAGGTAGTGCACCTCGTCCATGACCACGTACCCGAGGCCCCGCAGGGTCTGCGAGCCGGCGTACAGCATGTTCCTGAGCACCTCGGTGGTCATCACGACCACCGGGGCTTCGGAGTTGACGCTGTTGTCGCCGGTGAGCAGGCCGACCTTGTCAGCGCCGTAACGGCGGCACAGATCGGCGTACTTCTGGTTCGACAGCGCCTTGATGGGTGTCGTGTAGAAGCACTTCTTGCCCTCTTGCAGGGCGAGGTGGACGGCGAACTCGCCCACGATCGTCTTGCCGGAGCCGGTGGGTGCGGCGACCAGCACGCCCTTGCCCGCCTCGAGCGCCCGGCAGGCCTCTATCTGGAACGGGTCGAGGCCGAAGTCGTACATCTCGCGGAAGGAGGCGAGCGCGGTGGCCTGCTCGGCCGCACGCCTGCGTGCGGCGGCGTACCGCTCGGCCGGTGAGAGGTCCTCTGTCATCGTGCTTTCGAGCGTACCGGGCGCCACTGACAACAGGACGATCATTATCCGGATCCAGGTCCGTGAAACCTTGGATCCGCCCAGCTCACGGCGTCGGTGGCGGCCTGCTGTCCGGGGTGGGCGCACGACCTCGCCCGGGGCGGGACGCGCGGTCCCGCCCGAGGCGGGACGCCCGGCCGGGCCCCGGAAGCGCAGAACGGCCGGCGACGCCCGGTGGGCGCCCCGGCCGCGTTCCGCGGTGGAGCCGAAGATCCTCAAGAGGGGGCTGAGAGGGGGCGGAGAGGAGCCGGCGGGGCGGGGGCGTGCCGTCCGCGGCCGGCCTTGCGCCTGCCGCCGGTGGGCGCCGCCCGCCCGGGCCGTCCGCCCGTCAGGTCACGTCGTCGTATCCGTTGACCCGGTCCGTGGTCGCCTGCTCCGGCAGCTGCCGCCCGGCCGCCACGGCCTCGGTCTCGCCGATGTCCTCGGGAGTGAGGTCAAGCTCGGACGCCTCGTCGTCGCCGGGACCCGCTTCCGCACGGCGGCGCTTGCGCCGGTCGTTCATCAGGGAGAAGACGACCGCGGCGAAGTAGAGCACCCAGATCGGTCCGGCCAGCGCCAGCATGGAGATGGGGTCGGTACTGGGCGTGGCCACGGCCGCGAACACCGTGATGCCCATGATCATGCCGCGCCACCAGCCGAGCATGCGGGTACCGGTGAGGACACCGGTCAGGTTGAGCATGATCAGCAACAGCGGCAGTTCGAAGGAGAGGCCGAAGACGACCACCATGCGCGTGACGAGCTGGAGCAGGTCGTCCAGCGGCAGCAGGTTGTCGACGCCGTGCGGCGTGAACTGCATCAGCACCTGCGCCGTGGTCGGCAGCACCCGGTAGGCGAAGTACGCGCCACCGAGGAACAGCGGCACGCCGCTCGCCACGAAGCCGTAGGCGTACTTCTTCTCGCTACGGTGCAGTCCGGGCGCGACGAACGCCCAGAGCTGGTAGAGCCAGACCGGCGAGGCGAACACCACGCCGGCCATCAGGGAGACCTGGAGGGCCAGCGTGAAGGGGGCGAGGAGGCCGTTGATCGTGATCCGCGCGCACTGCTGCCCGTCCGCGGTCTGTGCGGCCAGTTCCTCGAAGGACTTCCCGCAGCCGACCGAGTCCAGGATCGGCTTGGTGAGGAAGTTGATGATCTCGTTGTAGAAGAAGGCGGCGACGACCGTCACGACGACGATGGCGAGCATCGCCTTCGCGAGCCGGTTGCGGAGCTCGCGAAGATGATCCGCGAGGGGCATCCGCCCCTCCGGGTCCTTCTCCTGACTGCGGGCAGGCTTCAGCAACCCACGTTCCCATCTCGTACGGCGGGCCGGGGTTCACCGGCCCCGCGTCAGCGCTTGGTGGTGTCCGTCGGCTCGGCGACCGGGCGGGAGCTGGTCACGTCGCCGGGGGCTGCCTGGATGGTGCGCTGCGCCGGGGGCTGCTCGTCGGTGGCGGGAGCCTGGGCCGGGGCGGTGCTGCCCTCTTCCTTCATCGCCTTGGCCTCGCTCTTGAGGATCCGCGCGGACTTGCCGAGCGAACGCGCCATGTCCGGAAGCTTCTTCGCGCCGAACAGCAGGATGATGACGACGAGGATGAGAATGATCTCGGGAGCTCCGAGCCTTCCGAACATAAGTCTTTACCTTCTCACCGAGGCGGCTGGGTGGGACGTGCTGTCCGACCAGTCGGACGCATATCCGAACGATCGTCTCAGCGATCGTAACGCTCAGGGGTGAACGCGAAGCAATCCCCGTGCGTACTCCCGGTCCGCGGCGTGGGCCTCGTTCTCCGCACCGCGATCAGCAGGGTACCTGCCCCGGCGACCCGAACGACAGGGCGAAGTCCCGCGAAACGCCGCCCTGTACGGACTCACACCAGGCCCATACCAACGCCACAGCGCCGCTCACAGCGCGTCCACGGCGCGGGCGGTGCTCACCGCGGCCTTCTCCAGGTCCTCGGCCGCCCTGTTGATACGGCGTGCCGAGTCCGCGACCTGCCGGCCGAGACGCTGCGCCTCCAGGAACACCCGCACGGCGAACACGCCCAGCACGGCGAGACCCAGGAAACCCACAGCTACCGCGAACATCGGCCAGAACATGGGCCGAGCCTAGTAGGTCCCGCACCGGCCACCGCAGCCGCTCCCCCGGGCCCGCCCCACCTGTGCCGCGTGCCCGGCGTGTCGGGCTCTCCCGAAAGGGTGCTAGGGCGTGTTTCGAAAGTAGCGTCGTCCGCCCGAAGGGCGGGCCCGGCGGCGTCTGGTGCGATCGCAAGGCGGAGGGTCGCCCCGATACTGGTTGTATCGGGGCGATCCCGACAACGCAGCTGGGGGTGCCCCCTCCGGGGGAGCGCGTGCCAGGCGTCGCCGGGCAGACGGGACTTTCGAAACACGCCCTAGGCGGAGTGCAGCCGCAAGGTGCTGACTCCGCCTCCGGTCAGCAGTTCCACGATGCGCTCGCCGGCCGGCTTGCGGACGGACACGCCGCAGCCGGGGCAGGTGAAGGAGTAGAAGGTGGTGCGGCTGCTGGCACCGATCGCCAGGCGCAGAGCGCTCGCGGCGAGCTCGAAGCGGCCCCGGCAGTCCGGGCAGCCGGCTCTGAAGACCACCGGCCCCACGCTTCTCATCCCCGCGAACGCGGCCGCCACCGACATGCCCCGGACCCCGGACCTCAACGACTCGCTCAAGAACTCGGCTCCCGCCTGTCGTCCCGTCCGGCACGGTCCCCGCGCGCCCCCGCGCCGCTCACCCGCCGGCCCCCTCGATCCCGTCGTACGCCGTCAGTGCCTCGCGGGCCGCCCGGCGCGCGCTGTCGGCCAGCTCCGGCGGCGACACGATCCGCCCGTCCGGGCCGAGCCGCAGTGCCAGCCGTCTGAGCGAGGCCGGGTCGGGCGTACGCAGAGTGATACGCAGACCGCCGTCGGGAAGTTCATCGGCACTGTCGTGCGGGTAGTACTCGGCGACCCAGCGCCCGCCGGGACCGACCTCGACGACGACCTCCGGATCCTCGGCGGCCGGCTGGACCAGCCCCTCCGACAGGTCCCTGAGCTCGACCTCCGGCGGCGCGGACGGCTCGTCGAGGACCTGGATCTCGGCGACCCGGTCGAGCCGGAAGGTCCGTCGGCCCTCCGAGCGGTAGCACCAGGCCTCAACATAGGTGTGTCCCACGCTGACGAGCCGGATGGGGTCGATCTCACGCTCGGTGACCTCGTCACGCGCGGGCGAGTAGTAGCGGATCCGCAGCCGGCGCCGCTCGGAGATCGCCCGGTCGACGTCGGCGAAGACCCCGCCCTCGGACTCGAAGGTCACCGACAGCCGGGAGCTGGCCCCGGCCGCCTCGCCTGCCGCCGCCTCCACCTTGGCGGTCGCCCGCAGCAGCGCCTGCCGGTCGCCCTCACGCAGCCCCGGCAGGGTCGACACGGCACGCGCGGCCACCAGCAGGGCCGTCGCCTCGTCCGCGGCCAGCCGCAGCGGCTCGGCCGCGTCCGCCCCGAGCGCCGCCGGGTTGTGCCACCAGATCCGCTCGCCGTCGGTGTCGATGTCGAGCAGATCGCCGCCGCGGAAACTGGTGCCGCACATGGGCAGCACGTCGAGGTCCGAGACCAGCTCGTCCTCGCTGATGCCGAAGGCGCGCGCCACGTCCTCGATCCGGGCGCCGGGACGCTCCCGCAGATACGTCACCAACGAGAGCATCCGCCGGGTCTGGTCGATGGCGTTCGTGGGCCTGACCGGTTTGCCTGCCACTGTGTTGCTCGCTCCCCCTCAGCCCTTGGCCACGGCGCGCAGCCGCTCCAGCACGTCGGCCCGCAGCTCCGCGGGCTCCAGGACCACCACGTCCGGCCCGAACTCCACCAGCCACGCGTCCAGTCCGTGCCCGTACGGAATCTCCAACTCGTCCCAGCCCTGACCGAGTTCCCGCACCTCGGTGGCCTTCGCCCGCAGCGGGTAGCCCGCGCCCTGGCGCAGCCGGATCAGGGCGCTGCGGTCGGCGGTCTCCCCCGCCCAGCTCGCCACCGTCTCGCGCACGGTGACCACGTCGGGGACCTCGGCGGTGAAGCGGCCGCCCCGGCTGCGCACCTTGCCGGTGATCCGGGACAGCCGGAACACCCGCTCGGCCCCCCGGTCGCGGTCCCAGCCCGCCAGGTACCAGTGGCCGCGCCAGCACTCCAGGGCCCACGGCTCGACCTGCCGGGGCTCGGGGCGGGCGGCGGTGGCCTTGCGGTAGTCGAAGACGACCGGACGGCGGTCGCGGCAGGCCAGCATCAGCGGCTCGAAGGCGGCCTCGTGCACCGGGATCCGGGGCTCCAGGGCGCCGTGGGCCTCGTAGGGGTCGACGTCCTCGGGCAGTCCGGCCGCGCGCAGCTTCTGCAGGGCGCCGCTGGCGGCGCCGGCCAGCCGGGCCTGCTGCCAGACCTTGGCGGCCAGGCCGAGCGCGGCGGCCTCCTCGGCGTCGAGCGTGATGGGCGGCAGCCGGTTGCTGTCACGGCGGGCCAGATAGCCGACCTCGCCGTCCAGGTTCTCGACCGTCTCGATGACCAGACCGAGCTCGCGCAGGTCGTCCTTGTCCCGCTCGAACATGCGGTTGAAGGAGTCGTCGCTCCCGGCCTCCAGATAGGCCTCGATGGACTCACGCAGCTCACGCTTGCTGAGCGGCCGCCGCGTCCCCAGCAGACACAACGCCAGGTTCATCAGCCGCTCGGCCTTGGCAATGGCCATCGACGCCCTTCGCCTTCCCTATGGTGCTTCCGACCGATGACCGTACCGCCCAGCGGTGCCGCGGCAAAAGCCGAGGGCCCATGCCCGACAGGCATGGGCCCCAGGCGATCGGGTCCGATCGCTCGACGATCAGACTCCGAGCAGGTCGACCACGAAGATCAGCGTCTCACCCGGCTGGATCGCCGGGGTCGGGCTCTGGTCGCCGTAGGCGAGGTGGGCGGGAATCGTCAGCTGGCGACGGCCGCCGACCTTCATGCCCTGCACACCCTGGTCCCAGCCCTTGATGACCCGGCCGCCACCGAGCGGGAAGCGGAACGGGTTGCCCCGGTTCCAGCTCGCGTCGAACTCCTCACCCGTGCTGAACGCGACACCCACGTAGTGCACCGTGACGGTCTGCCCCGCCTCGGCCACCGGACCGTCGCCCTCCCAGATGTCCTTGATCTCGAGGTCCGCCGGGGGGTTGCCCTCCGGAAAGTCGATCTCGGGCTTCTCGATGCTCACGTCTCTAGCTCCTGCTTGTCTGGATAAAGCAACGATCACAGTCTTACATCACGCGGCCTCACATCTTCGCGAGGATGTCCACCGTGAAAACCATCGTGGAGTCCTTGCCGATGCCACTGCCCTGCGGCGGGCTGTCCCCGTAACCCAGGGACGGCGGGACCACGATCAGCACCCGGCTGCCCACCTTCTTGCCCGTCAGCCCCTGCGCCCACCCCTTGACGACCTGCGAAAGACCGAACGACGTCAGCGACTTGCGCCCGTACGTCGAGTCGAACTCCTTGCCGTTGTCCCACAGCACACCCTTGTACTGCACCAGCACACTGTCCTGCGCCCCCACCGCGTCACCGTCACCCTCCAGGACGTAGTTCGCCACCAGATCCTTCGGCGGATCCGCCTTCGGCACCTCGATGGACGGCGCGTTGCCGTCGGTGTTCGTCCCCACCTTCGGCAGCTTCGCGTCGTCCTGCGCCACAGCCTTGCCCTTGGCGGAGCTCTTCGCGTTGAACGTGTCCTGCAGATCGACCACGAACACCAGCGTGTCGGTGCCCTTGATACCCGCCTGAGAGTTGCCGCCCTTGCCGTAACCCCAGGTCGGCGGCACCGAGAACTCCACCCGGCTGCCCGCCTTCTTACCCGTCAGCGCATACCGCCAGCCATCGATGATGCTGCCCTGCGCCAACTGGATGACCAACGGCGTCTTACGGTCCCAGGAGTTGTCGAACACCTTCGCCGTGTCCCAGATCTGCCCCAGGTAGTTCGCCTGGATGTAGTCGTTCTCCGCGACCGTCTGACCGCCGCCCGCGATCACCGTCTTCACCGCCAGCTGATCCGACGGCTCACCCGTCCCCTTGGCCACCGTCGGCTTCTCACCGAACTTCGTCCCCGCCGTGATCGCCGGCAGCGGACCGTCGACGATCTTCGGCGGCGGCGCCGACGACGGAGCCTCGGCAGACGGCGACTCGCTGACGCTCGTCTTGCTCTTGTCGGACTTGCCGTCACCGCACCCGGCGAGCGTGACCAGTCCAGCGGGAACTGCGGCAAGGATGAGAGAGCGTCGGCGCACGGTGTAAGCCTCGTAATCGGTCGATCTTGCGGATGGCGTGCGCGCAACTCTACGACGTCAAAAGGGCGCCGTACGGAAAACGTACGGCGCCCGCGTTGCGTTCCGGCACAGCACCGGAACGCCCCGCTCACATCCCGGCGATCAGCTTCTCCACCCGGTCGTCCACCGAACGGAACGGGTCCTTGCACAACACCGTGCGCTGCGCCTGGTCGTTCAGCTTCAGATGCACCCAGTCCACCGTGAAGTCACGACGCTGCTCCTGGGCCCTTCGGATGAAGTCACCGCGCAGCCTCGCCCTGGTCGTCTGCGGAGGCACCGACTTGCCCTCGAAGATCTTCAGGTCGTTGCAGATACGAGCGGCCTGCCCCTTCTTCTCCAGCAGGTAGTACAGACCACGACGCCGATGGATGTCGTGGTACGCGAGGTCTATCTGCGCCACCCGGGGATGCGACATCGTCATGTTGTGCTTCGCCCGGTACCGCTCGATCAACTGGTACTTCATCACCCAGTCGATCTCGGTGCCGATCCGGTCCAGATCCTCCGCCTCGATCGCGTCCAGCGTACGGCCCCACAGCTCCAGGACCTGCTCGACCGTACCGGTGCGGATACCACGGCGCTCACAGAAGTCCACGGCCTTCTCGTAGTACTCCCGCTGCACCTCCAGCGCGGAGGCCTCCCGGCCGCTCGCCAGACGCACCTTGCGACGCCCCGTGATGTCATGACTGACCTCACGGATCGCCCGGATCGGGTTCTCCAGCGTCAGATCCCGCATCACCGTGCCCGCCTCGATCATCCGCAGCACCAGGTCGGTCGCCCCGACCTTCAGCAGCATCGTCGTCTCCGACATGTTCGAGTCGCCCACGATGACATGCAGCCGCCGGTAACGCTCCGCGTCCGCGTGCGGCTCGTCACGCGTGTTGATGATCGGCCGGGACCGGGTCGTCGCCGAGGAGACGCCCTCCCAGATGTGCTCCGCCCGCTGACTCACGCAGTACACAGCCCCGCGCGGAGTCTGCAGAACCTTGCCCGCACCACACAGCAACTGGCGCGTGACCAGGAACGGAATAAGGATGTCCGCGAGCCGGGAGAACTCCCCGTGCCGCGCCACCAGATAGTTCTCGTGGCAACCGTAGGAGTTGCCCGCCGAGTCGGTGTTGTTCTTGAAGAGGTAGACGTCGCCCGCGATTCCCTCCTCGTGCAGGCGTCGTTCCGCGTCCACCAGGAGTCCCTCGAGAATGCGCTCGCCGGCTTTGTCATGAGTGACCAGCTCGGTCACGTTGTCACACTCGGGTGTCGCGTATTCCGGATGTGACCCGACATCGAGATACAGGCGGGCACCGTTTCGCAGAAAGACATTACTGCTGCGGCCCCATGACACGACACGGCGGAAGAGGTACCGCGCCACCTCGTCAGGCGACAGGCGGCGCTGTCCCCTGAACGTGCACGTGACGCCGTACTCGTTCTCCAGCCCGAAAATGCGGCGGTCCATGACTGAACATTACGCCCGATCCCCCGAGCTGAAACGGGGTTCGACAGCACGATTTGGATCATTTTCCGATGAAGCCGCAACCACAGCACCCCCCACAGGAACTGCGAGGACCCGCCCCGTGGCCAGCAGAACCAGCAACGACACCGCCCCCGCCACCCCCGGAACCGCGAAACCCCACACCGCACCACCCGCCTGGACGACCGGCCCCGCCAGCCCCGTCCCCAGCGACGCACCCACCGTGAACGTCGTCACGAGCCACGAGAACGCCTCGGTGACCGTCCCCCGCGGCGCATGCCGATCCACGATCACGAACGCACACGCGATCGCCGGCGCCAGGAACACCCCCGCAAGCGCCGTCAACGCCACCATCGCCACCGCACCCGGCATCGACATCAACGGCACGTAACACACCGCCAGAAACGCCACCAGCACCCGCAACCGCCGCTCCGGCACCCCCGGCCACGACCGCGCCCCGTACACCAGACCCCCCACCAGCGCACCCAGCCCGATCGCCGCCATCAGCCACCCGTACACCACGTCACCACCGTGCGCGTCCGCATACGGCACCGACGCCACCGTGATCGAACCCAACGCGATCCCCACGAAGAAGAACGCACCCAGCAGCGCCAGCAGACCCGGCGAGCGCAGCGCACCCAGCCAGTGCGCCTCCCGCGGCTCCGAACGCCACGCACGCGAAGGCGCCGACACCACCACCGACAGCGCCCCCAGCACACCCACCCCGTTCAGCACCAGCAACGCCGCCCGCTCCGACCACAACGACACGCACACCGTCACCAGCAGCGGCCCCACCGTGAACATCACCTCCTGCGCCACCGCGTCCATCGCGTACGCCGTGTGCACCCGCTCCTCCCCGCGCAGCACCCCCGGCCACAACGCCCGCAGACCACCCTCCAGCGGCGGCGTGAACAGCCCGGCCGCCGCCACCGCCGCATACGCCGCCGGCAGCGTGCCGAGGCCCACGACAGCGAACACCGCCATCGCCAGCGCCGAGGCCACCGCCGCCGGCAACTGCACCCGCGGCTGCCCGTACAGGTCGACCAGCCGCCCCAGCACCGGCTGCCCCACCGCGTTCGCCACCCCGTACACCGCCGCCAGCACGCCCGCCAGGCTGTACGTACCGCCCTGCGCCCGCACGAACAGCACGATCGCGATGGCCGCCGTCGCGTTCGGCAACCGGCCCACCAACGTGCCCACCAACAACCGGGCGGCATGCCTCGCCCTGAGGATCTCCAGGTAACCCGCGGCCATCCGCCTGCCTCCATCGCCTTGCCGGGACCGTGCGCCGCCCCGACGTGTTACGTATAACCCCCTCGCCCATACGTACCATGTGCGCTGTTCACCAGTCCAGACGAAGGAGCAAGCAGCCGGTGGCACCAGGAAGCACACGCCCCACGAGCCGCGACGTCGCCCAGGCCGCCGGCGTCTCCCAGGCCGCGGTCTCCCTGGTACTCGGCGACAAATGGCGCGGCCGCGTCTCCGCAACCACCGCCGAACGCGTCCGCCGAGCCGCAGACGACCTCGGCTACCGCCCCAACCTCGCCGCCCGCAACCTCCGCCTCGGCCACACCCGCACCGTCCTCCTCGTCATCCCCGCCCTCACCACCGAATTCTTCGCCGGCGTCTACACCGGAGCCGCCCGCATCGCTGCCGACCACGGCTTCGGCCTCGTCCTCTACCCCTCCCCCGAAGGCATCGGCCCCGCCCGCGACCCCTTCGCCTCCGCCCAGAGCGCCCTCGACGGCGTCATCGCCTCCTCCATGGCCGCCGACGCCCTCACCGCCCTGCGCGGCGGCGACCGCCTCCCCCTCGTCATGCTCGACAGCGACCCCCACGGCAGCCTCGGCGCCGCCACCGTCAACCTCGACATCGCCGACGGCGCCCGCCAGATCGCCGACCACCTCCTCACCCTCGGCCACCGCCGCTTCCTCCACCTCGCGGCCGACATCCCCTCCTGGACCTTCGAAGTCCGCGCCCGCGAACTCACCACCCGCATCACCGCCGTACCCGGCACCACCATCACCACCGCCCGCGCACCCATCTCCATCGAAGACGCGGTCACAGCCACCACCACAGCCCTCGACACCCCCGGCCCCCACCCCACCGCCCTCGTCTGCGACGACGACAAACTCGCCGCCGGCGCCTACAAAGCCATCCGCCGCCTCGGCCTGCGCGTCCCCGACGACATCTCCGTCACCGGCGTCGACGACCTCGCCCTCGCCACCGCCATCGACCCCGAACTCACCACCGTCCGCCTCGACGCCGAACTCTTCGGCGAACGCGGCATGCAAGCCCTCCTCGCCGTCCTCGACGGCACAACCCCCCAAGCCGGCGACATCCCCGTCCAACTCGTCGTCCGCGGCTCCACAGCACCCCCCAGCACCCCCTGACGGCCCGCACGGACGGAACCGCCCCGGACAGCACCGTGCCCCCGACCGCCGTCACCGGCCGGGGGCACACACGGAGCGAACCAGGAACGAACTACAACTCCTTGCCGACGTCCCCAGCACCATCAGCGCCCTCGTCGGCGCTCTCCGCCTCCGACGTCGCACCCTGCGCCGCCAGCAACCGCGACAACTGCGGACCCACGATCCGCTTGAACTTCCGCGCCTGCGGACGCGTACGATCCAGCACCGCCACCTCCAGACGCTCGGCGGGAATCTCCCGCTGAGTGCCGTTGGTGTCCCGCGACAACGCCTGCACCGCCAGCTTCAACGCCTCCGACAGGCTCATCCCGTCCTCATGGCGCTGATCCAGATACGTACTGATCTGCTCCGCGTTACCGCCGACCGCCACCGAGCCGTGCTCGTCCACGATCGACCCGTCATGCGGCAGCCGATAGATCTGATCACCCTCCGGCGTCTCACCGACCTCCGCCACGACCAGCTCCACCTCGTACGGCTTCTCGGCCGCACTGGAGAAGATCGTGCCCAGCGTCTGGGCATAGACGTTCGCCAGACCACGCGCCGTCACGTCGTCACGGTCATAGGTGTAACCACGCAGATCCGCATAGCGCACACCACCGATCCGCAGATTCTCGTACTCGTTGTACTTGCCGGCGGCCGCGAAACCGATCCGGTCGTAGATCTCGCTGAACTTGTGCAGCGCACGGGACGGGTTCTCACCGACGAACACGATGCCGTCGGCATACTGGAGCACGACCAGACTGCGGCCACGCGCGATGCCCTTGCGGGCGTACTCCGCCCGGTCGGCCATCGCCTGCTGGGGTGAGACATAGAACGGCGTCGACACCGGTTATCCGTCCCTTTCTGTCGAAGTCACAAGATCACCTGAAAGAAGCACGACCGCCCACTACAGCAGCGCGGCACGCGGGCCGTCCGGCTGCTCCAGACGGCGCTCCAGAATCGAACGGGCGATCTCGGAGGACTCACCCTCGGTGAGCCGACGGAAACCGTCCTCGGTGATCACGGTGACGATCGGATAGATCCGGCGGGCGACATCGGGACCACCGGTCGCCGAGTCGTCGTCAGCCGCGTCGTACAGAGCCTGCACCACCAGCGTGGTGGCCTGGTCCTCGGTGAGGTCCTCACGGTAGAGCTTCTTCATCGCGCCCCGCGCGAAGATCGAACCCGACCCCGTCGCCGCGTAACCGTGCTCCTCGGAACGGCCACCCGTGACGTCGTACGAGAAGATCCGCCCCTTCGCCCGGTCCACGTCGAACCCGGCGAACAACGGCACCACCGCCAGCCCCTGCATCGCCATGCCGAGGTTGGAACGGATCATGGTCGACAGCCGGTTCGCCTTGCCCTCCAGCGAAAGCTGGGCGCCCTCGACCTTCTCGAAGTGCTCCAGCTCCAGCTGGAACAGCTTCACCATCTCCACGGCCAGACCGGCCGTGCCGGCGATGCCCACCGCCGAGTACTCGTCCGCCGGGAACACCTTCTCGATGTCCCGCTGCGCGATCATGTTGCCCATCGTCGCCCGGCGGTCACCGGCCAGCACGACACCGCCCGGGAAGGTCACGGCGACGATCGTGGTGCCGTGCGGCGCCTCGATCACGCCCTGCGTCGGGGGCAGTTGCCGCTTGCCGGGCAACATCTCCGGCTGGTGCTCGGAGAGAAAGTCCATGAAGGACGACGACCCAGGCGTCAGGAAGGCAGCTGGTAGACGCCCGGTGCTACGAGTGTTGGCTTCCACGCGTTTCCTTCCACGTATGCGGCAGCCCGCCTTATGGCATCGGGCCGATCCTTGAACTGCCCCAGTGCGGCATTGCAGCTGAAGCACAGTACGCCTCGGACCCTACCCGTCTCGTGGCAGTGATCCACATGAGCCGCCGGGGCTGACAAACATATGCAGCAGACGCCCCCTTGAGAAGCGATCAGCGCGTCACGCTCGGCTTCGGTGAGGCCGTAGTTGCGCTTCAGATGGCGCTGCCGCCCCTGGACCGCCCGGCACGCCTTGCAGCGTGTGGACAGCCCGTCCGATGCGGTGGCGTTGCGATGCCATTCGCTGTGCGGCTTGACCTCACCGCACGTCCGGCAGAGCTTGTGCCCGGGCGGAACGTCCACCTTCTCCCGCACCGGCTTGCCCATGACCTCCCGGCGGCGCCGGTAGTGCGCAGCGCTGTACTCCGCCACACACTCCCGGCACCGGGGCTGAAGGCCATCGCGCCGGTTCCTGTCGTTCGCGAACTCCCCGAAAGGCAAGTCGCGCCGACAACCCCTGCAGCGCTTCACGTTCGGATCGCCAGCCACTCCCGCTCCCCCGCCGCCTTGAATTCAAAGGCAGAAGTCGCCGCAGACCCTCTACTCTCCACCTTTTTGCACGAATGACCTCACGAAATCCTCGGCATTCTCCTCGAGTACATCGTCAATCTCGTCAAGAACCGAGTCCACGTCGTCGCTCAGCTTCTCGTGCCGTTCCTTGAGGTCGCCGGTCGCCTGCGCGTCCTGCGTCTGCTCCTCGACCTCTTCCGTGGAGTGCGTCGCCTTCTGCTGGCCGCCGCCGGTGTCCTTGGTCGCCATAACCCTCACCCCGCTCAGTTCGCCCGACATGGTCGACAGGTAGGCATTCCTGCCGATCGGTGGTGATCAGACCCTACAAGCCGGGCCCGACATCGGCCCCGCAGTTGCCACAACGCACGGGGCCCACCTCGATGATTCCCTTGCGCGGGGTTTTCCACCCGCGCAAGGGGACCGGTCCGAGGATTGGTTCAGCCGCCGGAGAGGACCCTGACCAGGTCTTCTGCGGTACGGCATCGGTCCAGGAGTTCCTTGACGTGATTTCGCGTTCCGCGTAGGGGCTCCAGGGTCGGTACCCGCTGGAGGGAGTCGCGGCCGGGCAGGTCGAAGATCACCGAGTCCCAGGAGGCGGCCGCGACGTCGTCCGCGTACTGCTCCAGGCAGCGGCCGCGGAAGTAGGCGCGGGTGTCCTCGGGAGGCTCGGTCCTGGCCCGCTCGACCTCCGCCTCGTCCAGGAGCCGTTTGATGCGTCCGCGGGCCACCAGACGGTTGTAGAGGCCCTTCTCGGCCCGTACGTCCGCGTACTGGAGGTCGAGGAGGTGCAGTTTGGCGGCGTCCCAGTCGAGGCCGTCCCGGCGGCGGTAGCCCTCCATGAGTTCGCGCTTGGCGACCCAGTCGAGTTCGCCGGCCAGGCTCATGGGGTCGTGTTCGAGCCGGTTGAGGGTGTCCTCCCAACGGGTGAGGACGTCCTTGGTCTGGTCGTCGGCGTCGGCGCCGTAGCGCTCCTCCACGTATTTGCGCGAGAGCTCGTAGTACTCCATCTGGAGCTGGACCGCGGTGAGTGTGCGGCCGCTGCGGAGGGTGACCAGTCGCTTGAGGGTGGGGTCGTGGGAGACCTGGTGGAGGGTGCGTACGGGCTGGTCGACGGCGAGGTCGACGGCGATGAAGCCGTCTTCGATCATGGACAGGACCAGGGCGGTCGTGCCCAGTTTCAGGTAGGTCGAGATCTCGGAGAGGTTGGCGTCGCCGATGATCACGTGCAGGCGGCGGTACTTCTCGGCGTCGGCGTGGGGTTCGTCGCGGGTGTTGATGATGGGCCGTTTGAGGGTGGTCTCCAGGCCGACCTCGACCTCGAAGTAGTCGGCGCGCTGGCTGAGCTGGAAGCCGTGTTCGTGGCCGTCCTGGCCGATGCCGACGCGGCCGGCTCCGGCGAAGACCTGGCGGGAGACGAAGAAGGGGGTGAGGTGGCGCACGATGTCGGAGAAGGGGGTTTCCCGCTTCATCAGGTAGTTCTCGTGCGTGCCGTAGGAGGCGCCCTTGTTGTCGGTGTTGTTCTTGTAGAGGTGGATGGGCTGGGCGCCGGGGAGCTGGGCGGCGCGTTCGGCGGCTTCGGCCATGATCCGTTCGCCGGCTTTGTCCCAGAGGACGGCGTCGCGGGGGTTGGTGACCTCGGGTGCGCTGTATTCGGGGTGGGCGTGGTCGACGTAGAGGCGGGCGCCGTTGGTGAGGATCACGTTGGCGAGGCCGATGTCCTCGTCGGTGAGCTGGCTGGAGTCGGCGGCTTCGCGGGCGAGGTCGAATCCTCGGGCGTCCCGTAGCGGGTTCTCCTCCTCGAAGTCCCAGCGGGCCCGGCGGGCCCGGTGCATCGCCGCGGCGTAGGCGTTGACGATCTGGGACGAGGTGAGCATGGCATTGGCGTTGGGGTGGCCGGGGACGGAGATGCCGTACTCCGTCTCGATGCCCATTACTCGCCGTACGGTCATGCGGCCCTCCTTGCCCGGCGGCACCCTCGGTCGTGGGCGCCGCTCAAGTACCGGTGGTGCTCCGGTCGTGTGCGGTGCCCGTCCCCGCACTGCGCGATCCGGCGGTACGGAAGAGCCTAGAACGGCTTTGCGCTGGTGGGGAGATCATTTGCGTCATTGCCTTGTTGCTGCTGTGGCCGGAAAAACAGTTGGCTGCGGGTGCCCGTGGTGGGCACCCGCAGCCGCCCTGGTTTTACAGGTACTGTCCGGTGTTTGCCACGGTGTCGATGGAGCGTCCGGTGTCCGCGCCCTGCTTTCCGGTGATGAGGGTGCGGATGTAGACGATCCGTTCGCCCTTCTTGCCGGAGATTCGGGCCCAGTCGTCGGGGTTGGTGGTGTTGGGGAGGTCTTCGTTCTCCTTGAACTCGTCCACGCATGCCTGGAGGAGGTGGGAGACGCGGAGGCCCTTCTGGTTGTGGTCGAGGAAGTCCTTGATCGCCATTTTCTTGGCGCGGCCGACGATGTTTTCGATCATGGCGCCGGAATTGAAGTCCTTGAAGTAGAGGACTTCCTTGTCGCCGTTGGCGTAGGTGACTTCCAGGAAGCGGTTTTCCTCGGATTCGGCGTACATGTGTTCCACTGCCGTCTGGATCATGCTCTGGACGGTGGTGGCCTTGCTGCCGCCGTGCTCGCCGAGGTCGTCGGAGTGCAGCGGGAGGCGCTCGGTGAGGTACTTGCCGAAGATGTCCTTGGCCGCTTCGGCGTCCGGACGTTCGATCTTGATCTTCACGTCGAGGCGGCCGGGGCGCAGGATGGCGGGGTCGATCATGTCCTCGCGGTTGGAGGCGCCGATGACGACCACGTTCTCCAGGCCCTCGACGCCGTCGATCTCGGCGAGCAGCTGGGGGACGATGGTGTTCTCCACGTCCGAGCTGACGCCGGAGCCGCGGGTGCGGAAGAGGGATTCCATCTCGTCGAAGAAGACGATGACGGGGGTGCCCTCGCTGGCCTTCTCGCGGGCTCGCTGGAAGACGAGGCGGATCTGGCGTTCGGTTTCTCCGACGTACTTGTTGAGGAGCTCGGGTCCCTTGATGTTGAGGAAGAAGCTCTTGCCGGCGGCCGCGCCGGTGACTTCGGCGACCTTTTTGGCCAGTGAGTTGGCGACGGCCTTGGCGATGAGCGTCTTGCCGCATCCGGGGGGTCCGTAGAGGAGGACGCCCTTGGGCGGGCGCAGCTCGTGCTCCTTGAACAGGTCCGGGTAGAGGTAGGGGAGCTCTACGGCGTCGCGGATGGCTTCGATCTGGTTGCCGAGGCCGCCGATCTGCTCGTAGCCGATGTCGGGGACTTCTTCGAGGACGAGTTCTTCGACCTCGCTCTTGGGCACGACTTCGTAGACGTAGCCGGAGCGGGGTTCGAGCAGGAGGGCGTCGCCGGGGCGGATGGTGACGTCCAGCAGCGGCTCGGCGAGCCGCACCACCCGTTCCTCGTCGGTGTGCCCGAGGACCAGGGCGCGTTCGCCGTCCTCGAGGATCTCCTTGAGGGTGACGATGTCTCCGACCCGCTCGTACTCCATGGCTTCGACCACGTTGAGCGCTTCGTTGAGCATCACTTCCTGGCCGCGCCTGAGCTCGTCGAGCTCGACGCCGGGGCTGACGTTCACGCGGAGTTTGCGGCCTCCGGTGAAGATGTCGGCGGTGCCGTCCTCGTTCGCCGTGAGGAAGACTCCGAAGCCGGCCGGTGGCTGGGCGAGCCGGTCGACTTCCTCCTTGAGGGCCACGATCTGGTCGCGGGCCTCACGGAGTGTGTTGGCGAGTCGTTCGTTCTGGGCGGAGACGCCGGCCAGGTTGGTCTGGAGCTCGACGATCCGCTCTTCGAGAATCCTCGTGTGCCGCGGAGAGTCGGCGAGCTTGCGCCGCAGGACGGCGATCTCCTGCTCAAGGTAGGCAATCTGCCCGACGGGGTCGTCGGACCCTCGTCCCGGGCGGATGCCGCGGTTCATGTCGTCGTCGTGGGCTGCCACGGTCCTCACCTCCTCCAAGGGGAGCTGGACGCTTCCAGACCCTACCTGGGTGGGTGTCGATTGAAACCCCTAGATCACAAAGACTGTCGGGGTGTGTCCGATCTTCACCCTTGCGCTCTCCCTCACGCCAGGGGAATACCCACCGAACATGATTGGAAAGCGGACGGAGGTAGGGTCGAAGTGTTCAACACCCGTCAGGGTCCGCATCGTTCCCGCGGCTCTGTGTAGTAAACGGTCAGGAGAGATGACGTGCAGCAGGTGGCCGGTGTCGACGGTGAGGCTCTGGAGGTCTGGATCGACCAGGATCTCTGTACCGGTGACGGCATCTGTGCCCAGTACGCGCCCGAGGTGTTCGAGCTGGACATCGACGGTCTGGCCTATGTGAAGGGTGTCGACGAGGAGCTGTTGCAGGAGCCGGGTGCGACGGTTCCGGTGCCGTTGCCGCTGCTGGTGGATGTGGTGGACTCGGCGCGGGAGTGTCCGGGTGACTGCATTCATGTGCGTCGGGTTTCGGACAGGGTCGAGGTGTACGGCCCGGACGCGGAGTGACCGCACGGAGACGCTCTGTGATGAGTGTCTGGTTTCTCACAGGCGCGGTGGCCTGATTCAGCTGCCGTCGGCTTCGGCGGATGTCGAGCGGATGAACACGCCGTTCTTCCACTGCCACTTCACGCTCTCGGTGACGTCGGGGCAGCAACTGGGTATGTCGGTCGACGAGTAGCCGAGGACCGTGGCGTGCACGGCCGCGTCGGCGATGGTGAGGCCGCTGACGGTGAAGCGGTCCTTGGGGGCGACGAGGGTGGCGACGACACGGGCGTGCTGGTCGCCTGCGGCCTGGGTGAGGACGTAGAGGGCGTCGGGCGGGGTGCCCATGCCGGCGTCGCAGTGGACGGTGGCGACGGTCTCGGGGCGGCCGTCGCCGTCGAGGTCTCCGCTCGCCTTGCGCTGGACGACGGCGGTGACGGGGCCGCAGTCGAGGGGGAAGTCGACGCCGGTGGTGGCCGGTGGCGGAGCGCTCGTGGGGACGCTGGTGGGGGCGCCCGTGGGGTCGGCGCCGGGGCTCTGGGCGGCGGTCGCGGGGTGGGGTTGCAGGAGTGAGGTGAGGGCGACGACGCCGGCGACGGCGGTCGCGGTGGCGACCCAGTGGATCGGCCGGGTGTGGTCGGGTGCCAGTTCCGGGACGACGGATTGTTGCAGCACTGGGTGCGTCTCCTGCGAGGACTGTGCCGGGGTGGGGTGGCCAGCATCGTGCCACACGTCACAGTGCGGGGGAACGGCGGGGTGGGGGGTTTCCGCGGGCCGACGTCGGCCGGTGGTGGGTGGGCAACGCAAGGGCGCCGTGGTCGAGTTCCGGGGTGTGGTGCGGGAACTCGGCCACGGCGCGGTGTTGTTGGGGCGGGCCGCCTCGAGGTGCTCGAGGTGTCAGCGGCCGGCGGCGCCTCCGTCGGCGTTGGGGCCGGCGTAGTCCTCGCCGTAGGCGCCCTTGGCGGGGCGGCGGCGGCGCATGGGCGGCTCGACGCCGTCGGCGAGGCGGCGGGCGGTGAGCAGGAAGCCGGTGTGGCCGATCATCCGGTGGTCCGGGCGGACGGCGAGGCCCTCGATGTGCCAGTTGCGGATCATCGTCTCCCAGGCGGTCGGCTCGTTGAAGCAGCCGATCTCGCGGATGGACTCGACGGTCCGGGCGAGCTGGGTGGTGGTGGCGACGTAGCAGCACAGGATGCCGCCGGGGACGAGGGCCTTGGAGACGGCCTCGAGGCATTCCCAGGGGGCGAGCATGTCGAGGATGACGCGGTCGACGTCGGTGTCGCTCAGGTTGTCCTGGAGGTCGCCGACGGTGAGCTGCCAGGCGGGGTGGGGTCCGCCGAAGTAGCGCTCGACGTTCTGCCGGGCGATGTCGGCGAAGTCCTCGCGGCGCTCGTAGGAGTGCAGCATGCCCTGGTCGCCGATGGCGCGCAGCAGGAAGCTGCTGAGCGAGCCGGAGCCGACGCCCGCTTCCACGACGCGTGCGCCGGAGAAGATGTCGGCGAAGGCGAGGATCTGCCCCGCGTCCTTGGGGTAGACCACGGCGGCGCCGCGGGGCATGGACAGGACGTAGTCGGGGAGCAGGGGGCGCAGCGCGAGGTAGGCGACGTTACCGGTGGTGCGGACAACGCTGCCCTCGGGTGAGCCGATCAGTTCGTCGTGCGGGAAGGAACCCTTGTGGGTGTGGAAGTTCTTCCCGGCTTCGAGCGTGAACGTGTAGTGGCGGCCCTTGGGGTCGGTCAGCTGAACCTGGTCCCCGACCTTGAAGGGCCCGCGCCTGCGGGCGGCACCGGTCGGTTCGGACATGTGACCAGCCTACCGGTCCCGGGAGGGGCCGCCGACCATGCGGGCGGTGTGACGGGGGGCTGTGGGGCGGGTCTCAGCTGGGGCGGGCCATGGCTTTGACGAAGGCGCGCTCGACGTCGGCGGCGGACAGGACGCCGTAGATCTCTCCGGTGTCCTCGACGACGAGGTATTCGGTGGCGGGGGTGGCGCGCAGGACGTCGAGGAGTTCTTCGCCGGAGAGTTCGGCGGAGACGCGCATGCCGTCGGTGAGGTCCTGGGCGAGGCCGCTGACGGCGACCCAGGGGCGGCGGTGCTCGGGTACGCCGACGATGGCGGCTTCGCGGACGAGGGAGAGGGGTTCGCCGGCGGCGTCGACGACGACGAGGGCGCGGGCGCCTGCGGCGTTGGCGCGGCGGAGGGCCTCGGAGAGGGGGGTGGTGGTCTCGACGGGGACGGCGCGGCGGGTGAGGTTGCGGGCGCGCAGTTCGGGGAGGTGTTCGCGCAGGCGTGCCATGCGCAGGCTGTTGCCGGCTCCGGTCCAGATGATGGCGGCGAGGATGGCGGCGAGGAGGGCGTCGAAGACGGTGTCCATGCCGACGCTGTCCTCGGCGGTGGAGCCGAGGGCGCCGGACTGGGTGAGCAGGGGCAGGCCGATGAGGACGGAGACGGCGAGGGCGCGGCCGACCCAGGCGGCGGCGACGGTGCCGCTCATGGCGCGGCCGGTGATTTTCCAGACGACGGCGCGGAGCATGCGGCCGCCGTCGAGGGGGAGGCCGGGCAGGAGGTTGAAGACGGCGACGATGAGGTTGGAGATCATCAGTCCGGCGAGGAGGACGCCGGGGACGGTGCCGGGCTGGACGGGTCGCATGGCGAGGTAGAAGAGGCCGGCGAGGATCAGGGAGAGCAGGGGGCCGACGAAGGCGAGGACGAATTCGCGGCCGGGGGTCTCGGCTTCCTTCTCGATCTCGGAGACGCCGCCGAAGAACTGGAGCTGGATGCGGCGGACGGGGAGTTTGAAGCGGAGGGCGGCGACGGTGTGGGCGAGTTCGTGGACGAGTACGGAGGCGTAGAAGGCGACGGCGAAGAAGAGGGAGACGAGGTAGCGGGCGGCGCCGAGTTCGGGCAGGACGCGGTCGAGTTGGTTGCCGAAGACCCAGGTGATCAGGGCGGCGACGAGGAACCAGCTGGGGGCGACGTAGACGGGTACGCCGAAGGGGCGTCCCATGAGGAGTCCGCCGCGGGGTTCGGGGGCGCGTCGGGGTGGCCGGTTGTTGCCGGTGGGTGAGTGGGCGAGGGTGCGCCGGCCGGGGGTGTCCGGGGTGTCGTGGTGGGTGCCGGTGGGGGGTGTGGGCGCGCCGGGTGCGGGGGTGGGCGCTTCGGGTCCGGTGGGGTCGGACGGGGTGGGGCCGGTGTCCGTGGGGGTGTCGGGGGCGGGGGCGTCGGGGGTGGGGTGGGTGCCGGGGCCGGTGGGTTCGGGTCCGGTGGGCCGGTCGCGTGGGGTGGGGTCCGGGTGTGCGGAGTCGCCTGCCGGGGCCGGGTGGCCAGGGTGGCGCTCGGCCGGTTCGTCGTTGCCCGACCGCGGCTGCCCGCTCCCGCCGCTCTCGTCCACGATGTCCCCTCGTTCGAAGCGTCTTCCGCGCCTGCCGGACGGAAGGTCTGTGGTCGATGGTATGCGGCCGTGGTGACGCGTTCGGCCCCGGCACCCCCTGTGTTTGCCCGGTCGCCCGTCGCTGCGGCTCTGGCGGTGGCTGGGTCGTTGTCGGTGGCTGGCCGTATGGTCTGGGCATGGAGACGAGTGCGCAGGGCGCCGGGCCGTCCGACGGCGGTGGTACGGCAGGGCAGGACCCGCAGGCCGGGGTGGTGGGGGCGTCGGTGCCCGGGGCGCGGCCGCCCGCGTCGTTGTCTCCGTCGCGTGCGAGTGACTTCATGCAGTGTCCGTTGTTGTACCGGTTCCGGGTGATCGACCGGTTGCCGGAGCGGCCGAGTGAGGCGGCGACGCGGGGGACGCTGGTGCACGCGGTGCTCGAGCGGTTGTTCGACGCGCCGGCCGTGGAGCGGACGGCGCCGCGGGCGAGGTCGTTGGTGCCGGGTCAGTGGGAGCGGTTGCGGGAGAGCCGTCCCGAGGTGGTGGAGCTGTTCGCGGACGATCCGGGGGGCGAGCGGCTGGCGCGCTGGCTGGGTGAGGCGGAGCGGCTGGTGGAGCGCTGGTTCACGTTGGAGGATCCGACGCGGCTGGAGCCGGCCGAGCGGGAGTTGTTCGTCGAGGCGGAGCTGGAGTCGGGGCTGACGCTGCGCGGGATCATCGACCGGGTGGATGTGGCGCCCACGGGTGAGGTGCGCATCGTGGACTACAAGACGGGCAAGGCGCCGCGGCCGGAGTATGCCGAGGGTGCGTTGTTCCAGATGAAGTTCTACGCGCTGGTGGTGTGGCGGCTGAAGGGGGTGCTGCCGAGGCGGTTGCAGCTGGTGTATCTCGGCAGCGGTGATGTGGTCGCCTACGATCCGGTGCCCGCGGATCTGGAGCGGGTGGAGCGCAAGCTGCTGGCGCTGTGGGAGGCGATCCGGCTGGCGACGGAGACGGGTGAGTGGCGGCCGCGGCCGACGAAGTTGTGCGGTTGGTGCGATCACCAGGCGCATTGTCCGGAGTTCGGGGGTACGCCTCCGCCGTATCCGCTGCCGGTGAGGGCGGAGGCGTCCGGGGACGGGGAGCAGGGCAGAATGGGGCCGGACTAGCGAAGGAGATCTACGTGGCCATCCGCGTCCTACTGGTCGACGACCAGCCGCTGCTGCGTACGGGCTTCCGGATGATTCTGGAGGCGGAACAGGACATCGCGGTGGTCGGCGAGGCGGGCGACGGTCTGCAGGCGCTCGATCAGGTGCGGGCCCTGCAGCCTGATGTGGTGTTGATGGACATCCGTATGCCGCGGATGGACGGTGTGGAGGCGACGCGGCAGATCACGGGTCCGGGGCGGGACGGTCCGGCGAAGGTGCTGGTGCTGACGACGTTCGATCTGGACGAGTACGTGGTGGAGGCGTTGCGGGCGGGGGCCAGCGGGTTTCTGCTGAAGGACGCGCCGGCGAACGAGTTGCTGCAGGCGATCCGGGTGGTGGCGGGTGGTGAGGCGATGCTCGCGCCGAGCATCACGCGGCGGTTGCTGGACAAGTACGCCACGCATCTGCCGTCCGGGGACGAGCCGGTGCCGAACACGCTGCACACGTTGACGGACCGTGAGGTCGAGGTGCTGAAGCTGGTGGCGCGGGGGTTGTCGAACGCGGAGATCGCGGCGGATCTGTTCGTGAGTGAGACGACGGTCAAGACGCATGTCGGTCACGTGCTGACGAAGCTGGGGCTGCGTGACCGGGTGCAGGCCGCGGTGTACGCGTACGAGAGCGGGTTGGTGCGTCCCGGCGCGCAGTAGGGGCGGTCCGTCGGGCCGTGTGAGGTACGGGTGGAAGGGCGCCCCCTGCTCGGGGGCGCCCTTTCGTCGTGTGCGGTCGGTGCTCGCCGATGTCGGCGTCGGGGGTCGGCGGGGCGGGGGCCGTGTCCGGGGCCGGTGGGGCCAAAACGCCGGTGGCCGGTCCTGCCGTGGGGGCAGGACCGGCCACTGGTTGCGCGGGTCCACGTGCTGATGACGTGTCGTTGCTCGTCCGCCTCCCGCGGCCGGTCAGGGCCTGGGGTTCGCGGGGGTGGGTGTCAGCTGCTCGCGCCTCGGCCGAGCTCCCACAGCTGGACCGTCGAGGAGGAGTTCAGGGCGTACGCGGTGCCCGTGACGTCGTCGCGGGCGACGACGTACTGCTTGCCCTGCCAGAGCGGCAGCACCGGGACGTCCCGGGCCACGATGTCCTGGATGTCGTTCAGGCTGGAGGCGGCGGTGAGCCGGTCGGCCTGGCGGCGGGACTGCGGGATCAGGTCGTTGATGATCTGGCTGTTGGAGTACGGCGACTTGAGGAAGTTGTCCTTGTCGAGGAACGGCGCGAGGAAGTTGTCCGCGTCGGGGAAGTCGGGGAACCAACCCATGCCGTAGACGTCGTACTGGCCCTTGCGCTCGGCCGGGACGTACTTGTCCCAGGTGGTGCCCTTGATCTCGACCTTGAAGAGGCCGCTGTTGTTCAGCTGCTTCTGTATGACCTCGAACTCCTGCTTGGTGACCGCGCCGTAGTGGTCGGTCGTGTAGTTCAGGGTCAGGTTCACCGGGGTGGTGATGCCGGCCTTGCTCAGCAGGGAGGCGGCCTTGGTGGCGCTCGGGTCGCCGTACTTGTTGAAGAACGCGTTGGAGTGTCCGGTGACGCTGGCCGGGACCAGGGAGTACAGCGACTCGGCCTGGGAACCGTAGACCTTGGAGACGATCTCGCTGCGGTTGATGACCTGGGCCATCGCCTCGCGGACGGCCTTGTCCTTCACCGACGAGGCGTCGGTGTTGAAGCCGAGGTAGCGGATCTCGAGTCCGGGCAGTTCCACGACGTCGATGTCGCCGCCGGCGTTGATGTACTTCTTGACCTGCGCCGGGGTCAGACCACGGGAGACGAGGTCGACGTCGCCCTTGTCGAGCGCGGCGCCGAGGGCGTCGGAGTCCTCGTAGGAGACCATCTCGGCCTTGTCGTTGTTCACCTTGAGCGACCCCTTGTAGTTGGGGTTCTTGGTGAAGACGGCCTTGACCATCTTGTCGCCCTGGACCTCGGCCTTGAGGGTGTAGGGGCCGGAGCCGTCCACCTCGAAGCCGTCGCGCAGCTTGTCCTTCTGGTAGTCGTCGGGGTTCACGATGCCCGCGACCGGGGTGGACAGCTTGAACGGGAAGGTCGCGTCGGCGGTCTTCAGGTGGAAGATCACCTGGTCGTCGCCCTGCGTCTCGACGGTGTCGATGGTCGACAGCAGCGCGAAGACGCCCGAGTCGGACTTGATGGCGCGGGCGCGGTCGATGGAGTACTTCACATCGGCCGCGGTGATGGCGTCGCCGTTGGAGAACTTCAGGTCGCTGCGGAGCTTGCAGGCGTACCGCTCGTTGCCAGCGTCGGTGAAGCTGCAGCTCTCGGCGGCCTCGGGCACCGGGTCGCCGTCGCCCTTGGGCTGGACCATCAGCGTCTGCACGGTCTGGCGCAGGACGTTCCAGGTGCCGACGTCGTAGGCGTAGGCCGGGTCGAGCGGCGCGGGCGCGTCCTTCGTCGCGGTGAAACTGTCCGTGGTGCCGACGACGATGGAGTCGCCGCCGCTGCTCCCGCTGTCGGACCCGCCGCAGGCGGCGAGCACGGGCGCGATGAGACCGATCACGGCCGGCAGCACCAAAGTCTTGCGGTTCATGCTCGGGTTTCTCCAGCTGTTCAAGTCCGTGCACCCGGCATGCAGGGGTGTTGCGACGGGTCACGGGGGTAGGCCGATGTTTCGCGATGAGATTAGTCCGGACCGGCGGGACGGTTCACAGCCGGAGGACGCGCGGCTCCATCACGGAGTGAAACCGGGCGCGGACACACCGAAAACCCGACAGTGGAAGGATTGGTGCACGATCTCATCAATCGGGACACAAAGCCGCTTCGGCGCTCGGGAAAGCGGGGCGGCCTGCACATGCCACCCTGCCTGTCGACCCCGTTCGGGGTGGCGAATGTCACATGGCCGACTGTTCGGGGTGGGGTAGGGATGCGTGCCCGGCCGCGCGCTGGTCGTCGGCCGGTCTCCCGGGGCGTCGTGGGGGTGTTTCCGTCCGGATCACGGGTCCGGCGGTGGGGCCGGCGCGCCGGGTGACGGGGTCAGACCGTGTGGGTCACCAGGCCGCGCAGAAAGGCCAGGTCGACTTCTTCGAGGGAGCGCACCACGGTGCGGCGGGCGGCGGGAGCGATGGGGGCGACGGACGGTACGGCCACGACGTGGCAGCCCGCGGCCTCGGCGGCCGCGACGCCGGTCGCGGTGTCCTCGACGACCGCGCAGCGGGCGGGGTCCACGCCGAGGCCCGCGGCGGCGAGGAGATAGGGGTCGGGGTGGGGCTTGGTGCGGACCACCTCGTCGCCGGCGACGCTCAGGGCGAAGTGCTGGGGGCCGAGCGAGGTCAGGACGCGGTCGATGATGCGTCGGTGCGAGGCGGAGACCAGGGCGGTGGGGATCTCGTACTCGGACAGTTCGGCCAGCAGCCGGGCGGCGCCGGGCATGAGCGGCAGGGCCTGGGCGATCCGGGCCTCGAACCCGGTGTTCAGCAGGAGTGTGAGCTCGGCGAGGGCGATGTCGGCGCCGGTGGCCTCGATGAGGAACCCCGCGCTGCGGGTCATCGGGCCGCCCACGACGACATGGCGCCAGGAGTCGTCGAGGATGTGACCGAGGCCGGCGAAGACCTCGACCTCGACGTCCCACCAGAAGCCCTCGGTGTCCACGAGGGTGCCGTCCATGTCCAGGAGCACCGCCTGGAGGGCTGATCCTTCGGCCGTTCGGGTTCCGAGTGCGGGGACCGTGCTGGTCATCCACGTACCTCCTTGAAGGGACGACCAGGCCGGTTCCCTCACGGGGAACCGGCCTGGAGTGGACCGACCAGTGTACGACTTGTCCGATCAATGTGCGTCGCGGTGTTCACCGCCGGGCGCGCCGTGGGTTTTCCCGCCCGGGCGTCGCAGTTCGCCGGGGTAGGCCGCCGCAGGTCAGCGGGCGTTGAAGTACGTCGCCTCCGGGTGGTGGATGACGATGGCGTCGGTGGACTGCTCGGGGTGGAGCTGGAACTCCTCCGAGAGGTGGACGCCGATCCGCTCCGGCTGGAGGAGGTCGGCGATCTTGGCGCGGTCCTCCAGGTCGGGGCAGGCGCCGTAGCCGAGCGAGAAGCGGGCGCCCCGGTACTTCAGGGCGAACATGTCCTCGACCCGGTCCGGGTCCTCCCCGGCGAAGCCCAGCTCGGAGCGGACGCGGGCGTGCCAGTACTCGGCGAGCGCCTCGGCGAGCTGCACGGACAGGCCGTGCAGTTCGAGGTAGTCGCGGTAGGAGTCGGCGGCGAACAGCTTGGCCGTCTCCTCGCCGATCCGGGAGCCGACGGTGACGACCTGGAGTCCGACGACGTCGGTCTCCCCCGACTCCTCCGGGCGGAAGTAGTCCGCCAGGCACAGTCGG
>NZ_JBSFIA010000055.1:0-43503 GCF_053597355.1 Streptomyces sp. NPDC001443
GGCGGCGACGACGGCGGTCACGGTGAGGGCCTTCTTCGGGCTGGCGATGCGGCGGATGGCGGCGAGGGACACGGAGTACCACTTTCTTCGGGGACGGGGAGGTCGCTCGCTCGCCGGGGGACCGTGTGTTCCGGTCCTGGCGTGCGTCGGCACCGTGACCCTGGGGGGTCGTGGTGCCTGGCGACGTCCTCAAGACAAGCAGGCCCGAGAAGCGTCCGCAATGACCCCTTTTACTAGTTGTGGCCGCATTGGGGTGTTTGCCGGTTGGTGTGAGATGGCTCTCAATCCGCAGGTCAAAGCATGTGTGCGCGCCTAAACATGTCCCTTTTTGTCCACTATCGTGGGTAGTGGGTGACGTGGGTCATGTGGGGCGCTTCACCGGTTCCGCGACACTGCGCGTACGCGGGCTCACGATGCGGGTGGGGGGAATGTGACCGCGGTCTCGCCGGAATGGGTTTGTACAACCGCCCATCGGCACCGCACTGTTGGCGCCGGTATTCGTTCATACGGTCAGGAGTCCCGGCTTGTCCTCCCGCATCCCCGCTCCCGCTCACGTCGTCGACCCCGCGGGCGGCTGCCCGCACGCCCTGAACGCCGAGCTGCGGGCCCGGGGGCCCGTCGCGGACGTCGTCCTGCCCGGCGGGGTGCCCGCGGCGGTCGTCGTGGGGCACGACGCGCTCAAGGAGTTCCTCTCCCACCCCGACGTGGCCAAGGACGCCCGCCACTGCCCGGCGCTGAACGACGGCACGATCCCCGCGGACTGGCCGTTGCGGGTCTTCGCCGACGCCCAGGGCATGCACACGGCCGACGGCGCCGACCACCGCCGACTGCGCTCGCTCGTCGGCAACGCGTTCACCGTCCGCCAGGTGGAGCGGCTGCGACCGCGCATCGAGGAGCTCACCACCGGCCTCCTCGACGACCTCGGCCGGGCCGCCGCCGAGGCCCCGGAGGGCGTCGCGGACCTGCGTACGCACTTCGCGCTGCCGCTCCCGCTGAGCGTCATCTGCGAGCTGCTCGGCGTGGACGCCGAGTACCGCGCCCGGCTGCACGAACTCACCTACACCGTGATCATCGCCACCGACACCACCCCGGCGGAGGTGATGGCCGCCGTACGCGAGCTCGTCGAACTGCTCGGCACGATCGCGGCCGCCCGCAGGGCCGCCTCCGGCGACGACCTGACCAGCGCCCTGATAGCCGCACGCGAGGACGGCGGCGACCGGCTCAGCGAGGCCGAGCTCATCGGCACGATGCGCCTGATGCTGGTCGCCGGCCACGAGACCACCCTCAACCTGATCAGCAACGCCGTACGGGCGCTGTGCACGCACCGGGACCAGCTGGCGTTGGTCCTGGAGGGCAGGGTCACCTGGTCGGACGTGGTGGACGAGACGCTGCGCTGGGACGGTCCGGTCAGTTGGTTCCCCTTCCGCTACCCCACCCGCGACCTGGCCCTCGGCGGCACCGTCATCCCGCAGGGGACGCCGGTCCTCGCCGGTTACACCGCCGCCGGGCGGGACGAGGCGTTCCACGGCCCGGACGCCGACCGCTTCGACGTCACCCGGCCCGGCGCGGCCCGGCACCTCTCCTTCGGCCAGGGCATGCACTACTGCATGGGCGCCCCGCTCGCCCGCCTCGAGGCCACGATCGCCCTGGAGCGGCTCTTCACCCGCTTCCCGGACCTCGACCTCGCCGTCCCCGAAGCCGAACTGCCCCACCAGCGAAGCTTCATCGGCAACAGCGTCCAAGTGCTCCCGGTCCGTCCGGTCCGGCGCTGACGCTCGTCTCCCGCCCGCCCGACGAACAGCGGCAAGCCGATGCGGAGGGCGGTGGGACGCACGTACGCTGTGCCGGGCCCGCGTCGGACTCCGGAGGGTCGGTGCCCGGGGCACGGCCAGGCACACTGATCGCGGACGGCCGGGACGTCAAGGGCGTGTACGCGGCCGGGTGACCGACGGGGAGAGGCGGGCGAACGCGGTGGACTCCTGGAAACGGGCGCGCGACATCCTGGAGGGTGCGGGGATCCCGCCCGAACGCCTGGCCCGTGTGCGTCCGCTGAGCGGCGGCACGTACAACACCGTCGAGGAACTCGTGCTCACCGACGGCGGCCGCTGCGTACTGAAGACCGCGCCGGACGCCCCGGGGCTGCGCTACGAGAGCCGACTCCTCGTCTCCGAGGCGGAGTTCTACCGTCGCGCCGAAGAGGCGGGGGTGCCGGCGCCCCGCCTCCTCGCGCTCGACGACGACAACACCACGCTGTTGATGACGGCGTGCCCCGGCACCCCCTGGGACAGCTCGCTCACCGACGCCGAACAGGCTTGTTTGCGAAACGAGTTGGGTCGTCAGGTCGCCGCCCTGCACCGGGTCACCGGACCGGCCTTCGGATACCCGTCCGGCGCACTCGGCCCGCTCACGGCCGACTGGCGGACCGCCTTCACCGGAATGCTCGACGCGGTCCTCGACGACGCGCGCCGCTTCGAGGCCCGGCTGCCCCGGCCGGCCGCCGAGATCGACCGTGGGCTCCGGGCCGCGTACGACGCGCTCGACGAGGTCATCGTTCCCGCCCTCGTCCACTTCGACCTGTGGCGAGGCAACGTCCTCGTGGAGCGCCCGGCCGAGCCGGTACTCCCGGCCGGCTCGGAGCCCTCGGCCGAACCGGTGCGCATCGGCGGACTCATCGACGGCGAGCGCATGCTCTGGGGCGACCCCCTGGCCGATTTCGTCTCCTTGGCCCTCCTGGGGAACATAAGGAAGGACGAGGCCTTTCTGGCCGGCTACCGGAAGGCCGGCGGCCGAGCCGGGTTCGACACCCCGGCCCTTCTCCGTCTCGCCCTCTACCGGGCGTACCTCTACCTGATCATGCTGGTCGAGACGGTCCCACGGAAGATGGGAACGGACGCCCTCCGGTGGAGGGAGGAGGCGGTCGCCCCACAACTCGTCGCAGCCCTGGACGAGATCAGGGAAGCGACCTCCTGACCCCCGGGCCGCTGTCAGTCGCCTCCGGCCCGGGGCTTCGAGTCGGCCACAACTGCCGGCGAGGGCGGTTCGGACGGCTTCGACGAACTGATGGACACCCGGCGGGATGTGTCCGGGCTCTGGCCGGCCAGAGCCCGGGCGACGGCGGCACGGCAGTTGCGGGTGAACCGGGGCCAGGGGCGGGACGGTTCCTGCGGCCAGAGGGCTGCGTGGGCGGCGAGCACGGCCCACAGCCCTATCCAGACCGTGGTCCACCAGCCCGGGTCGCGGTCGGGCAGTCCAGGCACGGCGTGGCGCGTGACCATCGCGTGCAACGACATGCCGAACGCGGTGACGAAGGCGGCTGTCAGCGCGGGGACGCGGTAGGAGCCGAACCACTTGCGCAGGGGCGGACGACGTGACCGAAGGACCTTCCGGAACCGCTGGAAGCGAGGGTCGGTGAGCAGTTCGTGCACCGTGGCGCCCTTGTGCAGACGCAGGAGTGTCACGAGCGCGGCGAGGACCGGGTCCGTGTGCCTGCCGAGCCGTCCGAGCGGCACGGTGATCCGACCGTCGCGGTCGATCTCGGCGTCCTCGGCCAGGATCAGCAGGCACACGGCCACCTCTGCCGCGTACCGTTCCTGCTGCGGTGGCGCGGTGTCCCACGAGCCGCCGAGCCACCATGCCGCCCGGATCGGGTCCGCATCCGCTGCCCGGATGTCGCTGAGGAACTTCCGTTCGTCCCGTGTACGCCGCCACCAGCCCGCGTAGAGCCCTGCGTTGACCGCGGTGAATCCCAGCATCCAGCCGACGGTGATCCACGCCATCTCGCCGTTCATGACGTGGCCTCCGCCGTCCCGCTCATCGCACACGACACCGGGTGACCCCTCTCGCAGTCCCCTGATCCACCCCGGCCGGACGCCAACAGCCTCCCACGGCCTTGTACTTGGCGGAATCACCTACGGCGTCAAGCGCACCGCACGACGACCGGTTCACGTTCGCGGCTGCCGACGGGACGGGTCCGGATCGTCGTCGACGTCAACTTTTGGGACAGACGTCCATCGGGTACGTGCCGTCCGCGTAGCCGGTGATCACGCTCTGCTCCTGGTCGTCGCCGCGCAGTTCGGCGGTGAGGGCGCAGGCTCTCCATGTCCATGCCTCCGGGGCGAACGGCCAGGTCACGGCGTAGTGACCGTTCGCGGCCGTGAGTTCAAGACCGTCGGGGGAGGCGGACAGGGCGGTCACCTCGTCGTCCTCGGCGTAGCGCAGCGGAGGCCCCATGCCGTGGCCGGTGGCAGAACGGGTGTCCCACAGCCGTACCGTGCCGTCCTCCGCGGCGGAGGCCAGCAGGTGTCCGCCGGACCAGGCCAGCGCCCGCACGGTGTCGCCGTGACCTGTCAACGTGCCGACGCGGCGGGCGGAGCGCACGTCCCACAGGGCGACGGTGCGGTCGTCGCTGCCCGTCGCCAGGGTGCCGCCGTCGGGCGAGAAGGCGAGCGCCGCCACGAAGAGGCGATGGCCCCGCAGCAGGACGGGAGCCCGGGTGGCGATGCCACGCGGCCACAGCAGCACCCGTGCCACGGTGGGCGCTCCGACGGAGAGGGCGATCTCTCCGTGCGGTCCGAGAGCCAGCGCGTGGATGCCTCCTCCGGTGGATCCGGGCAGCCGCACCGTGGAGCCGTCCGGGCGGTGGATGAGCACCTGGTCGTCCCAGGCGGCGGCGACGGTGCCGTCCGGTGCCGAGCGCACGTCCTTGACCGGGGAGGACGGGCGCACCGCCAACGGCTTGTGCGTGAACGTGGTCAGGTCCACGCCGTGCAGGACGCCGTCGGCGGTGCCGGCCACCAGCGACGCACGCCCCGTCCAGGCCAGACCGGTGACCGGGGCGCGGGACAGACTCATCCGGGCGCCTGAGTACGGTCCGGACCCGGCGAAGCGAACGGTCCCGGTGCTGTCGCCCAGGGCGAGGGTGCCCGCGGGACCGTAGGAGACCGCTGTCGCCTTGCCTCCCACCGAAGCGGCCCGCGCGACCGCGGCCGGCGAGCGGCGGCCGCCGAGATCCCAGACGACCAGTCTGCGCTCCCGTGTGAGCGCGCTGAGCAGTGTGCCGTCCGTGGCGAGCGCGACGACCGCGTCGGCCGGCGGGCCGACGAGCGCCTCACCGGTGGGGCGCGGCACCCCGGGACCGGTCCAGACCCGGACCCGGCCCGTGCTGTCCCCCGTGAACACCGTCTGGCGCGCCGCGACCACGGCGGTGGTCCGTGGAGCGGCACCGGTACGAGGCGGCGCACCCGGCCGGTCCCACAGGTGCAACTGCACACCGTCCACGACCGCCAGACCTCCGCCCGCCACCGCGGTGTCCGCCACGGCGCCCGCCCCCGGAGCGTTGACCATGGTGTCGGACACCACCCCGGCCCGCGCCGGGTCGGTGGAGATCTCCTGTACGTGCCCGGCCGAGGTGGTGACCGCCGCGAGGCTGCCCGGACGATGCACCGCGATCGCCGTCACCGCACCCGCGAGCCGCACGCTCCTCAGCGGGCTCACCCGTCCGTCGCGCACCAGCCATCGCGCCACCACTCCGTCCACCCCGCCCGCCAGCACGACACCCCGCCGGGCGTCGAGCGCGACAGCCGCGATCCGCACCCCACCGGGCGCCCGAAGCCGCGCCGTCACGCCGGCCCCCACCGTGGTCGGCTGCACCACCACCCCGCCGGTCTCGTCGCCGGAGACCAGCAGACCGTCCGCCACCGCGACCGCCGACACCGCGTCGCCGTTGCGTTCCCCGAAGACCCCCCGCTCCGCGCCGCTCACCGGGTCCACGCGCCGGAGCGATCCGTCCGAACAACCGAGCACCAGCACTCCGCCGGCCGCCGGCAGGGCCGTCAGCGTGTTGGGCCGCGCGGCCCCGAAACGCGGTCGGTGGACGGCGAGCTGGCCGCCCTGGCGGCCGAGCACGTCCACCAGAGCGGACCGGGTGGCCGCCGCGTCATTCGTGTGCACCGCCGCCGCAGCCAGCAGCTCGGCCACATCACGACGTTCGCCCATCGCCGACCTGGCCTGCGCGGACAGCCGCAGAGCCTCCGTCACCGTCCGGGCCCGGGCCGTACGCTGCTGCACCCAGAACGCCGAAGCGGCGACGGCCAGCGCGAGCACGAGGCAGATCCCCGTCACCACCCAGCGGCGCTGGAGCACCCTGGCCCGCTCCCGGTCCCGCCGCACCCGCGCCCGCGCCCGCCGCGACGCCTCGACGTAGGCGACCTCCCGCTCATTGAGCGGCCAGCGCGCCGGATCGAGCCGCTCCCACAGCAGCAGCCGGCCGGTCGGCAGCAGAAATCCCTCGTCCCGCCCGTGCTCCAGCCACTGAGCCGTGCCGGCGGCTATGTCGTCCTGGACCTGCTTGGCCCGCGGTTCGTCCGCCAGCCACTGGCGCAGCGCCGGCCACTTCTCCAGCAGCACCTCGTGCGCCACCTCGACGGTCGCCTCCCCGTCCACCAGGTTCCGCCCCACCAGCAGCAGCCGTTCCCGGACGAAGCTGTCCACGACGGCCAGCACCGCCTGCTCGCTGTCGACGTCCGTGACGAGGTCCCGCGCGAACGCCACCCGCCGCGTGGCCCGCTCGCCGCCGCCGACATGGGCGAGCCGGACCAGCACCCGCCGGGCGACCGCCTGCCCGGGTGCGTCGAGCGCGTCCCAGGCCCGCTGCGCCCCCCGCTCCAGCGCTGCGGCCACCCCGCCGGTCGCCTCGTAGGCGGCCAGCGTCAGCTCTCGCGCGTCGTCCCGCTCCCACACCTGTTCCAGGGCGTACGCGATCAGCGGCAGGCTGCCGGGACCGGCTGCCGCGTCCGCGACGATCCGGTCCGTCAGCTCTTCCTGTACGTCGAGGCCCGCGGCCTCGGCCGGGCCGCGGACCGCGTCGCGCAGGCCCTCGCGGGTGAGCGGCGGCAGCCAGAACTGGTGCCCGCTCACCTCCGCGGCCAGGTCCGCGTCCGCTTCCAGCCGCTGGTACAGGTCGGTCCGCAGGGCCACCAGCACATGGACGCTTCCCGCGCCGTGCTCCCGTACCGACAGCACGGCCCCTGCCACGCAGCGCAGCGTGGCAGGGGGCTGCGCGGGCGACAGGTAGGACTCGAACTGGTCGAGCAGCCACACCACGCGCTCGCCCGTAGACGTCGCCAGACGAGCCGACAGCCGTCCGAACAGCGCGGGGTCCGCCCGCAGGGCGTGCGGTCCGGGAAGCGGTCCGTACGCCACCCCCGCGTCCTCGAAAGCCGCGCGCAGAGCCGCGCACAACTGCTCCACGGGCAGCGGGCCGCCGCCCAGCAGCCGCACCGCCCATCGCCCGCTCCCGGGCAGCCCGCCCTGCCGCAGGGCGTGCGCGACCCCCGCGGCGAGCAGCGACGACTTGCCGGAACCGGAGGAGCCGACCACGGCACTCACCGGATGAGCCGCCAGCAGACTCAGCACCTGCTCCGTCTCCCGCTCCCGGCCGTGGAACAGGTGCGCCCGGTCCTCGTCGAACGGGCGCAGTCCGGGGTACGGCCGCAGCCCGCCGGGCCGAGGTCGCCGCGACCGTGCGGGGGTTTCGACGACGTACTGGTGGAACGTCTCGATCCGGACGTCCCGACCCGCCGCCACGCCCCCGGGAGCGCTGATGTTCACCTGTCCGCCGCCGGTGGCGACGGGCCCGGACCCATGGATCCCGCCGGGTGCGGCGGGGGTGGAGTCGGTCATGAGGGAGAGGGCGACCCGTCGGCGGACGACGAGGAAGCACCGCCCCGGGCGACGATCGTGTACGTGCGCTGCGACAGATAGCCGTTGATGCCGTGGTTGGAGCTGGCGTAGCCGTCGAGCGTGCACTGGCCGCCGGAGCGCGGATCCCTGGCGACCACGCTGACCGAGACGAGCGTCTGCGGAGCCGCGAGGGTGACCGATGTGCGGTCGCTGCTGCCGTCGCCGAACCCGCAGGCACCGGCGGTGGTCATCTCCACGAAGCCGTTGAACGGCTGGGAACCCGCGATGCGCACGCGTACGACGGTGACGCCCGGGTAGGACAGACGGACCGGCGGATCGGCCCACGACGCGGTCACCCACTGCGGCCCGACCCGGAATTCCCGGCGCACGGCCCGAGCGGGCGCCCAGGCGGAGTCGCCCGGCTGGGAGGCGATCACGGTGCAACTGCCCGTCGTACCGTTCAGGACGACCTGACCGCCCTCGGTGTGGCAGTTCTCCTGCGGTTCGTAGGCGTACGAGACCGGCAGCCCCGAGGTGGCACAGGCGCGCAGCGGAGCACGCGTGTCGGGGTAGGTGTGATCGGTACCGGGAGAAGGGAACACCAGGACCTGTCGCCCGCGCCCGTCCGCGGCCGTCCCGGAAGGCGCCCGGACCCCGCAGACGATCCGTACGTCCTCGGCCGGACGGGACCGGGTGGGGGAGGGGGAGTCACCGGCCGTGCGCGAGGGCGTCGCCCCGAGGCCGGGATCACCGCGCCCGCTCGCGTCACCGCCGGCCGTCGGCTCCGAGGCGGCCGGGGACGATCGCCCGGAGGCGGCCGGGGACGATCGCCCGGAGGCGGCCGGTTCGGAGGAACCCCTCGAACCAGTGTGTCCTGTCGCGGTGGAGGAGGCTTCGGCGGTCCACGGCGACAGGGCGTCGCTCCGGGCCTTGCCCTCCTTGTCCCCCGGCCCGCTGCACCCGGCCGATAGCAAGGCCACGCACACGGCGACCGCCGCCGCGGCCGCCCCGCGGCGACCGGACGTCCTTCCGACTCGCATCACTCGGCCGATCGCGTCCGCTCGGTGTACGTACCCTCGATCCGGGCGTCCCGCCCCGCGGCGATGGACCCGCCGCTGATCTCCACCCGCGCACCGTCCAGCGCGACGGCTCCGGTGTTCTCCAGGCGCACGCTGTTCGCCCCGCCGCCCGCGTGCTCGGCCTCGCGCGCCAGCGTCGCGAGTGCGGCGGCGAAGTGCGGGTCGGCGTCGACCAGTTCCTGGAGATGGTCCGCGACAGCGCCGCGACGGTTGACGTTGCCGGGCTGCTCCCGTAACCGGCGCAGCGCTCCCTCGGCCACCGGATCCCCGCGGAACCGGGCCGTGACCGTGTCCCAGAGCCGCCGCAGCCGCTCGGTGACCGCGGTGTCGAGCATGCCCCCCGCCAGACCCTCGGCGTAGCGGGCGATCAGCGCGACCACGGCGCCCACTGCAAGCTGATCCATCTGTTCCCGTTCCCGTTCCCGTCGGTGACGCCAACTGCTCCTGCCGACAAGGAAAGTGTCCATGCCCGCGGGTTCGGCGGCGGTGCCATCGGGCAAGCCCGGCCTCAAGTACTGCCTTCGACGGAGGCCTCCGTCCACGCCTGCCGTAGCCCGGACGCGCAACGGGCGTCTGCTGCTTCGTCAACATGCCTTTGCCCACACGGGAGATGAGGATCCGGACCCCTGCTATGGTGCGCCGATGTCATCGATCAAGCAGTTCCAGGTCACCTTCGACTGCGCCGAACCCGAGCGCCTCGCCCGCTTCTGGTGCGAGGTGCTGGGATACGTCGTGCCACCGCCGCCGAAGGGATTCGCCACCTGGGAGGAATTCAAGAGCTCCCAGTCCCCGGAGGACCGGGATTCATGGTTCGCCTGCGTCGATCCCTCGGGTGTCGGCCCGCGGCTGTACTTCCAGCGTGTCCCGGAAGGCAAGGCCGTCAAGAACCGGGTGCATCTCGACGTGCGGGTCGGTACCGGACTCGTGGGCGAGGAACGTCTCGCCGTGCTCGAGGCCGAATGCGCACGGCTGATCCCGCTGGGCGCGGTACACGTGCGAACGCTGTACGACGGCAACGATTCGTGCATCCCGATGCTGGACATCGAGGGCAACGAGTTCTGCATCGACTGAGCGTCCTGCAGCCCCCTGTGGGCCGACGAGGTGCGGAGCCGTTGCCCTCGAGTCCTTGTTGAAGGCGGTCTCGTGCGGGGCGGACGGGGCCGGGACGAAGTTCCGTCCGTCACGAGTACGCGACCTGCACCGGCCGTCCCCGGGCGTCGCGCCGGGCCGGGCCGGGCCGTGACCAGGCCGCTGAGCCACCGCTCGGGCACATGGCAGGATTCCGCCATGCGCTGCGATGTCTGTGACCACGAGATGACGAGGTGGGGGCACGCACCGTCGCGATGGTGTCGCGAGCGCTGGGTCTGCACCTGGTGCTACGCGGTGACCAGGTTCGGGACTCCGGACCACGAGGTCAGCCGCCCCGGGCACTGCCCCTGGGACATCCGGTGGGAGGCCGCGTGGACGGACATGATGCCGGACGCCCACCGCCACGCCTACGGCTACTTCCGCCGGACGCTCTGCGGGATCGAGAAGCCGGACATGACCGGCTCCCAGTTCGGCGGGTGGGGCGGCTACCCCGATGAATGCCCCGACTGCAAGGTCGCGGCCCTCGCCATCGACGCGCGGTGGCCGGAGGAGCGACGTGACGGCTTCCGGGTGAGCGTCCCGGCCGTACCCCGGCCCCGTCCCGAGGACCAGCCCGGATACGTCCGGCCGGCGGACGAACTCGGTCGGCCGGACATCCGGCTGCCGCGGACCCCGGCGCGCTCGACGCCCCGTGTCCTTGCGGCCGGTCCCCCCGCGCACGCGTACCCCGAGGACGGATTCCGCCGGATCGGCGACGGTCCCGCGGCGGTGCGCCTTCCGGCGTTCTGGGCCGGGCACGGCATCGGGCCCTACCGGCCGTACGACGGGCAGGGGCGCGCCTTCGCGTGGTTCCGGGCCTATCCGCTGGACACGGTTCCGCCGCTGGACGAGGAGTCCTTCGTCGGCGACTTCGCCTGGTTCGGCGACATCGGCGATCCGCTCGAACACCGTACGGCCGTCACGGATGCGATCGAGGCCGAGCTGGCGAGAGATGGTCTCGCACTCCCCGCCGACTTCACGGCGCTGATCACCCGGGCCAACCTGCACCGCTGCCTCGACCGTGAGGGCGACGGTGCCTGGACCGACGTGTCCGGCCCGCTGCCCAGCCCGGTCGACCCGGCCGACCGCATGGTGCTCTTCTTCCGCGATCAGCAGAGCTGCATCATGTGGTACCTCTACCTGCACCACGGCGGGCAGTCCGCCGTCGTCTGCTCGGACCGGGATTTCACCGAGAAGCCGGAGACCAGGTACGGACCCGACGGCAAGATCGTCCTGAGGCGACCGAGCCGCGAGATCTTCTGGACCGCGCCGAGCGTGGAGAGCTTCGCCTACCGGTTCCTGGTCGAGGCCAGACTCTCGTCCGCCGTCCACGACAAGATGCGCGCCGGCGATCTCGACCCGGACCTCCTCGCCTACCTCGCGCACTACGTACCCGAGTGATCGAACCGGCCGGCCGACGCACCGGTCTCAGCGCGTCCACTGCCCGGAACCGGGCCCGGTGCGCACACGGTCCGCGGGTTTCGGGGCGGCCCGGTGCGTCGACCGCTCGCCCAGCCAGGCGAGGGAGGCCAGGACGAACAACCCCTCGACCAGCAGGGACAGGGGGCCGTACGGCGCTTCCCAGCCGGGTTCGTAGTAGCCGCCGGGCAGGCCGACGGTGCGCGACAGCAGGAAGCCGGCGATCATGCCGAGGCTGACGATCGCCCCGGCCAGCCAGGCCCCCAAGAGGTGCTTCGAGGTCACCAGTGCCGCCGCCACGAGCAGCATGACGGCACTGCCCACGGCGAACAGGACGCCGATGTAGAACTTCTCCTCGAGGTGATCAGGGACGAGGAGACCGTGCAGCACCGCATTGCCCGAGGCGCAGCAGACTCCCAGTCCTCGAAGGGTGACATCGGTGACAGAGGCCGAGATCATGATGGCTCCCGTCGTTCCCGCCTGAGGTGTCGCCTCCTGTGAGGTGATACGGGAACCGCGCGCGAAGGGATTGCGCCGCGGGATCCACCACGGCTGTGGCGCGGATCCCTCCGACGCCCGCCGCACCAGGTGCCGCGCAAGAGCCTCCGGGCGAGGTCTCGTCCGGAGGGCTTCCGCCCAGGCCCGCGTGCGCCTGCGGTACCCGGCGCGCGGGGACGTCAAGCCCCGGACCGGCGAGTCGGGGCCGGTCGGCCCCTCCCGCCCGGTCCGAGCGGTCCCTCGCACCCGGTCCGAGCGGCCCCCTCCGGCCTGGTCCGGGCGGCCGGAAACAGGGGCCCACCAGCACATCTGCGCGATCCCGCGGGCAATGCCACGCTGGTAGTACACCCGAGCCGTAAGAGCCCGGCTGTTTCGGCACACCGCTGAACGAAAGGTGATCCGATGACCAGCCGCCGTAAGAAGGACGGCCAGCACAGCTCCGAGACGGGCCCGGCCGCCGAGGCCGCCGCCGCTCCAGTCGCCCAGAACAAGACGAACGAGACGAACGACGTCGACCAGGCCGTGGACGAACTCGTCGTACGCGGTCTGGAGGCGCTGCAGGAGTACGCCGACTACACCCAGGAACAGATCGACCACATAGTCAAGAAGGCCAGCCTGGCCGCACTCGCCCAGCACACGAAACTCGCGGTGATGGCGGTCGAGGAGACCGGGCGCGGTGTCTTCGAGGACAAGGCCGTCAAGAACATCTTCGCCTGCGAGAACATCACGAACTCGATGAAGGGCGTGAAGACGGTCGGAGTGATCCGCCGCGACGACATCGACGGGATCGTGGAGATCGCCGAACCCGTCGGGGTGCTCGCGGGCGTCACGCCCGTCACCAATCCCACCTCCACCACGATCTTCAAGGCGCTGATGGCCCTGAAGACCCGCAACCCGATCATCTTCGGCTTCCACCCGGCCGCCCAGAAGTGTTCCGCCGCGGCCGCCCGGATCGTCCGGGACGCGGCCGTGAAGGCGGGCGCCCCCGAACACTGCGTGCAGTGGATCGAGCAGCCCTCCAAGGAAGCCACCAGCGCCCTGATGAACCACCCCGGGGTGTCGTCGATCCTGGCCACCGGCGGCAACGCGATGGTCCGGGCCGCCTACAGCTGCGGCAAGCCGGCGCTGGGCGTCGGGGCCGGCAACGTGCCCGCGTACATCGAGAAGAGCGCGGACATCCAGCGCGCGATCAACGACGTGGTGCTGTCCAAGACGTACGACTACGGAATGGTCTGCGCCTCGGAACAGGCGGTGATCCTGGACCGGGAGATCCGCGACGAGGCGGTCGAGGAGTTCCGCAAACTCAAGGCGTACCAGACGAACGCACACGAGAAGGCGCTGCTGGAGCAGTACCTGTTCGGGGTCGCCGAGGGCGCCGGACGGGACTGCGCGGGCGCCCAGCTGAACGCCGCCATCGTCGGCCAGAGCGCGGTCGCCATCGCGAAGGGCGCGGGCTTCGAGGTGCCGGAGGACACCTCGGTGCTGCTGGCCGAGGTCTCCGAGGTCGGCATCGACGAGCCGCTGACCAGGGAGAAGCTCTGCCCGGTGCTGGCCGTCCTGACGGTCGAGAGCCGGAACGACGGGGTGCGGCTGGCCACGCAGATGGTGGAGTTCAACGGACTCGGCCACTCGGCCGCCGTGCATACCGAGGACGCGGCCTTCGCAGAGGAGTACGGACGCGCGGTGAAGGCCTGCCGGGTGATCTGGAACGCGCCCACCTCACAGGGCGGCATCGGTGACGTCTACAACGCGTTCATGCCGTCGCTGACCCTGGGCTGCGGCTCGTACGGCAGCAACTCGGTCTCCGGCAACGTCACCGCGCTCAACCTGATCCAGATCAAGCGCATCGGGCGGCGGAACAACAACATGCAGTGGTTCAAGATCCCACCGAAGATCTACTTCGAGCGCGACTGCATCAAGTACCTCGCCGATGTGCGCGGCTCGCGCAAGTTCGTCATCGTCACCGACAAGACGATGGTGGAGATCGGGCACCTGGAGCGGATCCGGAACGTCCTGGGCCGCCGCAGCGAGATCCCGGAGATCCGGGTGATCGACAACGTCGAGCCCAACCCGAGTCTGCGCACCGTGCAGCAGGGCGCCGAGATGATGCGCCACTTCGAGCCGGACACCATCATCGCGCTCGGCGGCGGCTCGCCGATGGACGCCGCCAAGGTGATGTGGCTGATGTACGAGCACCCGGAGCTCGAGTTCGCCGACCTGAAGGAGAAGTTCTTCGACATCCGCAAGCGCGCCTTCACCTTCCCCGACCTGGGGGAGAAGGCCAGGCTGGTGTGCATCCCGACCACCTCGGGCACCGGCAGCGAGGTGACCCCCTTCGCGGTGATCACCGACACCGAGACCGGCCAGAAGTACCCGCTGGCCGACTACGCGCTGACCCCGAGCGTGGCGATCTGCGACCCGGCGCTGACCATGACCATGCCCAGGGCGGTCACCGCCGACTCGGGCTTCGACGCGCTGACCCACTGCCTGGAGACCTACGTCTCGGTGTACGCCAACGACTTCACCGACGGACTGGCGCTCCAGGGCATCAGGCTGATCTTCGACAACCTGGAGAAGGCCGTCAGCGAGGGTGCGGACAACCCGGTCGCCCGGGAGAAGATGCACAACGCCGGCACCATCGCGGGCATGGCCTTCGGCTCCGCCTTCCTCGGCGTGGTCCACGCCATGGCGCACACCCTGGGCGCGACCTTCCACGTCGCCCACGGCCGCACCAACGCGCTGCTGCTGCCGCACGTGATCCGCTACAACGGCGGCAACCCCACCAAGGTCACCGGCTGGCCGAGGTACCGCAGTTACATCGCCCCCCAGCGCTACCAGGACGTCGCCCGGATGCTGGGCCTGCCCGCGGCCACCCCGGAGGAAGGAGTGGAGTCCCTCGCCCTGGCGGTGGAGGAACTGCGCGACAAGGTCGGGATCCCGCGGTCGTTCAAGGACGCCGGGGTCGACGAGGCGGCCTTCCTGGCGGCCCTGCCCGAGCAGGCGATGAACGCCTACGAGGACCAGTGCGCGCCCGCCAACCCGCGGCTGCCGATGCTGGCCGACATGCAGGAGCTGATGCGCACCGCCTTCTACGGCGATCCGGTCTGAGCCGACCGCTCAACTCCGAACCCCGAAACCGAACTTCGAAGGAGTCGTGCATCGATGACCACGCAACAGCAGCGGCCGACCCGCAGCGCCTGGGACGGCTTCCGGGGCGGCCTGTGGCGGGACGAGATCAACGTACGGGACTTCATCCAGCAGAACTACACCCCGTACGAGGGTGACAGCTCCTTCCTGGCCGGTCCCACCGAGCGCACCACGGCGGTCTGGAAGAAGATCACCGACCTTTTCCCCGAGGAGCGCGCCAAGGGCGTCTACGACGTCTCGTACGACATCCCGTCCACCATCACCGCCCACCCGCCGGGTTACATCGACAAGGACCGGGACCTGATCGTCGGGCTGCAGACCGACGCCCCGCTGAAGCGCGCGATCATGCCCTACGGCGGCTGGCGGATGGTGGCCGGGGCGCTGGAGACGTACGGCTATCCCGTCCTGCCCGAGCTGGAGCGGGTGTTCACCGAGTACCGCAAGACCCACAACGCCGGTGTGTTCGACGCGTACACCCCGGACATCCGGGCCGCCCGCAAGGCCGGCATCGTCACCGGTCTGCCCGACGCCTACGGCCGCGGCCGCATCATCGGCGACTACCGCCGCGTCGCGCTGTACGGCGTGGACCGGCTGATCAAGGCCAAAAAGGAGGAGAAGGCCGACCTCGACGCCATGCCCCGTGACGCGTCACGACTGGAGGAGGTGATCCGCGAGCGCGAGGAGATCGCCGAGCAGATCCGGGCGCTGGGCGAGCTGAAGGAGATGGCGGCCTCCTACGGGTACGACATCTCCGGACCGGCGAACAGCGGCCGGGAGGCGATCCAGTGGCTGTACTTCGCCTACCTCGCGGCGGTGAAGGAACAGAACGGCGCGGCGATGTCCCTCGGCCGCACCTCCACGTTCGTCGACGTCTATCTCCAGCGGGACGTGGACGCCGGGCTCCTGGACGAGAGCGCGGCGCAGGAACTCGTCGACGACTTCATCATCAAGCTCCGGATCGTGCGCTTCCTGCGCACCCCGGAGTACGACGAACTGTTCTCCGGCGACCCGACCTGGGTGACGGAGTCCATCGGCGGCATCGGCGCGGACGGCCGCACCCTGGTCACCCGCACCTCCTTCCGCTATCTCCAGACCCTGTACAACCTGGGTCCGGCGCCCGAGCCCAACATGACCGTGTTCTGGTCGCCGGCACTGCCGCAGGGCTTCAAGGACTTCTGCGCGCAGGTCTCCATCGACACCTCCAGCCTGCAGTACGAGTCGGACGAGCTGATGCGCCCGCGCTTCGGTGACGACACCGCCATCGCCTGCTGCGTCTCCGCGATGGAGGTCGGCAAGCAGATGCAGTTCTTCGGCGCCCGGGTCAACCTCGCCAAGACGCTGCTGTACGCCATCAACGGCGGCCGGGACGAGAAGTCCGGCGCCCAGGTCGGCCCGACCACCGGGGCGATCACCTCCGAGGTGCTGGACTACGACGAGGTGCTGGCCCGCCTCGACCAGCAGATGGAGTGGCTGGCCGAGACATACGTCCACGCCCTCAACGTCATCCACTACATGCACGACAAGTACGCCTACGAGCGGCTGGAGATGGCGCTGCACGACCGGGACATCCGGCGCACCATGGCGTGCGGCATCGCCGGGCTCTCGGTCGCCACGGACTCCCTGTCGGCGATCAAGTACGCCCGGGTGACGCCGGTGCGCGACGAGACCGGGCTGGCCGTGGACTTCCGTATCGACGGCGAGTACCCGGCGTACGGCAACAACGACGAGCGGCCCGACTCCATCGCGGTGTGGCTGGTCGAGGAGTTCATGCGCAAGGTGCGCAAGCACCCCACCTACCGGGGCTCCGAGCACACCCAGTCGGTGCTGACCATCACCTCCAACGTCGTCTACGGCAAGAAGACCGGCAACACCCCCGACGGCCGCCGCGCCGGCGAGCCGTTCTCCCCGGGCGCCAACCCGATGAACGGCCGCGACACCCACGGCTACGTCGCCAGCGCGCTGTCGGTCGCCAAACTCCCCTACGAGCAGGCCGAGGACGGGGTCTCGCTCACCAACACCATCACCCCCGACGCACTGGGACGCACTCCCGAGGACCGCGTCCGCAATCTCGCGGGTGTCCTGGACGGCTTCGTCACCTCCCAGGGCTTCCACATGAACGTCAACGTGCTCAACCGCGACACGCTGCTGGACGCGATGGAGCACCCGGAGAACTACCCACAGCTGACCGTCCGGGTCAGCGGCTACGCGGTCAACTTCGTGCGGCTGACGCGAGAGCAGCAGCTCGACGTGCTGAGCCGCACCTTCCACGGCTCGCTGTAGCCACCGTCCTCCCGGGGAGCGCGCCCAGCGCGTTCCCCGGGAGATCCGTTCGGACACGGGACGCCAGGAGGCTTCGTGATGAATCTGATCCAGCCGGGCGCCCTGCTGCCCCTCATCCCCGTCAGCACCGACACCCCGGCCGAACAGGCCGCCGCGCTGCGCGGCACCGGGCCGGTCAGCGGCTCGGTGCACTCCTGGGACCTGTCCACCGGTGTGGACGGCCCCGGCACCCGTTTCGTCTGCTTCCTCGCCGGGTGCCCGCTGGCCTGCCTGTACTGCCACAACCCCGACACCATGCGGATGCGCAACGGCAAGCGGACCACGGCCGACGCGATCGTCGAGGAGGTGGTCAAGTACGTCCAGTTCATCCGGGCCGCGGGCGGCGGTTTCACCATCAGCGGCGGCGAACCGCTGCTCCAGCCGGACTTCACCGGCGAGATCCTGCGCCGCTGCCACGACGAACTGGGCCTGCACACCGCCCTGGACACCTCCGGCTTCCTCGGCGCCCGAGCCTCGGACACGCTGCTGGAGAGCGTCGATCTGGTGCTGCTGGACATCAAGTCCTGGGACCGTGAGCTGTATCTGCGCCTGACCGGACGCCAGTTGGAGCCGACCCTGGCCTTCGCCCGCCGGCTGGCCGCGCTCGGCAAGGAGGTCTGGGTGCGCTTCGTGCTGGTCCCGGGCCTGACCGACCCGGCGGAGAACGTGGCGGGGGTCGCCTCCTTCGCCGCGTCCCTGGGCAATGTCAGCCGCGTCGACGTGCTGCCCTTCCACAAGCTCGGCGCCGCCAAGTGGGAGGAGCTGGGCATGGAGTTCACCCTCGCCGAGACCCCCGTCCCGACCGCCGACCAGGTCTCCGAAGCCCGCTCCGTCTTCACCTCGTACGGCCTGTACGCGGTCTGATCGCCCGGCCGGTGCGCTCGTCAGGGGGGTGAGTTTCGCCGGTCAAGTGCCGTGCGCGAAGCGTCCGTTGTGCCGTCTGTTCGTCGGGTCGGACGCTTCTTTGTCCTCTGAGTGGAAAAAGAGTGCGGCAATCCATGCACAGCTTCTTCCCAGGTTCGGCTGCCGCTGATACGTTCCCTGTCGAAAGCCCGACACTGGTGGCCGAAACTGGCGGGGAGGGGCACGTGAGACGCATGACTGCTCGACCGGCGAACACGCATCAGGCTCGTCTGCTGCAGCTGCTGCGTGACGGTGGCCCCAACTCCCGTGCCCAGCTCGGCGACCGGATGGACCTCTCGCGGTCGAAGCTGGCCGTCGAGGTGGACCGGCTGCTGGAGACGGGGCTCGTGGCCGCCGACGGACTCGCCGCCTCGCGCGGCGGCCGCCGCTCCCACAACATCCGGCTCAACCCGGACCTCAGGTTCCTCGGTGTCGACATCGGCGCGACCTCGGTCGACGTCGCCGTCACCACACCCGAACTGGAGATCCTCGGCCATCTCAACCAGCCGATGGACGTCCGGGAGGGGCCGGTCGCGGTCTTCGAACAAGTCCTGGACATGGCCGGGAAGTTGAAGGCCGCCGGGCTCGCCGCAGGGTTCGACGGCGCCGGCATCGGGGTCCCCGGTCCGGTCCGCTTCCCCGACGGTGTGCCGGTCGCCCCGCCGATCATGCCCGGCTGGGACGGCTTCCCCGTGCGGGAGGCGCTCAGCCAGGAACTCGGCTGCCCGGTCATGGTCGACAACGACGTGAACCTCATGGCCATGGGGGAGCAGCACGCCGGGGTCGCCCGCACCACGGCCGACTTCCTCTGCGTCAAGATCGGCACCGGCATCGGCTGCGGCATCGTGGCGGGCGGCCAGGTCCACCGGGGCACCACCGGAAGCGCGGGCGACATCGGCCACATCCAGGCCGTGCCCGACGGCCGGCCCTGCGCCTGCGGCAACCGGGGTTGCCTGGAAGCCCACTTCAGCGGGGCCGCACTGGCTCGCGATGCGATGCAGGCGGCCCAACAGGGCCTCTCCGTCGAACTCGCGGGCCGGTTCGAGACGAACGGCACCCTCACCGCCGCGGACGTCGCCGCCGCGGCCGCGGCGGGGGACGCCACCGCGCTCGAACTGATCCGTGAGGGCGGCACCCACGTCGGGCAGATCATCGCCGGACTCGTGTCCTTCTTCAACCCCGGCCTGGTGGTGATCGGCGGCGGGGTGACCGGCCTCGGCCACAACCTGCTCGCCGCCATCCGCACCCAGGTCTACCGCCAGTCCCTCCCGCTTGCCACCCGCAATCTGCCCATCGTCCTGGGCGAGTTGGGCCCCAGCGCCGGCGTCATCGGCGCGGCCCGGCTGATCAGCGACCACCTCTTCTCACCCGCGTAAGGCCCACAGCGGCTCCGTGCCGCGCCGACCCCCGTCGGCGCGAGCGACCTTCGTCCACCACGCCCACTGACTCGTGCAACAGTTCGCTGACTCGTGTAACCACGTAACGACGCCTTCGTCCGTACGGCACCCAGCCCTGCCCTCCGAGCCGCAGCACGCCTGTCCGGCCGCAGGCGCGGCACGCCCTGACACCGGCCCGCACGTTCGCCGAGGGGAACCCACATGGCACAAGAACCACCGCTGCTCAGCATGTCCGGGATCGCCAAGTCGTTCCCCGGCGTCCGCGCCCTGGACGGTGTCGACCTCGACGTCCAGGCGGGGGAAGTGCACTGTCTGCTCGGCCAGAACGGCGCCGGCAAGTCCACGCTCATCAAGGTCCTGGCCGGTGCCCACCAGCCGGACGAGGGCACCATCCGCTGGCGCGGCGAGCCGGTCACCCTGCGTTCGCCCATCGCCGCCATGCGCCTGGGCATCGCCACCATCTACCAGGAACTCGACCTGGTGGAGCACCTGTCGGTGGCGGAGAACGTCCACCTCGGGCACGAGCCGACCACCGTCGGCTTCGTCGTCCGCGGCAAGGCGGCGCGCACGTCGACGGCCGCGCTGCTCAAGCGACTCGGCCACCCGGAGATCGATCCCGCGCGTCTGGTGGGGGAGTTGTCCGCGGCCCAGCAGCAGATCGTGTCCATGGCCCGGGCCCTCTCCCACGACGTACGGCTCATCGTCATGGACGAGCCGTCCGCCGCCCTCGACCCCGACGAGGTGGACAACCTCTTCCGGATCGTCGCCGACCTCACCGCCGACGGCGTCGCCGTCGTCTACATCTCGCACCGCCTGGAGGAGATCCGGCGCATCGGGGACCGGGTGACCGTGCTCAAGGACGGCCGGGCGGTTGCCGGCGGGCTGCCTGCGAAGACCACTCCGACGCGGGACGTCGTCGCCCTGATGACCGGCCGCAACGTCGAGTACGTCTTCCCGGAGCGGCCGGAGCGGGAACCCGACGCCGAACCCGTCCTGCAAGTAAGGGGCCTGGCCCGCGACGGCGAGTTCGACGCGCTCGACCTCGACCTGCGGCCCGGCGAGATCGTCGGACTCGCCGGACTGGTCGGCTCGGGCCGCTCGGAGATCCTGGAGACGATCTACGGCGCCCGCAGGCCCACGGCGGGCAGCGTGTCCGTCGACGGGCGGACACTGAGCCCCGGGAGCGTCCGCTCGGCCGTACGCGCCGGACTCGGACTGGCACCCGAGGAACGCAAGGCGCAAGCCCTGCTGATGCTGGAGTCCGTCACCCGCAACGTCTCGGTCTCCACCCTGTCCCGCTTCTCCCGGGCGGGCTGGGTCGACCGGCGCGCCGAACGCGGCGCCGCACGGGCCGCCGTGCGGGAACTGTCCCTGCGGCCCGACAACCCCGAAGTGCCCGTACGCACCCTGTCCGGCGGCAACCAGCAGAAGGCGGTCCTGGCCCGCTGGCTGCTGCGCGGCTGCCGGGTGCTGCTGCTGGACGAGCCCACCCGCGGCGTCGACGTCGGCGCGCGCGCCGAACTGTACGCGGTGATACGCCGCCTGGCCGACGACGGGCTCGCCGTCCTGCTGGTCTCCAGCGAGGTGCCCGAGGTGCTGGGCCTCGCCGATCGCGTACTGGTGCTGCGCGAGGGCCGGGTCGTACATACGGCGCCCGCCCGTGAACTGGATGAACACCGTGTCCTCGACCTCGTCATGGAAGGAACCCCGGCGTCATGACGCAGCCTGTCTCCCCGCCCAGGGACACCGCCGGCAAGATGCCGCCGGTCGGCCGACTCGCCCCCTGGCGCGCCCTGCCGGCCCGCGCCGACGTCCGCACCCTCTCGCTGCTCGGGGTGCTCGCCGCGCTGGTCGTCATCGGCGGCATCACCAAGCCCGACGAGTTCCTCGACACCCGCAACCTGCAACTCGTCCTCACCCAGGCCTCCGTGATCGGTGTGGTCACGGTCGGTATGACCTTCGTCATCACCTCCGGCGGCATCGACCTCTCCGTCGGCGCCATCGTCGCCCTCGCCTCGGTCTGGGCGACCACGGTCGCCACCCAGGAGTACGGTTTCGCCGGCATCCTCTTCACCGCGATGCTCGTCGGCCTCGGCTGCGGACTGGTCAACGGACTGCTGATCGCCTACGGCGGGATGGTCCCCTTCATCGCGACCCTGGCCATGCTGGCCTCGGCGCGCGGACTCGCCCTCCAGATCACGGACGGCCGGACGCAGATCGTCTCCATCGACAGCGTCCTCAAGCTCGGCGAGCGCGACTCCTACGTGCTGGGCATCCCGCCCCTGGTCCTGGTCTTCGCACTCGTGACGATCGCCGGCTGGCTCGCGCTCAACCGCACCACTTTCGGCCGCCGCTCCGTCGCCGTCGGCGGCAACGCGGAGGCCGCCCGGCTCGCCGGCATCGACGTCCGCCGCCAGCGGCTCTACCTCTACCTGCTGTCCGGGCTGTGCTGCGGCATCGCCGCCTTCCTGCTGATCGTGCTCTCCGGCTCCGGCCAGAACACCAACGGCAACCTCTACGAACTCGACGCCATCGCGGCCGCGATCATCGGCGGCACCCTGCTCAGCGGGGGGCGCGGCACCATCACCGGCTCCGTGCTCGGCGTCCTGATCTTCACCACCATCACCAACATCTTCGCCCTGAACAACCTCCAGAGCGACGTCCAGCAGATCGCCAAGGGCGCCATCATCGTCGCCGCCGTCCTGGTGCAGCGCCGCACCGCGAGCACGAACTGAGGAAAGGGTTCACCGCCATGTCACACACCACCAGTCGCAGAGGACTGCTCTTCGGAACCGCGGCGGTCTCCGCGGGCGCCCTGCTCACGGCTTGCACCAGCAACGACACCAAGGACGACAAGACCGCGGCGAACAACCAGCCGGCCGCCGCCGACGACAAGCCCGGCAAGCACGTCACCATCGGCTTCGCCGGACCCCAGGCCGACCACGGCTGGCTGAACGCCATCAACGACAACGCCAAGAACCGGGCCAAGAAGTACTCGGACGTCTCCCTGGAGGTCACCGAGGGCTCCAACGACACCGCCCAGCAGATCGGCCAGATCGAGACCCTCATCAACAAGAAGGTCGACGTCCTGGTCGTGCTGCCCGCCGACGGCAAGGCGCTCACCCAGGTCGGACTCAAGGCGATGCGCGCCGGCATCCCGGTCATCAACCTCGACCGCATCTTCAACTCCGCTCAGGCCTACCGCTGTTACATCGGCGGCGACAACTACGGCATGGGCCTCAACGCCGGCCGCTACATCGGCGAGAAGCTCAAGGACAAGCCGAACGCGCGGGTCGTCGAACTCGCCGGACTGGACAACCTGGAGCTGACCAAGCAGCGCACCCAGGGCTTCGACGACGCCCTGAAGAACTACCCCAACATCCAGAAGGTCGCCCGCCAGGCCGCCGAGTTCACCGTCGAGTCCGGCCAGGCGAAGATGGCCCAACTGCTCCAGGCGCAGTCGAAGTTCGACGCCCTGTGGAACCACGACGACGACCAGGGCGTGGGCGCGCTGCGGGCCATCCAGCAGGCCGGACGCGACGACTTCCTGATGGTCGGCGGGGCCGGCGCGCTGTCCGCCTTCCAGGCGATCAAGCAGGACGACGGCGTACTGAAGGCGACCGTCCTGTACCCGCCCACGATGGCCGCCTCCGCCATCGACCTCGCCCGCGCCCTCGGCCAGGGCAAGGGCGTCGGAGGCCTCGCCGAGTTCGAGATCCCCGCCTCGATCACGCTGTACTCGGCCGTCGTCGACAAGACCAACGTCGACCAGTACATGTCCACCGGCTTCCGGTGACCGGACCCGCCCGCACCCCCCACCGCGCTGGGGGCGCAAGCCCCCCGGCGCGCCACGACCGACAGGAGGACGAGCGCATGGAACAGCCGCACCCGTCAGGGGAACCACAGTCGCCACCGGGCGCCGGGAAGCCGCCGCTGCGCGTCGGCATGGTCGGCTACGCCTTCATGGGCGCCGCCCACTCGCAGGGCTGGCGCACCGCGGGCCGCGTCTTCGACCTGCCCCGCCAGCCGGTCCTGGCCGTACTGTGCGGACGGGACGGCCAGGCGGCGCGGACGGCGGCCGACCGGCACGGCTGGGCGGCCGTGGAGACCGACTGGCGGGCGCTGATCGCCCGCGACGACGTCGACCTCGTCGACATCTGCACCCCCGGTGACAGCCACGCCGAGATCGCCCTCGCCGCGCTGGCCGCCGGCAAGCACGTCCTGTGCGAGAAGCCCCTCGCGAACACCGTCGACGAGGCCGTGACGATGACACGGGCCGCCGAGGAGGCGTACGGTCGGGGACGGCTGGCGATGGTCGGCTTCAACTACCGCCGGGTGCCGGCCACCGCGCTCGCCCGCCGGATGGTCGCCGACGGCCGGCTCGGCACCCTGCGGCACGTCCGGGTGGCGTACCTCCAGGACTGGCTGACCGACCCGGACTTCCCGCTGACCTGGCGGCTGCGCAGGGAACTCGCGGGTTCCGGCGCGCTGGGCGACCTCGGCGCCCACATCGTCGACCTCGCCCAGTACCTGGCGGGGGAACGGCTGGCCGGGGTGTCGGCGCTGACCGAGACGTTCGTACGGGAGCGGCCGCTGCCCGGCGGCGCGGGCAGCGGCCTGACCGCGATGCCCGCGGCCGGCACCGGCACCGTCACGGTCGACGACGCGGCCCTGTTCACCGGCCGGTTCGCCTCCGGCGCCCTCGCCTCCTTCGAGGCCACCCGGTACGCCACCGGCCGCAAGAACGCGCTGCGCATCGAGCTGAACGGCGAACGCGGCTCCCTCTGCTTCGACCTGGAGCGGCTGAACGAGCTGTGGTTCCACGACGCCACCGACCCCGGCGTCGAGGCCGGCTTCCGTCGCATCCTCGTCACCGAACCCGACCACCCCTACATCGACGCCTGGTGGCCGCCGGGCCACGGTCTCGGCTACGAGCACACCTTCGTCCACCAGGTACGCGATCTCGTCCACGCCATCGACGAAGGCCGCCTCCCCGACCCCTCCTTCGCCGACGGACTCCAGGTCCAGCGGGTCCTGGCGGCGGTGGAGGAGAGCGCAGAGAAGAACTCCGTCTACACGCCCGTCGCGGACTGAAAGGCCCGTCGCATGCCGCGCCCGTTCACCCTGTTCACCGGCCAGTGGGCCGACCTGCCGCTGGAAGAGGTGTGCCGCCTCGCCCGCGACTTCGGCTACGACGGCCTCGAACTCGCCTGCTGGGGAGACCACTTCGAGGTCGACAAGGCGCTCGCCGACCCCGGCTACATCGCCTCGCGCCACCAACTCCTGGACAAGTACGGCCTGAAGTGCTGGGCGATCTCCAACCACCTCACCGGACAGGCCGTCTGCGACGCCATCATCGACGAACGCCACCGGGGCATCCTCCCGGGCGACGTCTGGGCCGACGGCGACCCCGAGGGCGTACGACGGCGCGCTGCGGAGCGGATCAAGGACACCGCCCGCGCGGCCGCGGCCTTCGGCGTCGACACCGTCATCGGCTTCACCGGCTCCGCGATCTGGCACCTGGTCGCCATGTTCCCGCCGGCTCCCGAGTCGATGATCGAGCGCGGCTACGAGGACTTCGCGGAGCGCTGGAACCCGATCCTCGACGTCTTCGACGCCGAGGGCGTACGCTTCGCCCACGAGGTCCACCCGGGCGAGATCGCCTACGACTACTGGACCACCCACCGCGCCCTGGAAGCGGTCGGCCACCGCCCCGCGTTCGGCCTGAACTTCGACCCCTCCCACTTCGTGTGGCAGGACCTCGACCCGGTCGGCTTCCTGTACGACTTCCGCGACCGCGTCTACCACGTCGACTGCAAGGAAGCCCGCAAGCGCCTCGACGGCCGCAACGGCCGCCTCGGCTCCCACCTGCCCTGGGGCGACCCGCGCCGCGGCTGGGACTTCGTCTCGGCCGGACACGGCGACGTGCCCTGGGAGGACGTCTTCCGCATGCTGCGCTCGATCGACTACCGCGGACCCGTCTCCGTGGAATGGGAGGACGCCGGCATGGACCGGCTCCAGGGCGCCCCCGAGGCTCTCACCCGCCTGCGGGCCTACGACTTCGAGCCGCCGTCGGCCTCGTTCGACGCGGCCTTCTCCAGCTGACGCCCAGGGCCTGCCGTCCGGACCGGTCCCACCCGGTCCGGACGACAGCCCCCGACGTCCGCTCGTAACGGCTCCGGGATGACGGCGCATCCCGGCGTACGCACCCGCCCGTACAACCAGCCCCGATCTGGAGGCCATTCGTGCACGGGAACGACCCCACCACCCGCAACGCGAACCGCAGAACACGTCTGCGCAAGTCGCTCGCCCTGCTCAGCGGGGCGCTGCTCGCAGGCGCCACCCTCACCCTGACCACCCCCCAGGCCGGCGCTGCCGTCACCGGTCAGGACGCCGCCGCGGCGACGGAGGACTTCCAGCAGGTCACCCTCGCCAAGGGCGAGGCGGAGGTCGGCGAGCCCATGTCGCTCGCCGTCCTGCCGGACCGCTCGGTCCTGCACACCTCCCGCGACGGCGAGCTGCGTCTGACGGACGCGGCGGGCAACACCAAGCTGGCCGGCAAGCTCGACGTCTACTCCCACGACGAGGAGGGCCTCCAAGGCGTCGGCGTCGACCCGGACTTCGCGCACAACCGCGCCATCTATCTGTACTACGCACCGCCGTTGAACACCCCGGCGGGCGACGCACCGGAGACCGGTACCGCGGCCGACTTCGCGCCCTTCGACGGGGTGAACCGGCTCTCGCGCTTCGTGCTGAACGCCGACGGCACCCTCGACAAGGCCAGCGAGAAGAAGGTCCTCGACGTCTCCACCACACGCGGCCTGTGCTGCCACGTCGGCGGTGACATCGACTTCGACGCGGCCGGCAACCTGTACCTGTCGACGGGCGACGACTCCAACCCCTTCCAGTCCGACGGCTACAGCCCGCTGGACGAGCGCCCCGACCGCAACCCCGGCTTCGACGCCCAGCGCACCTCGGGCAACACCAACGACCTGCGCGGCAAGATCCTGCGCATCAAGGTGAACGCCGACGGCTCCTACTCCGTCCCGGACGGCAACCTCTTCCCGCCCGGCACGGACAGGACGCGGCCCGAGATCTACGCCATGGGCTTCCGCAACCCGTTCCGGTTCAGCGTCGACAAGAAGACCGGCATCGTCTACGTCGGTGACTACGGCCCCGACGCGGGTGCGGCCGACCCCGACCGCGGCCCGGCCGGCCAGGTCGAGTTCGCCCGGGTCACCAAGGCCGGCAACTTCGGCTGGCCGTACTGCACCGGCGCCAACGACGCCTACGTCGACTACGACTTCGCGACGAAGACCTCCGGCGCCGAGTTCGACTGCTCCGCGCCGAAGAACGACTCGCCGCACAACACCGGTCTGACGGACCTGCCCCCGGCCCAGCCGGCCTGGATCCCCTACGACGGCCCGTCCGTGCCCGAGTTCGGCACCGGTTCGGAGTCCCCGATGGGCGGCCCGGTCTACCACTACGACGCCGCCCTCGACTCGCCCGTGAAGTTCCCCGCGGCCTACGACGGCGACTTCTTCGCCGGTGAGTTCGGCCGCCGCTGGATCAAGCGCATCACCAGCGACGCCGACGGCAAGGTCCAGTCGATCAACGACATCCCCTGGACCGGCACCCAGGTGATGGACATGGCCTTCGGCCCCGACGGCGCCCTCTACGTGCTCGACTACGGCACCTCCTGGTTCGGCGGCGACGACCACTCGGGCCTGTACCGCATCGAGAACGCCACCGACGGACACTCCCCGGTGGCCCAGGCCGCGGCGGACCGCACCTCCGGACAGGCCCCGCTGAAGGTGGCCTTCTCCTCGGCCGGCTCCAGCGACCAGGACGGCGACGCGCTCACCTACAGCTGGGACTTCGGCGACGGAGCGACCGCGACCGGTGCCAACCCCACCTACAAGTACAAGAAGAACGGCACCTACACGGCCACGGTGACCGCCAAGGACACCACCGGCCGCACCGGCAGCGCGAGCGTCCAGGTGGTCGTCGGCAACACCGCCCCCACCGTCACCCTGCAACTCCCGCAGGACGGCAAGCTGTTCAGCTTCGGTGACGCCATCCCGTTCAACGTGAAGGTGACCGACCCCGAGGACGGCAAGGCGGTCGACTGCTCCAAGGTCACCGTCAACTTCATCCTCGGCCACGACACCCACGGCCACCCGCTGACCTCCGCCCAGGGCTGCTCCGGCACCATCCAGACCAGCGCCGACGGCGGACACGACCAGGACGCCAACATCTTCGGTGTCCTCGACGCCCAGTACACCGACAACGGAGGCGGCGGCCAGGAGGCGCTCACCACGCACGCCCGCAGCGTCCTCCAGCCCCGGCACCGCCAGGCCGAGCACTTCAACACCTCCTCCGGTGTCACGGTGACCGCCCGCACCGGCGCCCACGGCGCCAAGACCGTCGGCGACATCGGCAACGGCGACTGGATCGCCTTCACCCCGTACGCCCTGTCCGACGCCAAGAAGATCACCGCGCGCATCGCCTCCGGCGGCGCCGGCGGCACCCTCGAGGTCCGCGCCGGGTCCGCGACCGGCACCCTGCTGGGCAAGGCCACCGTGCCGGTGACCGGCGGCTGGGACACCTACCAGGACGTCTCCGCCGACCTGTCCCACGCACCGCGCGGCACCACCGCCCTCTACCTGGTGTTCAAGGGCGGCAGCGGATCCCTGTACGAGCTCGACGACTTCAACTTCACCACCGGCTGAGAGGAGGCGACACCATGAGAGCAACGGCCAGAACCACCACCGCGGCGCTCGGTGCCGCACTGCTCCTCGGCTGCATGACCGCACCCGCCCAGTCGGACCCGGCCCACACCGCCAAGCGCGTCCTGGTCTTCTCCAAGACCGCGGGCTTCCGGCACGACTCGATCCCCCAGGGCATCGAGGCCGTGCAGCAGCTCGGCCGGGCGAACGGCTTCACCGTCGACACCACCGAGGACGCGGCCGCCTTCACCGGCAAGAACCTCAGCCGCTACGACGCCGTGGTGTTCATGTCGACCACCGGTGACGTCCTCGACGCCGCCCAGCAGGACGCGTTCGAGGGGTACGTCCGGCACGGCGGAGGCTATGTCGGTGTCCACTCGGCCGCCGACACCGAGTACGACTGGGCGTTCTACGGCGGCCTGGCGGGCGCGTACTTCCAGAACCACCCGGCGATCCAGCCGGCCACGGTGAACGTGGAGGACCGCGCCCACGCGGCGACCTCGCACCTGGGACGGACCTGGGAGCGCACGGACGAGTGGTACAACTACCGCTCGAACCCGCGCGAGCACGCCCACGTCCTGGCCTCCCTGGACGAGACGTCGTACACCGGCGGCACCATGGAAGGCGACCATCCCATCGCCTGGTGCCAGGACTACCAGGGCGGCCGTGCCTTCTACACCGGCGGCGGCCACACCAAGGAGTCCTACGCCGACCCCGCCTTCCGGCAGCACCTGCTGGGCGGCATCCGGTGGGTCATCGGCGACGTCCAGGCCGACTGCCGGCCCGAGACCGGCTACCGGCCGCTCTTCGACGGCACATCCCTGGACGGCTGGAAGCAGGCGGGACCGGGCGGCTTCACCCGCTCCGACGACGGCACGCTCACGTCGAACGGCGGCCTGGGGCTGCTCTGGTACACCCCGCAGAGCTTCGGCTCGTACTCGCTGAAGCTCGACTGGAAGGCGGCCGGCGACGACAACTCGGGCGTGTTCGTGGGCTTCCCGCCCTCGGACGACCCCTGGTCGGCGGTCGACAACGGTTACGAGATCCAGATCGACGCCACCGACGTGCCCGAGAAGACCACGGGCTCCGTCTACGGCTTTCGGTCCGCCGACGTGAAGAAGCGCGACCGTGCGCTGAATCCGCCGGGGGAGTGGAACACGTACGAGATCCGCGTGCAGGGCGAACGACTGCGCGTCTGGCTCAACGGCGTGAAGATCAACGATTTCACCAACACCGATCCGGCCCGGAGCCTGCGCGACGGACACATCGGCGTCCAGAACCACGGAGCCGGTGACGACGTGTCCTTCCGCAACATCCGGATCAAGGAACTGCCCGTCAAGGGCAACTGAGCGGCGGCGGGCGGGGGACGCCGGACCCCCGCCCGCCGTCTTGATCCCTCACTCACGCGCGGTTCGCGCCCGCCAAGGAGGCTGCCCATGTCCGCGTCCCTTCCCCGCCCCCGCATGGGAGTGTGGCTGATCGGTGCCCGCGGTTCCGTCGCCACCACCGCCGTGGCCGGCTGCGCCGCCGTGGCGGCGGGCCTGCACCCGCCCACCGGTATGGTCACCGAGACACCGCCGTTCGCCGGCAGCGGTCTGCCGGACCTCGCGTCACTCGTCTTCGGCGGTCACGACACGCTGGACTGCCCGCTGCCCAAACGGGCCGAGGAACTGGCCGCGGACGGTGTCCTGCCGCACGGCCTCCCGGCCGCGGTGGCGGCCGAACTCGCCGCGGCCGACGCCGAGATACGGCCGGGCGGCCCGGCCCGCGGTGACAGCCGAAGCGCCGAGGAGCTGATCGCCGCCTTCACCGCCGACATCCAGGACTTCGTACGGCGCCGGGAGTTGGAGCGGGCCGTCGTGGTCAACGTCGCCTCCACCGAACCGGCCGCCGACGGCGCGGCCCTGCCGCCGAGCTCCCTCTACGCGGCGGCGGCCCTGCGCGCCGGCTGCGGCTACGTCAACTTCACCCCGTCCACCGGCCTGCACCACCCGGACCTGGCCGCGGCGGTCGCCGCCGCCGGTGTGCCGTACGCCGGCCGGGACGGCAAGACCGGCCAGACCCTGCTGCGTTCGGTCCTGGGCCCGATGTTCGCGCAGCGGGCGCTGGACGTGCGCGCCTGGTCCGGCACCAACCTGCTCGGCGGCGGCGACGGCGCGGCCCTGGCCGACCCGGCGGCGGCCGCCGCCAAGAACGCCGGCAAGGAACGCGTCCTGGCCGACACCCTCGGCACCAGCCCCGAGGGCCAGGTCCACATCGACGACGTACCGGCGCTCGGCGACTGGAAGACCGCCTGGGACCACATCGCCTTCGACGGCTTCCTCGGCACCCGCATGATCCTCCAGACCATCTGGCAGGGCTGCGACTCCGCCCTGGCGGCGCCCCTGGTCCTGGACCTGGCCCGACTGACCCTGCGCGCCCACGAGTCGGGCGTCCGGGGCGCGCTGTCCGAGCTCGGCTTCTACTTCAAGGACCCGGTGGGGCAGGCGCCTTCGGCGCTCGGCGAGCAGTATGCGGCGCTCGTACGGTTCGGGCAGCGGCTGCGGGAGACCGCGTGAGCGCCCGTGCCTGGGCCGAACTGCTGCGCCTGCCCGCGCTGTTCACCGTCCCCGGCGATGTGCTGGCCGGGGCGGCGGTGGCCGCGTCGGGACGGCCCGGTCGGCGCACCCTGCTGGCGGCCGGCTGCTCGCTGTGCCTCTACGAGGCCGGCATGGCGCTCAACGACTGGGCCGACCGCGAGGAGGACGCCGTCGAGCGCCCGCACCGGCCCCTGCCCTCGGGCCGCATCCGGCCCGGGGCCGCCCTCGCCGCGGCCGGTGCGCTCACCGCGGCCGGTCTGGCCCTCGCCGCCCGCGCCGGCCGCCCCGCCCTCGCCGTCGCGACCTCGCTGGCGGCCACCGTATGGGCGTACGACCTGGTCCTCAAGCGCACCGCGGCCGGTCCCGTGGCGATGGCGGCGGCCCGCGGGCTCGACCTGCTGCTCGGCGCGGCAGCCACCGGACCGCAGCCGGGCACGGTGCGCCGGGCCCTGCCCTCCGCGGCGCTGCTGAGCACCCACACCCTGGCCCTCACCGCGGTCTCCCGGCACGAGACCACCGGGGGAGCGGTACTGCCCCCGCTCGCCGCGCTGGCCACGGCGGGCGCACTCGGACTCCTGCTCACCCGGGAACTCCCGGCGGGCCGGGGTGCCGCACTCACCCCCGGCCCGCCGGGCCGCACCGCCGAGGGCCCGGCCCCACGGGCGCTGGGCACCGCGCTCACCGCCGCCTACACCGCCCTGGCCGCCCGCCCCTACCTGCACGCCGCCCTCAACCCCTCGCCCCAGCTCACCCAGAAGGCCGTCGGCGGCGGCATCCGCGCCACCATCCCCCTCCAGGCCGCCCTCTGCGCCCGCGCCGGCGCACCCGTCGCCGCGCTGTGCACCGCCGCGCTCGCCCCGCTGGCGGCCCGGCTGTCGAGAAAGGTGAGCGTGACATGACCCTCCGCTTCGGCTACGGCACCAACGGCCTCACCGACCTGCGGCTCGACGACGCCCTCGCGCTGCTCGCCGACCTCGGCTACGACGGCGTCGGCCTGACCCTCGACCACATGCACCTCGACCCGCTGGCCCCCCACCTCGCCGAGCGCACCCGCAAGGTCGCCAAGCGGCTGGCCGAACTCGGCCTGGACGTCACCGTGGAGACCGGCGCCCGCTACGTCCTCGACCCGCGCCGCAAGCACGGGCCCTCCCTGCTCGAACCGGACCCGCAGGACCGCGCCCGTCGCACGGACCTGCTCCTGCGGGCGGTACGGGTGGCGGCGGACCTAGGGGCCCAGGCCGTGCACTGCTTCAGCGGAATCGTTCCGCCAACGGTGGACGAACCCGGTAAGGCATGGCAGCGGCTCGCCGCCTCCCTCACCCCCGTGCTGGAGGCGGCGGACGCCGCCGGCGTGCCCCTGGCCGTCGAACCCGAGCCCGGTCACCTGCTCGCCACCCTGGCCGACTTCCACCAGTTGCGCGGCCTGCTCGGCGACCCGCCCGCCCTGGGCCTCACCCTCGACATCGGCCACTGCCAGTGCCTGGAGCCCCTGCCGCCCCAGGACTGTGTGCGCGCCGCCGCGCCCTGGCTGCGGCACGTCCAGATCGAGGACATGCGGCGCGGCGTCCACGACCACCTCCCGTTCGGGGAGGGCGAGATCGACTTCCCGTCCGTCCTCGCGGCCCTCGACACCATCGGCTACCAGGGCCTGACGGTCGTGGAACTGCCCCGCCACTCCCACGCCGGTCCCCACCACGCCACGATCTCGCTGCCGTTCCTGCGCCGCGCCGCCGACACCCCTCCCGCGACCGCGCCGAAGAGGGGCGCGCCGTGACCTCACCCCACCGGGACCGCGCGGCAGGCCACCCGCCCAGGACGCAAAGGAGCACACCGTGACCCACACCGCCGTCGCAGCGGCGCCCTCCCTCGGCGCCCTGCGCGAACACCTCGACACCCACCTCGATGCGGCCGCCCGGCAGTGGTACCGGCAGGCCCTGGCCGAAGCCGCCGAACACCCCGGCGGACACGGACCGATCAGCGCCTGGGAACTGCGGCTCGCGGAGGCCGGACGCCGCTGCGGCAGCCGGCACGCCGACGCCGCCCGCGTCCTGATCCTGCACGCCGCCCGCGCCGACACCACCGCCCTGACCCGCGTCTACCGGCAGGGCACCGCGGACGAACGCCGGGCCGTGCTGCTCGCCCTGCCCCACCTCGTGCCCGGCGCGGACGCGCTGCAGCTGGTCGAGGACGCCCTGCGCACCAACGACACCCGGCTCATCGCCGCAGCCGTCGGCCCCTACGCCGCCCGTCACCTGGACGCCCACGGCTGGCGGCACGCCGTCCTCAAGTGCCTGTTCACCGGCGTTCCCGTCGACGCGGTGGCCGCTCTCGACGAGCGCGCCCACGGCGACGCCGAACTCGCCCGGATGCTCGACGACTTCGCCGCCGAGCGCACCGCCGCCGACCGCCCCGTCCCCGGCGGTCTGCACCGGGTGCTGGCCCTGGCCACCGCACCGAGTCGCAAGGAGTCCTGATGCGCCTGTTCGACCCCCACATCCACATGACCTCCCGGACCACCGACGACTACGAGGCCATGCGGGCCGCCGGCATCCGCGCGCTGGTGGAACCCGCGTTCTGGCTCGGCCAGCCCCGCACCTCACCCGCCTCCTTCCTCGACTACTTCGACTCCCTGCTCGGCTGGGAGCCGTTCCGCGCCGCCCAGTACGGCATCGCCCACCACTGCACCCTGGCCCTCAACCCCAAGGAGGCCAACGACCCGCGCTGCACGCCCGTCCTGGACGAACTGCCCCGCTACCTCGTCAAGGACCAGGTCGTCGCGGTCGGCGAGATCGGCTACGACTCCATGACCCCGGCCGAGGACAAGGCCCTCGCCACACAGCTCCAGCTCGCCGCCGACCACGGCCTGCCCGCACTGGTGCACACCCCGCACCGCGACAAGCTCGCGGGCCTGCGCCGCACCCTCGACGTCGTGCGGGAGTCCGCCCTGCCCCTGGACCGGGTCCTGGTCGACCACCTCAACGAGACGACCGTCAAGGAGGCCAAGGACAGCGGCTGTTGGCTCGGCTTCTCCGTCTACCCCGACACCAAGATGGACGAGCGGCGCATGGTGGAGATCCTGCGCGCCCACGGGCCCGAGAAGGTGCTCGTCAACTCCGCCGCCGACTGGGGCCGCAGCGACCCGCTCAAGACCCGTGCCGTGGCCGACCTGATGCTCGCCGAGGGCTTCACCGAGGACGACGTCGACCGGGTGCTGTGGCGCAACCCGGTCGCCTTCTACGGACTCAGCGGCCGGCTGAACCTGGACGCCGCCCAGCCCGACGCCACCCACGAGGGCAACTCCCTCGCCCGCGGCGGGGAGTGAGCGATGCGCTTCGCCCACCCCGACGGTACGACCGTCCACCTCGCCTACTGCACCAACGTCCACCCCGCCGAGACCCTCGACGGCGTCCTCGCCCAACTGCGCGACCACTGCGAACCGGTGCGCCGCCGGCTCGGCCGCGACCGCCTCGGGATCGGCCTGTGGCTCGCCCGGGACGCCGCCCGCGCCCTGGACACCGACCCGGCCGCGCTGAGCACCCTGCGCGGAGAACTCGACCGGCGGGGCCTCGAGGTCGTCACCCTCAACGGCTTCCCGTACGAGGGATTCGGCGCCGACGAGGTCAAGTACCGTGTGTACAAGCCCGACTGGGCCGACCCCGAGCGCCTCGAACACACCACCGCGCTGGCCCGCATCCTCGGCGCACTGCTGCCCGACGACGTCACCGAGGGCAGCATCTCCACCCTGCCGCTCGGCTGGCGCACCGGCTGGAGCGCCGACCGCGCCCGCACCGGACACGACGCCCTGCGCACCCTCGGCGCCCGGCTGGACGCGCTGGCCGAACTCACCGGCCGCTCCATCCGCGTCGGCCTGGAGCCCGAGCCCGGCTGCACCGTGGAGACCACCCACGACGCCCTGGTCCCGCTCACCGCCGTCGCCCACCCCCGCGTCGGCGTCTGCGTCGACACCTGCCACCTCGCCACCTCCTTCGAGGACCCGCGCACCGCGCTGGACGCCCTCGCCGCCGCACACATCCCCGTCGTCAAGGCGCAACTGTCCGCCGCCCTGCACGCCGCACACCCCGACCGCCCCGAAGTCCGGCACGCCCTGGCCGAGTTCGCCGAACCCCGCTTCCTGCACCAGACCCGCACCCGCACCCCCGCCGGGCTGCACGGCACCGACGACCTCCCACAGGCCCTCACCGGCCCCGCCCTGCCCGCGACGGCACCGTGGCGCGCCCACTTCCACGTCCCGCTGCACACCGACCCCGACGGCCCCCTCACCGCCACCCTCCCGGAACTGCGCGCCGCCCTCACCCGCCTCGTCGGCGGCCCCCGCCCGCTCACCCGGCACCTGGAGGTCGAGACGTACACCTGGCAGGCACTCCCGCCCGGCCTGCGCCCCCGGGACCGCGACGGGCTCGCCGACGGCATCGCCGCCGAACTCGCCCTCGCCCGCGACCTGCTGACCGACCTCGGACTGAAGGAACAGCCATGACCGGACCCACCCCGCTGCTGGTCCTGGACGTCGTCGGCCTCACCCCCCGCCTCCTCGCCCACATGCCCCATCTGCGGGCACTCGCCGACAACGGCTCCCGGGCGAACCTCGGCACCGTCCTGCCCGCCGTCACCTGCGCCGCCCAGTCCACCTTCCTCACCGGCACGCTCCCCGCCGAACACGGCATCGTCGGCAACGGCTGGTACTTCCGCGAACTCGGCGACGTACTGCTGTGGCGCCAGCACAACGGGCTCGTCGCGGGCGACAAGATCTGGGACGCGGCCCGCCGCGCCCACCCCGGCTACACGGTCGCCAACATCTGCTGGTGGTACGCCATGGGCGCCGACACCGACATCACCGTCACCCCCCGCCCGGTCTACTACGCGGACGGTCGCAAGGAACCCGACTGCTACACCCGACCCGTCGACCTGCACGACGAACTGACGGAGAAATTCGGCACGTTCCCCCTCTTCCGCTTCTGGGGACCGGCCGCCGACCTCACTTCCAGCCAGTGGATCATCGACGCCACCCGGCACGTCCTGCGCACCCGCCGGCCCGACCTCGCGCTGAGCTACCTCCCACACCTCGACTACGACCTCCAGCGCTACGGACCCGACGACCCGCGCTCCCTGAAGGCGGCCACCGACCTCGACGCCGCACTGGCCCCGCTCCTCGACGACGCCCGGGCCGAAGGCCGTACCGTCGTCGCCCTGTCGGAGTACGGCATCACCAAGGTCAGCAGGCCCGTCGACATCAACCGCGCCCTGCGCCGCGCCGGTCTGCTGGAGGTCCACACCCAGGACGGCATGGAGTACCTGGACCCGATGGTCTCGCGCGCGTTCGCCGTCGCCGACCACCAGATCGCCCATGTGTACGTCCGCCGCCCCGAGGACCTGGCCGCCACCCGCGCCGCCCTCGACTGCCTGCCCGGCATCGAGCAACTCCTCGACGACGAGGGCAAGAAGGCCCATCACCTGGACCACCCGCGCGCCGGCGAACTCGTCGCCGTCGCGGAACCCGACGCCTGGTTCACCTACTACTACTGGCTCGACGACGCACGCGCCCCCGACTTCGCGCAGCTCGTGGAGATCCACCGCAAACCCGGCTACGACCCGGTCGAGCTGTTCATGGATCCCCAGGACCCCTACGTCAAGGTCAAGGCGGCCACCGCGCTCGCCCGCAAGAAGCTCGGCCTGCGCTACCGCATGGCGGTCGTGCCCCTCGACGGCTCACCCGTCCGGGGCAGCCACGGCCGCCTCCCCACGAGCGACGACGACGGTCCGCTCCTCCTGTGCTCCACCCCCCGCGCCGTCGGCGACCGCATCGCGGCCACCGACGTGAAACCGCTCCTGCTCGACCTCGCCGGTCTCGGTACCGGCCACCCCGTGAAGGAAGGCACCCGTTGAACGTGAACCACAACTCCGACGACCAGCTGCGCCGCAGCCTCGGCATCGGCCGCCGCAGCTTCCTGAGCACCTGCACCGCCGTCGCGGCGGGCGCGATCGCCGCCCCCGTCCTCGGCGCGGCGCCCGTGCACGCCGCACCCCGGACGGAGAACAAGGGCGGCGAGAACGGCAACGGGCAGGTCCTCGTCCCCGCCGACAGGCGCGGCATCATCCTCTACACCGTCCGTGACGCCATCGGCCGCGACCCGCAGGCCAGCACGCTGCCGTCCGGCTTCCGCGAAGTGTTCGAGCAGCTCGCCCGGTTCGGCTACCAGCAGGTCGAGTTCGCCGGCTACGGCCAGCACGCCAACGCGCCCGGCGGGGCCAGCCTGGAGTCCGTCGAGGGCGCGAAGCAGCTGCGCCGCTGGCTCGACGACAACGGACTGCGCGCCCAGGGCAACCACGGCTTCATCCCCGGCTCCTGGTCGCTGTCCAGCACCGACCTGGACACCTTCAAGAAGCACCTGGAGATCGCCAACATCCTCGGCATGGCCCACGTGGGCACCGGCGGCGACCCCACCAGCAGCGCCTACAAGGCGGACTGGGACGTGGCCGCCGAGAAGTGGCACGCCCTCGGCACCCTCGCCCGCGACGCCGGACTGAAGCTCTACACCCACAACCACGACGCCGCCTACGGCTTCCTCCTCGACGGCGGTCCGCTCGACGCCCAGGGCCGGCCGACGCGCAGCTCCGGCATCCGCAAGCTGGAGTACTTCCTGTCCATCACCGACCCGAAGACGGTCTGGCTGGAGATGGACATCTTCTGGGCGCACGTGGCCCAGTACAAGTTCCGCAGCTACACCGCCCACGACGGCTCGACCCAGACCAACATCTTCGACCCGGCGGGCCTGGTCACCCGCAACGACAAGCGCTACCCGCTGTTCCACGCCAAGGACGGCGTCGTCAACGCCACCAACGGCCAGGGCTACGACATGGTGCCGTTCGGCACCGGCGTCATCGACTACCACACGTTCTTCTCGCGGGTGGGCCACCGCAACTACCACAATCCGATGATCGAGCAGGACAACGCCCCGAGCAGCACGAACCCAGGACAGTCCCTGGAACACGCGGCCATCGGCTACCGCAACCTGGCGGCACTGCGCCGCTAGGACTTCACGGGCCGCAACCGGCTCACGAGTGCCTCCCCGGCAGCCACCGGGGAGGCACTCCCGTTCGTGGGGACCGTGGCCCGCAGCTCCCTGACGAAGGCGCGCACCACGGCGGATCCGGCGAGCTCGGCGGTGGTGACGTAGCCGACCCGGCGCGTCGGGCGCCCGGGGCCGAGATCGGCGATCGTGACCGAGTCCGGTGCTCCGGCCAGGGAGAGCGCCGGCATGATCGCCATTCCCTGACCCGCGCTCACCAGGGAGAGCACCGCTCCGTCGTCCTCCGCCTCGACGCTCGCCTCCGGGATCCAGTCCTGGGCAGCCCACCAATCACGGGTGTACGAGCCGCAGTTCTCGGCCCAGTCGACCAGCGGCAGCGAGCGCGGGGCCGCGTGTCCCGTCGGGTGCGCCAGGGAGTAGGCCTCCTCGAAGAGCTCGCCCGTGACCAGCCCCGGCGGATGCGGCAGGGAGCCGCCCAGCGTGGTGATGGCCATGTCCGCTCTCCCGTCGGCCACTTCGCCCGCGGTGCCGCGCCCCACCTCGCGCACGATCCGTACCCGCGGCTCGATCCCCGGATGCCGGGCGCGCAGCCGCTGGAGGACGGACGGCAGCAGTTGGAGCGCGGCGCTGCGGAAGGCCGCGATCCGCAGCGGCCCCTGCGGCGCGTCGGACCGGGCCGCAGCGCGCGCCTCCCCGGTCAGCACGTCCAGCAGCCGCAGGACGCGGCGGGCGTGTGCCACGGCCCTGTCCCCGGCGGGCGTGGGGCGGGCGCCGGCCCGGCCGCGGTCGAAGAGCACGGCGCCGATCTTGCGCTCGCTGCCGCGGACCGAGTGGGAGATCGCGGACTGCGTCACACCGAGTGCCCCGGCTGCGGCCGAGAAGCCCCCGGCGTCCGCCACCGCCACCAGCACGCGCAGTTCGTGGGGGGCGAGATCGGAGTCGGTCGTGCGAGCCACGGGGCGCTCACCTCACTGTATGAGAACTGCTCATGGAACCTGCGGGTCGCATGAGCTCAACCGGCTGCCCGCCGGGCGCATTCCCGGCCTACGGTCCGGCCATGGACGAGACCGCGCTCACCGTGCACCAGACCGCCCGCCCGTACGGCTTTCCCACCGCCGACCACTTCGCCTTCGTCGAGTCCACGCTGCCCACCCCACCGCCCGGCAGCGCGCTGGTGAAGAACCTCTACTGGTCCGTCGACCCGTACCACCGCGAGATGATGGACGACGTGCCCGGCGGTTTCGCGCTGCACGCGCCGCTGGAGGGCCGCGCCGTCGGACAGGTCGTCGCCTCGCGCACGCCCCGGCTGGCCGAGGGGGCGATCGTGTTCCACCGGCAGGGCTGGCGTACGCACTCCGTGGTCACGCCGGAGGAGACCCGGCACCTGCCCCGCTTCGACGGCGTGCCCCTGAGCGCCTACCTCAGCGTCCTCGGCGGCACCGGCCTTACCGCCTATGTGGGCCTGACCCGGATCGCCCGGTTCCAGGAGGGCGAGGACCTGTTCGTGTCGGCCGCGGCGGGCGGGGTCGGTACGGCCACCGGGCGCTTCGCCCGGCTGCTCGGCGCCGGACGGCTCGTCGGCAGCGCGGGTTCGGCGGCGAAGGCCGGCCACCTCGTCCGGGAGGTCGGCTACGACGCCGCCTTCGACCACCACGACGGACCCGCCGCCGAACTGCTCGGCAAGGCCGCGCCGGACGGCGTCGACGTGTTCGTCGACAACGTCGGCGGCGAGCAACTGGCCGCCGCAATCGCAGCGTTGCGCGAGTTCGGCCGTATCGTCCGGATCGGCACGATCAGCCAGTACAACACCCCCGACGCACCGCCACCGCGCTTCGACTACGCGGACATCGTGGAGAAGAGCCTGCGCATGGAGGGCTTCCTGGTCAGCAACTACCGCGACGTACAGGAGGAGTTGTACGAGTTCGCGGTACCGCACATCCAGAGCGGACGGCTCACCCCGGACGAGACGGTGGTCGACGGCTTCGAACACATCGTGGACGCGTTCCTGGGGATGCTGCACGGCGAGAACATCGGCAAGATCATCGTCCGGGACCGAGGCCAGGCCGCTGTGTAGTCCGGCGACAAGGAGACGGTCGGTGATCAACGGGCCCCGGGACGCGTTTCCCGGGGCCCGTTTCGGGGGGTGCACCGTTCAACGACGCTGTCGGTGAAATGTCACGCGGGCGTGTGCCGCGGGGCCCGGTCGATCTCCGTCGGGTGATCTTCGGTCGGTGGCCGTGACCCGTCCGGTGGGTGCCGTGGTTGAGCCGGTATGCACCTCACCCGACGTCTGTTCACCACTGCCGCCGCCTTCGTGCTGGCGACCGCCCTGTCCACCGCCCCGCCGGCCGCCGCCGCCCCCACCGCGTCCGCGCCGTGCACGTCGATGTGGGAGGCCGTCCGGAAGGTCCCCGTGCGCAAGCCCGCGGGGAACGAGGGGCCGGTCGCGACGACCGTATCGCCCGTCGTGCGGTATCTGCGCCGGGGGGAGAAGGTCCGGTCGTGCGTGGTGGCCATCGGCCGGGGCGGGCGCTCGGCGTACCGGGAGTGCGGGGGCGGGAGCCAATGGCGGATCGTGCTCGGCGGCCAGGTACCGGCCCGGTGCCTGGAGCGGGCACGCCCCTGACGCGGACCCGCGGCTCTGGAGCGGGCACGCCCCTGACGCGGACCCGCGGCTCTGGAGCGGGCACGCCCCTGACGCGGACCCGCGGCTCTGGAACGGGCACGGCTCCGAAGCGGGCCCGCCGCTCTGAAGCGGGCGCCGCCCTGGAACGAAAGAGCTATGGACCGTCCGGCGGTGGCAGGTCCTGCTCGGTCCAGAGCGTCTTGCCGGTGGGGGTGTAGCGCGTGCCCCAGTGGTGGGTCATCTGGGCGATGATGAACAGGCCCCTGCCTCCCTCGTCGTCGCTCGCGGCGTGCCGCAGATTGGGCGCGGTGTGGCCGGTGTCGGAGACTTCGCAGATCAGGGCCCGGTCGCGGATCAGGCGTACCTGGATCGGGCCGCCGCCGTAGCGGATGGCGTTGGTGACCAGCTCGCTGACGATGAGCTGGCTGGTGAACTCGAGATCGTCCAGGTCCCAGTCGCGCAGCTGTTTGCTGACGGCGGTGCGTATGGTGCCCACTGCCTCCGGGTCCGTCGACACCTCCCACTGGGCGAACTGGCTGCGGTCGAGCAGGTGGGTGCGGGCCATGAGCAGCGTCGCGTCCTCGTCCACCGGTCCGGGAAGCAGCGTGTCCACCGCTCGATCGCACAATTGTTCCAGGGATGCTCGGTCGTCGGCGAGGGCGTGGGACAGCCGCGCGAGCCCGGCCGCACGGCTGTCGGAGTCCTGGATGAGGCCGGCCGTGAAGAGGGCGACGAGCGTGCCCGGCGCCAGCTCCAGGTCCATGCTCTCGTAGGGCGGGCCTGCCACGCCCAGCGGCGGCCCGGGGGGCAGTTTCAGGTGGTCGACGACACCCGTGCGCGTCTCGACGACCGCCAGCACCGACTCCCCGGCCCGCGCGAGGCTGCAGTTCCCCGAGACGGGGTCGTACATCGCGTACAGGCAGGACACGCCCAGGGCGCTGTCGGCCCGCGGCTTCGGATGGCCCGGGCCGCGGCCGACCGTGTGCTCGTGCGCGGTCTGCTCGACCAGGTCGTCCAGGCGTGACAGCAGTTCGTCCGGGCTCAGGTCCATCCGGGCCAGGACGCGCACGCCCGTTCTCAGACGTCCCATGGTGGCCGCCGCCTGGAGGCCGTGTCCGAGCACGTCCCCGACGACCAGGGCGACCCGGGTGCCCGACAGGGGGATGACGTCGTACCAGTCGCCGCCCACCCCGGCCCCGCTGTCTGCGGGCAGGTAGCGGCTCGCCGAGTCGAGGGCGACGTGTTGCGGCAGACCGCGCGGGAGCAGGCTCCGCTGGAGTTTGAGGGCCACGGTGTGACCGCGGGTGACCACCGGCATCAGCAGCAGGCCGATCAGCAGGGCGCCCAGGCCCAGGACGGTGACGCCGCCCGTCCGTCCTATCAACGGCAGGTCGACGACGGTCCACCCGTACCCGGGCTCCGCGTAGACCACGAAGGCGGCGTAGAGGAACAGCACGAGCATGATCAGCCCGCCGAGCGCCGGCAGCACCCCCTTGAAGATCAGGTCTCTGCCGCTGTGGGTGAGGACCCTGCGGTGGTACCAGACGCAGGCGAAGCCGGTCAGTCCGTACTGGAACGCGATCGCCAGGCCGATCGAGTCGATCGAGTCGGCCAGGATGTTCTCGCTGAACGAGGACAGCAGCACCAGCAGTGCGATCGAGACCGCGCCCGTGCCCACGGTTCCCCAGGTCGGGGTGAGGTACTTGCGATGGACCCGGGCGAACCGGGGTGGGACGGCCTTGTGGACCGCCATCGAGAAGACGGTCCTGGCCAGGGGCAGGATGGTGGTCTGGGCGGAGGCCAGCGCCGAGGTCAGCACCATCAGGATCAGCAGTCTGGACAGAAGGACCCCAGCCTGCTGACTCCCGAACACGGCCTCGCCCAGCCCGGCGAATATGTCGTCCACGTTGTAGGGGTTGGCGAGCCCGATGCCCGTGGTGCCCACTCCCGCGAACGCCTGCGCCGACGTGGACACCAGCCCGTACATGAGCAGGAGCAGCACGGTGGACAGGACCGCCGCGCGTCCCGGGACGCGGTTGCTGTCGACGGTCTCCTCGTTGACCGAGAACGCGGTGTCCCAGCCCCAGTAGATGAAGACCCCCGCGAGAAGGCCCGAGGTCAGGGCCTGTGCCGAGGTCACCTCGAAGGGGTTGAACCAGGAGGCGGAGACATGGATGGCCGTCGGGGGAGGGCGGGCGTAGACCCTGATCAGCGCGGCGACGGCGAAGACGAGCAGCATCACCACTTCCAGGCACAGCAGCCAGCGCTGGACCGTTGCCGAGACCTGGATACCGGCGTAGCAGATCGCGGTCAGCACGACGATGCAGAGGATGCCCGCCAAAGTGGTCCACAGGCGGCTCTCCGCCGGTCCGTCCAGGCCCACCAGCCGGAAGGCGTAGGAGGCGGCGATCGCGGCGAGGTTCGCCATGACGAGCATGTTGGCGACGATCAGGCCCCAGCCGCCCATCCAGCCGGTGCGTGGTCCGAAGGCACGGGTGGCCCAGGTGAACGTGGTCCCGCAGTCGGCGTTGCTCGCGTTGAGCGCCCGGAAGGCGTACGCGACCAGCAGCATCGGGACGAAGGCCAGCATGGTGATGATCGGGGCCTGCAGTCCGACCCCCGCCACGATGACGCCCAGCGTGGCGGCGAGGCTGTACGCCGGACCGGTGGAGGCCAGGGCCATGACGACCGAGGAGAACATGCCAAGGGCATTGCTCTTGAGTCCCTTCCGGCCGGCCCCTGTGCCGGGCGCGGGACGGTCGGCGGGCGTGGCGGCGCCAAAGTGCCTCACACTTGATTCCAACGCGGGGCGGTTCCCTCCGCAACAGCGCGGGGGCGGTCGTCCGGCCGCGCGGCCGGGGGTCCGGGGTGTGGGGCGGGGCCCAGATAGGTAGAGCGTGGTGTTTGGTTAGTTTTTTGCAGTGTGTGTGTAGATATGTGTGGTGGGGGTTTG